>JAJZLX010000487.1 GCA_021850555.1 Pseudomonadota bacterium | reverse complement strand
ATCCAACTGAGCTACGGGCGCCCCGCCCGGGGGCCGGATGAATCCCGGCCGGGGTCGGTAATCATACGCGGCTCGGCGCTTGCGCGTCCATTTCCGGGGCACCACGGGGAGAGAACCCGGAAAGCGCCCTTCCGTGCGGCAATGGCCTCGCATCTGCCTCAGCCGGATGGCGCGCAAACGGCTATACTCTCGGCTCCGTGTTCACCGATTCCCCAGAGAGGTATCGTGAGCAAGCAGGACACTCACTTCATCAATGTGTTCAGCCTGGTGATCGGCATGCTCGCCACGATCGCCATCCTGATCTTCGTTTTCGCCCGTTACGTCGGCAGCCACACGCAGGGCAGGGAAATCCGGACCGAGACCGAGTACATCAAGGATGTCTCCAAGCGCGTCGCCCCCTTTGCCCAGGAAGCGATCGCCGGCCAGAACAATGCCGCTCTTGCGATCAAGCCCTCGGCGGGCGCCACCTCCGCCGGCAGTGCCGGCAGCGGCGCTCTCGGCATTCCGACCACCGGCAAAGAGCTGTTTGAGCAGACCTGCAGCGCCTGCCATGGACCGGGCATCGCAGGTGCGCCCAAAGCCGGCGACAAGGCGGCGTGGGCGCCGCACATCGCCAAGGGGCTGCCGACGCTCTATGACCATGCACTGCACGGGTTCACCGGGCATGCCGGCACCATGCCGGCCAAGGGTGGACGGCCGACCCTGCCGGACGCGATCGTGATGCGGGCGGTCAACTACATGGTGTCCCTGGTGGACCCCGCCCTGGTCAAGGGCAAGAAGAAGTAGCGCGCTCCCGGTCCATGCATCGCAGCATCACCGCCTCGCCCACGTGCGGGGCGGTGATGTCCGGCAGGCCTTCGAGGTCGGCAATGGTGCGGGCCAGTTTCAGGACACGCTGGCGTGCCCGGGCCGAGAGGCGCAGCTGCTGCATGGCTTGATCGAGCAGCGCGCGAGCGGGGGTATCCGGCGCGCACCACTGCTGCACCTGCGCATCCGTCAAGCGCGCGTTGCACCGTCCCTGGCGCTGCAGCTGCAAGGCCCTGGCCCGTGCCACACGCTCGGCCAGGACGGAACTGGCTTCACCCCGCGGACCCTCGCGGAAGTCTGCAGCCGCAAGACGCGGCACCTCGACATGCATGTCCAGCCGGTCGAGCAGCGGGCCGGAGATGCGGGCGCGGTAGTTGCGCACCTGGGCTGGCGTACAGCGGCAGTTCCCGCCCGGATCGCCCCGGTGCCCGCAGGGGCAGGGATTCATGGCGGCGATGAGTTGGAATGCCGCAGGGTACTCGGCATGCGCTGCAGCGCGCGATACCGTCACCATCCCGGCCTCCAGAGGCTCGCGCAGCGCTTCGAGCACGCGCCGGTCGAATTCCGGAAGCTCGTCGAGAAACAACACCCCATGATGGGCCAGACTGATCTCGCCGGGGCGCGCCCGGGCGCCGCCGCCGACCATGGCGATCGCCGAGGCCGTGTGATGAGGGGACCGGAAGGGCCGCTCGCCGAAGGCGCCCGGATTGAAGCCGGCCGTGCTGACCGAGGCGATGCCCGCGCAATCCAGGGCCTCCGAGCGCGTCAGGGGCGGAAGCAAGCCCGGCAGGCGCTGCGCCAGCATGCTCTTGCCGCTGCCCGGTGGACCGATCATGAGCAGACTGTGGGATCCTGCGGCCGCAATGAGCAAGGCGCGCTTGGCCTGCAGTTGCCCGCGCACGTCGGTCAAGTCGGGAGCTGCCCGAGGCGGCGCCAGGGGGAGCAACGAAACTTCGCCCGGCGGCAGCACGGCGCGGCCCGCCCAATGCTCGCAGACTTCCCTCAGGTGTGCGGCCGCCCGGACATGGCCGCTCGCCACGATGAGCGCTTCCTTCAGATTGGCGCTCGGGACGATCAGCTCGTGCCCGTCGCCCCTGGCATGGGCGGCGGCGAGGAGGATGCCGCGGACCGGCTTGACCTCACCATCCAGGCTGAGCTCCCCGTACAGCTCGCAGGGCGGCGCGCCGGGCTGCGGCGCGAGCTGCCCGGAGGCCACCAGGATGCCGAGGGCCATCGGCAGCTCGAAACGCCCGCCTTCCTTGGGGATCTCCGCCGGTGCGAGATTGACGATGATCCGCCCGGCGGGATAGTCGAAACCGCAGGACAGCAGCGCGGCCCGCACCCGCTCACGGCTTTCCTTCACGACCGTAGCTGGCAGGCCCACGATGTAGAACACCGGCAGGCCGCTGGCGAGCGTTACTTCCACCTGTACCAGCGGCGCTGACAGGCCCACCTGGGCCCGACAAGCCAGGCGCGCGACGGTGGCCATGGCGCGAGCCCGTCGAGCCTGCGATCCGGCTAGCGACCCGTCGGTGGCGGGCCGCCTTCCAGCGCCTGAAGCCGTGCCTCGAGCTCGGCCAGGCGCTCCCGTGTGCGCTGCAGCACCCGCGTCTGGGTGTCGAATTCATCCCGGGTCACCAGATCGAGCTTGCTCAGGCTGGCCCGCAACACCGCCCGGAAGTTGTCCTCCAGGTCCTTCTGCATGGTGCGCAGGGCAGGCGGGACGCTGTCTGCAAGCCGGCGGGCGATCGCATCGATACCAAAGATATCCATCGTCACTGACCTCGAAATACGTGCCCCGCTTTGGGGCGAAGGGACCAGCGGGCGGCACCACATCGGTGCGAGAGCTGGCGCAAATCCGACGCAAGCTGCGGAAACTGCACTGAAATTTCCGATGGCATGGATTCTGCACCACGCCCGCGTCATCAGCTTACGCGCGTCACGGCGGCTCGGGCAGCCCCCATATGTAGTCCGATCGCCTCGAAACGCACGTCGCACGAGAACCGCCCCGGGAGAAAACATGCGCATTGCTCCAAAACACGTCAAATTCCTCTTCATGTCAGGGGCTGCCGCCCTCGTGGCGCTCAGCCCCACGATGGCCTGCGCCGCCACACCCGTGCCGAACAAGGGCGACATGGCCTGGATGATGACCTCCACCGCACTGGTCCTGCTGATGTCGGTGCCGGCGCTCGGCCTGTTCTACGGCGGCCTCGTGCGCACCAAGAACATGCTCTCGGTGCTGATGCAAGTGTTCGTCGGCTTCTCGCTGATCTCGGTCCTGTGGTGCATCTACGGCTATTCCCTGGCCTTCACCGCAGGCAACGCCTTCATCGGGGGCCTGAGCCGCCTGTTCCTCGCCGGCACCTTCAACCCGGCCACCGGCGCGTTCTCCACGATCGGCACGTTCGACAAGGGTGTGGTGCTCAATGAGCTGGTGTACGTTGGCTTCCAGGCCACCTTCGCCGCCATCACCTGCTGCCTGATCCTGGGCGCGCTGGTCGAGCGGGTGAAGTTCTCGGGCATCCTTGTGTTCCTGGCGTTCTGGTTCACCTTCTGCTACTGCCCGGTGGCGCACATGGTGTGGTACTGGCCGGGCCTCGATACCACGCCGGGCGCGCATCCCGTGGGCGGGTTCCTGTGGAAGTTGGGCGCACTCGACTTCGCCGGCGGCACCGTGGTGCACATCAACGCCGGCGTCGCAGGCCTGGTGGGCGCGATCATCCTCGGCAAGCGCATCGGCCTCGGTAAGGAGCCGATGCCCCCGCACAGCCTCACCATGACCATGATCGGCGCCTCGCTCCTGTGGTTCGGCTGGTTCGGGTTCAATGCCGGCTCCGCCCTCGAGGCCAACGGCTCGGCGGCGCTCGCCTTCCTGAATACCTATCTCGCCACCGCCTGCGCGGTGCTCGCCTGGATGGGCACGGAATGGATCATCAAGGGCAAGCCCTCGATGCTGGGCGCGGCCTCGGGCTCGGTGGCCGGCCTCGTGGCCATCACGCCGGCCGCCGGCAACGTCGGCATACCGGGCGCATTCCTGATCGGCCTCGGTGTCGGACCACTTTGCTTCTGGGGCGTCACGGGACTGAAGAAAATGATCCGCACCGATGACGCTCTGGACGTCTTTGGAGTACATGCCCTGGGGGGCATCTTCGGCGCACTCGCCACCGGCATCTTCAACGATCCGGCGCTCGGCGGACCGGGCGGCAGCGCCTACCCCGGCATCTGGCATCAACTGCTCATCCAGGCCGAGGCCGTGGGTGTCGTCATCGTGTGGACCGCCGTGGTTTCGGCCATCGGTTTCTACCTCGTCAAGTCGACCATCGGCCTGCGCGTGAGCGAGGACGAGGAGCGGGAGGGCCTGGACATCACCGTCCACGGCGAGCGCGCCTACGATATGTAAGCTCAAGCTCGAGCTATTTGCCCAGCCCCCGGTCCGCCGCCTGCGGCCCGGGGGCTTTCATTTTTGGGACCCCGGTCCACCCGCCGCCCACGGGACAGGGCCTTAGAATGTCGGCTCGACCAGGCGGGCACCGCCATGCCGGGAGACGTCCATGTCACGTACCTCAATCTTGATCCTGTTGTCGGGATTCATGCTGGCCGGCACGCTCGGCCTCGCCCACGCCGATGTCTACCGCTGGGTCGGTAAAGACGGCGTGGTGCACTACAGCGACCAGTGGGTGCCGGGCGCCAAGCTGGTCATGAGGACATCGGGGTCGCTGCACGCGGGCAGCTCCGCCGCAGCGCTGCAGGGCATCGCGGACGAGAGCAAAGCGGCCGACCGTCAGATCCGGCGGGCGGCCGATGAGCGCACCGTGCAAGCCAAAGAGGCCAAACTGCAGGCTGAGCGTTGCAAGAGCGCGAAGGCGCTTTACCAACGGCTGATCTACGCCCGCCGTCTGTTCACGACCGGCAAGCACGGGCGGCGGCACTACCTCTCCGGCGCGCAGGCGGATGCCGCCCGGACCAAGGCGCTCGCGAGCATGAACCGGCTCTGCGAAGCCCATTCCCGCTAGCTCCAGCGGGGCCGTGCCGGGACGGGAAGGCCGCCGATCTCGAGCCCGGGCCTGTACGGGTTTCAGATCGCCCTCTGAGTCACTATAGTGGCGATGCGGCCGGCCGGCCGCTTCCCTCGAGGAGCGGGCGAACCATGCGGGTGGGATTCGTCGGATTGGGCGCGATGGGTCTGCCCATGGCCCGCAACCTGCACCGGGCGGGACTTCTGACCGCGGTCTGGAACCGCACCGGCGAGAAGGCCCGGACACTGGCCACCGAGCTCTCCATCCAGGCGCCGCCCACCCTGGCGCAGCTCGCCGCCAGCGTCGATGTCGTGGTGAGCTGCGTGTCCGCCGATGCCGATGTGCTCGAGGTCGCCGGCGCACTCGCACAGGCGCTCGCCCCGGGTGCATTGATGATCGACTGCTCGACCATAGCCGCCGACACCGCGCGACGTGCCGCCGAGCTGTTGCATCGCGGAGGGGCGCAGTTCCTCGATTGCCCCGTGAGCGGCGGAGTGGAAGGGGCGCGCGAGGGAACGCTCGCCATCATGGCGGGCGGTGCGCCGGAGGTGTTCGAGCGGGCCCGGCCCGTGCTTGCCGCCATGGGGAGCACCATCGCCCTGTTCGGTCCCGTGGGCAGCGGTCAGGCGGCCAAGGCCACCAACCAGATCATGTGCGCCGGCATCATCGAGGCAGTCTCGGAAGCGATGGCGTTCGCGCGCGCGCAGGGCCTGCCGCTCGAGAAGCTCATCGACACCCTCGGCAAGGGCGCGGGCTCGAGCTGGTATTTCGTGCACCGCGCACCCAACATGGTGCGCGGCAGCTACCCGGCCGGCTTTCGCGTGCGCCTGCACGCCAAGGATCTTGCGATCTGCCGCGACATGGCAGCGCGCCTCGGTGTCGCGCTGCCGGTAGTCGAGCGCATGCTGGCCGAGTACGCCGAGCTCATCGCCCGCGGTCACGGTGATGAGGACATCTCGGCGACTTTCCGTCTCAAGGCGGAGCTGTTCGCGCCCGCCCGCGACAGCCGCGCCTGAATCAGACTGCGTCCGGTTGCGCGGCGGGCGCCGCCCGCGCGAACTCAGGCAACGCCTCCAGGTGCTCGCTGATGGCCCTCAAGGCCGGATAGGGCTCGAGGTCGCAGTCGAAACGGCGGGCGTTGAACATCTGCGGCACCAGGCAGACATCCGCCAGGGTGACTTCATTGCCGAACAGGTGCCGGCCGCTGCCATCGCGCCGCGCCTCCTCCTCCAGGGCCGCGAAGCCCTCCGCGATCCAATGGCGGTACCAGTCGTTGACGGCGCCCTCGTCCTGCCCCAGGTCCGAGCGCAGATAATTCAGCACCCGCAGGTTGTTGAGCGGGTGCAGATCGCAGGCGATGGAGAGTGCGAGCGAGCGGACGCGGGCTCGGTCTGCCGGTGAGCGCGGCAGGAGGGGCGGCTGCGGATGCATCTCATCCAGATATTCCAGGATGGCGAGGGACTGGCCGAAGACCGTCCCGCCGTCCTCGAGCGCCGGCACCAGTCCCTGGGGGTTCATCTCCAGATACTGCAGACGGCGCTGCGCCCCGGACCGCAGGTCGATGGGAACCGGCTCGTAGGCGATACCCTTGAGATTGAGCGCGATGCGCACGCGGTACGCCGCGGAGCTGCGAAAATAGGTGTAGAGCTTCATGATGATTCCCGCGCCACCGAACCCCGGCAGGTGATCAAGGGTGCCATGGCCGATGGCGCCTCGGAAAGGCCTGAGACGGCCTGGCTGCGCGGCGGCTAGAATCCCGCCATGAGCATCTGGCACCGTGAAGTCACACCCCAGTCCCTGGAGCAGATCGCCGGCGGCTTCGCGCGGCGCATCGGTATCCGGATCACCGAGATCGGCTCCGATCATCTGCGCGCGACCCTGCGGGTCACGCCCGATCTGCACCAGCCTTATGGCATCCTGCACGGAGGAGTCTCCGCTGCGCTCGCGGAGACCGTCGGCAGTCTCGCTGCGGACCTGTGCGTGGATCCTGAGCGATTCATGTGCCTCGGGCAGGAACTCAACGCCAATCACCTGCGCCCGGTGAGCGCGGGCGTCATCACGGCCACGGCACGTCCCTTTCACATCGGCCACCGCAGCCAGGTCTGGGGCATCGAGATCCGGGACGAGGAAGGCAGGCTGACCTGCGTATCCAGACTGACGATGGCCGTGATACCGCGCCGCGCCTCGGCCCCCTGAGACCCCGATGAGAGTGCGCATGCTCATCGCCGGACTGAGCGTCGCGCTCGGCTGCGCGGCCTGCGGCTTCAAGGGGCCTCTTTATCTGCCCGGACGGAGCACCACGGTGGTCGCCCCTGCGGCGGCGGGCGCCGGACCCGCGCTCAACCACCCGCGGGATCCGGCCAAACCCAAGCACAAAGGCGGCCAGGCGAGCGCTGCGCACGGAGGCGCCCGGCCGAACTGAGCGGCCCGCACGGGCGCTGTCCGTATACTGCGCGCATGGAACCGCCCACCTCGCCCGATCTCGTCCTCATCGACGCCTCTTCCTACCTCTACCGGGCCTTCAACGCCCTGCCGCCCCTCACCAGCTCGCGCGGCGAGCCGACCGGCGCGCTGTTCGGCGTGCTGAACATGCTCTCCAAGTTCCTGAAGGAATGCCGGCCGCGCCACCTCGCCCTGGTGTTCGACGCCCCGGGACGCACCTTCCGCGATGAGCTGTTCGCGCAGTACAAGGCGCACCGGCCGCCGATGCCCGATCCTCTGCGGGCGCAGATCGAGCCGCTGCTCGCCGCGCTCACCGCCCAGGGCCTGCCGCTTCTTCGCATCGAGGGAGTGGAGGCGGATGATGTGATCGGCACCCTGGCGCGGCGCACGGCGCGGGCCGGCGAGCGGGTGCTGATCTCGACGGGCGACAAGGATATGGCCCAGCTGGTCGATGATTCGATCACGCTCGTCAACACGATGAGCAACACGGTGCTCGACCGCGCCGGCGTCAAAGCGAAGTTCGACGTCTTTCCCGAACAGATCGTCGACTACCTCGCACTGGTGGGCGACAGCGCCGACAATATCCCGGGCATCGACAAGGTCGGCCCCAAGACCGCGGCGAAGCTGCTCGGCCAGTACGGAACACTGGACAATCTCATCGCCCACGTCGGCGAGATCGGCGGCAAGGTGGGCGAGAACCTGCGCGCGGGCCTGGCGACGCTCGAGCTCTCACGCAAGCTCGCGACCATCGACACCGATGTCGATCTGCCCGTGAAGACGGAGGACCTGAGCCCCTCCCCGCCGGACCTCGAGCGGCTACGCGAGTTGTATGCGAGGTACGAGCTGCGCTCGCTCCTGCGCCAGCTCGACGGGAGCGATACGGCCTCCGTTGCTGCGACTGCAGACGGCGGCAGCTCTCGCAGGCCGGACTCCCTGTCCGGCCGCTCCCCGCTCGAACTCGATTCGACCGCCGACTCGCCGCCGATGCCGGCCGAGTCGATCCGGCCGCCTCGTCACTACGACACGGTACTCACACACGCGGACCTCGATCGATGGCTGCTGAAGCTGGGCGGCGCCGAGCTGATCGCGTTCGACACCGAGACCACCAGCCTCGATTACATGCGGGCCGAGATCGTCGGCGTATCGTTCTGCGTCGCGCCGGGCGAGGCGGCCTATGTGCCGCTGGCACACGCGTATGCGGGGGCGCCGGCGCAGCTCGACCGCGCCCGGGTCCTCGAGGCGCTGCGTCCCATGCTGGAGGACCCGGCAAGACCGAAAGTCGGCCACCACCTGAAGTACGACGCGCACGTGCTCGCCAATCACGGCATCCGCCTCGAAGGCATGCGGTACGACACCATGCTCGAGTCCTACGTGTGGGACAGCGTGGCGACACGACACAACATGGATTCGGCGGCAAGGCACTATCTTGGAGTACAGACCATCACGTACGAGGAGGTGGCCGGCAAGGGCGCAAAGCAGATCCCCTTCGCGCAGGTGCCGGTGGAGAGAGCCGGCGAGTACGCCGCGGAGGACGCCGATGTCACGTTGCAGTTGCATCGGATGCTTTGGCCGAAGATCACCGGCGTGCCCGCGCTCGAGCGGCTCTACGAGACCATCGAGCAACCGCTCGTGCCGGTACTGCAGCGCATGGAACGCCGCGGCGTGCTGATCAACGCCGAGCGGCTGCGCGCGCAGAGCACGGAGATCGCCGAAAAGCTCGTGGAGCTGGCCGAGCGGGCGCGCCGGGAGGCGGGGACGGACCTCAACGTCGACTCCCCGAAGCAGCTCCAGCAGGTGCTGTTCGAGAAACTCGGCCTGCCGGTGCTGCGCAAGACGCCCAAGGGCCAGCCCTCCACCGCCGAGGACGTCCTGGAGGAACTCGCCGCTTCCTACCCGCTGCCGCGCACGGTGCTCGAATACCGCGCGCTCGCCAAGCTCAAATCCACCTACACCGAGAAGCTCCCCGAGCTGATCAACCCCGACACCGGGCGCATTCACACGTCCTATCATCAAGCCGTCGCGCAGACCGGGCGGCTCTCCTCGACCGATCCCAACCTCCAGAACATCCCCATCCGGACGCCTGAAGGCCGGCGCATCCGCCAGGCCTTCGTCGCGCCGGCCGGCCATGTGCTGCTGGCGGCCGATTACTCGCAGATCGAGTTGCGCATCATGGCGCACCTCTCCGGCGACGAGGGGCTGCTCGGCGCCTTCGCCGAGGAGCGGGACGTGCACCGGGCCACGGCGGCCGAAGTGTTCGGGGCGCCGCTCGATGCGGTCACTGCCGATCAGCGGCGGCTCGCCAAGACCATCAATTTCGGGCTGATCTACGGCATGTCCTCATTCGGCCTGGCGCGCCAGCTCGGCATCGATCGCGCTTCGGCGCAACGCTACGTGGAGCGCTACTTCCAACGCTACCCGGGCGTGCGCCGCTTCATGGATGAGACCCGCGCGCAGGCCCGGGAACTCGGCTACGTCGAAACGGTGTTCGGACGGCGGTTGTATCTGCCTGACATCCGCTCCGGCAATCAACAGACCCGCCAGTACGCCGAGCGCAGCGCGATCAACGCTCCGATGCAAGGCACCGCCGCCGATATCATCAAGCGGGCCATGATCGCGGTGGACGCCTGGTGCATCGCGCAAGATGCGCCGGCCCGGCTGATCATGCAGGTACACGACGAGCTGGTGCTCGAGGTGCGCGAGGATGCCACCGACATCGTGACCGAGGCGGTTCGCGGACATATGACGGATGCTGCAGCGCTCAAGGTCCCGTTACGCGTGGAGATTGGCACGGGCGCCAATTGGGACGAGGCCCATTGACGGTCATTGAAATTGCTTTTGAAAACAATTTGATACATTTCGCCGGCGAGGCGGTGACGGAAAAGAGCGCGCGCAGAGCCATCGGAAATCCTGCGCGAATGCCGGAACTTTCTCGAAGCCTGTCACTCGAATTGACTGAGTGCCAAGGCACTCCCCGCTTCCCTCCCTGAGCGGGTCAAAACCCGGTTCACAACGAGACCTGTGCCGGGTTAGTCTGCCCCGGTGGCCCATAAGGCCATCGGGGTCTTTTATTTCTCGCCGCCTCCGAGCCACCCCGAGAGTACCCGGTACGCCTCCTCGACCCCGGCATGGGTGTGCGCGGAGAACAACTGCACGGATACCCCTTCGCCCACTGCCGCAGCAGCGGCGATGAGCGCCCGCCGCGCGTCGTTGCGGCTCAACTTGTCCGTCTTCGACAGCAGCACATGCGCCCGCTGCGCCGGGCCGGCCCACTCGAGCAGTGCCACATCGCCTTCAGTGATGCCGCGGCGCGCATCCACGATCACGAACAGCCCCTTCAGCGAGCTGCGCTGCCGCAACGCCTCGAGCAGCCGCGGCCAGGTCCGCCGCTCGCTCTCCGGCGCGCTCGCATAGCCATAACCGGGCAGATCGACCAGGCGTCGCCCGGCCGAGAGCTCGAAAAAATTGATGAGCCGGGTGCGCCCGGGAGTCTTGCTCGCGCGTGCCAGCGCCTGCCGGCCCACGATGGCGTTGATGGCGCTCGACTTGCCGGCGTTCGATCGGCCCGCGAAGGCGACTTCTGCGCCCGAGTCGGCGGGAAACTGCGCCGGCGCGGCGGCGCTCAGCAGGAACTGCGCTTGGGGGAATCGTGCCACGGTCGTAGTGTACAATTGCCGACTTTCGCATCACGGGTCGAAACGAGAAAGAGCGAACCATGGCGAAAAGAACCCTCCTCGTGTCCATGCCGGCCGTGCTTGCGGTCACCGCCTTCCTGGCCGCGACGCCCTCGTTTGCCGGCGTGCCGGCCGCCGCGACCGGCTCCGCCCAGTCCTCGGCGGCCCCGCCCGCTGCCGCGAAGTCCACTGCCGTGACGCCCGATCCATATATCGACGGGTCGGTGCAGGCCGGAGCGGCCAAGGCCGCGGAGTGTTTTGCCTGCCACGGGCCGGATGGCAATAGCGTCGTCCCCACCTTCCCGCGGCTCGCTGGCCAGAACGCCGTCTATATTGCCGAGCAGCTGCACCTCTTCCGCTCCGGCGTACGCCCAAACCCGGTGATGGGCCCGATGGCCCAGACCCTTAGCAACCAGGACATCGACAATCTTGCGGTTTTCTTCGCTGCACAGACGCCGACCGGCCTCGAGGCCGATCCCACTCTGTGGAAGGCGGGCCAGGCCCTGTACCTCTCCGGCGACCCCAAGCGCGGTGTACCCGCTTGCGTGGCCTGTCACGGGCCGCTCGGCCGCGGCAATCCGGCGGCGGGCTATCCGGCACTTCAGGCCCAGCAGGCAGTCTATGTGGTGGCGCAGCTTACGAGCTACGCCGACGGCACCCGCTACAGTGAACCGCACGCGACCCCAAACAGCAAGATCATGCTCGACATCGCCAAGCGCCTGACGCCGTCGGAAATGCAGGCGGTCGCATCCTACGTGCAAGGCCTGCGCTAGCAGGCAAAAGGAGACCCGCCGCTCATGACCCGTACGCTCGTCCTGTCCGCCGTGCTCGTTCTCGCCTTGTGCGCCTGCAGCTCGCATCCGGGACAGGTCTCTCAGGCCGCCTCGCCATCCGGGCAGACGTCCTCCGGCGCAACCCTGCAGCCCGGCACATCGGGCCAGCGCACCGCGCAGAGCGGCAGCGCCCGGAGCGCATCGAGCGGCACGGCGAGCGACACCGCGCGAGGACCGCTCGCCCTGCCCACGAGCAGCCGGTGGAAGCCAGGGGTCAATTACGACGTGATCGCGCCGGCCCAGCCGACCAACGCGCCGCCCGACAAGGTGCAGGTGATGGAGGTGTTCTGGCTCGCCTGCCCGCACTGCTATGCGCTCGAGCCCTACATGCAGGCCTGGCGCAAGTCCAAGCCCGATTATGTCCAGTTCGTGCGCGTGCCGGTGATGTGGGGCCCGGTTCAGCAGGCCCACGCGAGGCTGTTCTATGCGCTGAAGGCGCTCGATCGCGAGGATCTGGTGGATACGGCCTTCAAGACCATCCACGACCTCGAGACGCAGACCGGCACGGAATCGATCATGATCGGCGCCAGCCAGGCGGGCACGATGAGGCTGCAGGAGGCGTTCGCGGTCCGCCACGGGGTGAGCGCCGCCGCTTTCGAGAGCGCCTACAACTCCTTCGATGTCCATGCCGAGATGGAGCAGGCCGAGGAGATCACCCAGCTCTACGAGATCCAGTCCGTGCCGACGATCATCGTCGACGGCCGATACCGCACCGACCCGGCCAAGGCCGGCGGCGAGAAACAGATGTTCGAGCTGATCGACTTCCTGGCAAAATGGGTTCACGATCATCGGAGTGCGCCATGAGGGCAATGCCCATCTCGAAAGTGAATGTCGTCCTGGCTCTTGCGGCCGCGCTGCTGCTTGCCGCGGTCTGCGGCGCGCAGGCGGCTCGCGCGGCCAACATACCGCCGCCCGTGAGCAGCCGCTGGAAAGCGGGTGTCAACTACAAGGTGATCTCGCCCGCCCAGCCGACCAATGCGCCCCCGGGCAAGGTGCAGGTCATCGAATTCTTCTATCTCGCCTGCCCGTTCTGCCATGCGCTGGAGCCACACATGCTCGCCTGGCGCAAGACCAAGCCCGCCTATGTTCAGTTCGTGCGCGTGCCGGTGATGTGGGCGCCGTTGCAGGTCGCGGATGCGCGGCTCTTCTACACGCTGGAGGCGCTGGGCCGGGATGACCTGGTCGAGACCGCGTTCAACACCCTCCACCAGATGGAGAAGCAGACCGGCACCGAGGCGGTCATGATCGGCAGCACCCCGGCACGGACGCTCGCGCTCCAGGAAGCCTTCGCCGAGCAGCACGGGGTCAGCGCCGCCGCCTTCGTCAATGCTTACAACTCTTTCGACGTCCACGTCGATCTTGGCCGGGCGCGCCAGCTCGGGCAGATGTACGAGGTCACGGGCACCCCCACGATCATCGTCGACGGCCGCTACAGGACCGGGCCGTCGTTCTTCCGCTTCCGCCAGGGCAGGGCGCCGCGCGCCAGCGGCGATAATCGCACGATCGAGCTGATCAACTTCCTCGCCAAGTGGGTCCACGACCACCAGTAGGCATCCCGGGCGGCGGGGGCGGGCAGCGCGGCCGCCCCGAGGAGCGCGCGGCGCGCCGCTACAGGATGTAGCGGCTGAGATCCTCGTCCTTGACGAGGTTGCCCAGCTGCTCGTCGACATATTTCGCGTCGAGGAGGATCTCGGCGCCGGACTGCTCGGACGCGTCGAAGGAAACCGACTCCAACAGCCGCTCCATGACGGTGTGCAACCGCCGCGCCCCGATGTTCTCGGTGCGCTCGTTGACCTGATGGGCGATCTCGGCGATGCGCTGCACGCCCTCGGTGGAGAACCGCACTGACACGCCTTCGGTCTGCATCAGCGCCTGGTACTGCGCCGTCAGCGAAGCGTCGGGCTCCGTCAGGATGCGCACAAAATCGCCCACCTTCAGCGAATCGAGCTCCACGCGGATGGGTAGCCGCCCCTGCAGCTCCGGGATCAGATCCGAGGGCTTCGACAGACTGAAGGCGCCCGAGGCGATGAACAGCACGTGGTCGGTCTTCACGGGACCGTACTTGGTCGCCACGGTCGAGCCCTCGACCAGCGGCAGCAGGTCGCGCTGCACGCCCTCGCGCGAGACATCGGCGCCGGCCGTCTCCTGACGGCGCGTGACCTTGTCGATTTCGTCGATGAACACGATGCCGTTCTGCTCGGCGTTGGCGAGCGCCTTGATTTTGAGCTCATCCTCATTGATGAGCTTGCCCGCCTCCTCCTCGAGGAGCAGCTTCGACGCCTCGCGCACCTTGACCTTGCGGGTACGCGTGCGGTCGCCGCCCAGGTTCTGGAACATGGACTGAAGCTGCTGCTGCATCTCCTCCATGCCCGGCGGCGCCATGATCTCCACCCCCATGGGCAGCGAGCGCACCTCGATCTCGACCTCGCGCTCATCGAGCTCGCCGGCACGCAGCATGCGGCGGAATTTCTCCCGCGTCTCCGCATCGCGCGGCTGACCCGGCTCGTCGGTCGAGAAACCCATCATGCGCGGCTTGGGCAGCAGCGCATCGAGCACCCGCTCCTCGGTGGCCTCGGCGGCGCGCTGGCGAACCTTCTCCATTTCCTGCTCGCGTGTCATCTTGACCGCGACATCAGCCAGCTCCTTGACGATGGAGTCGACGTCCCGACCCACGTACCCCACCTCGGTGAATTTGGTTGCTTCGACCTTGACGAACGGCGCATTCGCCAGACGCGCCAGGCGGCGGGCGATCTCGGTCTTGCCGACGCCGGTCGGACCGATCATGAGGATGTTCTTGGGCGTGATCTCCTGGCGCAGCGACTCCTCGACCTGCATGCGGCGCCAGCGGTTGCGCAGCGCGATGGCTACGGCCCGCTTGGCGGCCTCCTGGCCGATGATGTGCTTGTCGAGCTCTTGGACGATCTGGCGGGGAGTAAGCGATGACATGGTATGCGCAACGCGGGCGCGCCTCAGGAGGCGGCCTGCTCCAGCTCCTCGATGGTGAGATTGCGGTTGGTGTAGATGCAGATGTCGGCGGCAATGCCGAGCGAGCGCTGGACGATGTCGCGCGCTCCGAGCCCGGTCGCATCGATCAGCGCCCGCGCAGCGGCGAGCGCGTATTGCCCGCCCGAGCCGATCGCGGCGGCATCGGTCTCCGGCTCGATGACATCCCCGTTGCCGGAGATCACCAGCAGCTTGCCCGGATCCCCGACCAGCAGCAGCGCCTCCAGACGGCGCAGGTACCGGTCCGCGCGCCAGTCCTTGGCGAGCTCGATAGCCGCGCGGGTGAGGTTGCCGTACTTCTCCAGCTTGCCCTCGAAACGCTCGAACAGGGTAAAGGCGTCCGCCGTGCCGCCGGCGAACCCGGCGAGGACTTTGTCGTTGTAGAGCCTGCGCACCTTGCGGGCGTTGCCCTTCATCACCGTGTTACCGAGGGTCACCTGGCCATCGCCGCCTAGGGCTACGATGCCATTGCGGCGCACGCCGAGAATGGTGGTGCCGTGGGGGTCGAATGAGGTGGAATCGGTCATGGGAGGGCCTGGGTCGGAAAGCCGATGTGGGAATTCCTCCGGACGGGAGTCTCAGGATCTGCGGCGCGCCCGGGGATGGGTTGCATCGTAGATGCGGGCGAGATGCTGAAAATCAAGATGGGTGTAGATTTGGGTGGTGGAGATGTCCGCATGGCCGAGCAGCTCCTGCACGCCGCGCAGTTCCGCCCCGGACTCGAGCAGGTGCGAGGCGAAGGAATGCCTGAACAGGTGCGGGTACACGTGCTGCGGCAGGCCCTGGCGGCGTGCCCAGTAGGCCACCCGCTTCTCGATCATCCTGCGGCCGAGCCGCCGGCCGGAGCGGCCGATGAACAACGCCCGCTCATCGGGCTTGATCCATTTCTTCCTCTCCTGCAGCCAGCGTGTCAGAACCCCCAGGGCGGCCCGGCCGACCGGCACGGCGCGCTCCTTGCGTCCCTTGCCGAGCACGCGCACGGTGCGATCCGCTAGATCGAGGTGGCTCACGTCGAGGCCGGTGATCTCCGCGAGGCGCAGCCCCGAGGAGTACAGCAGCTCCATGATGGCGCGGTCGCGCAGCGCCACCGGGGAGTCCTCGGCGATGGCGAGGAGCCTCGCCATCTGATCCGCGTCCAGAGTCTCGGGCAGGCGGCGCGCGGCCTTGGGCGCGCGCACCGCATGCGCCGGGTTGGTGCACAGGCCGGCAATGCCCTCGCTCCCTTGCGGCCCTGCCGCCCGCGCCTCACGCAGCAGGAAATCGTAGAAGCTGCGCACCGCCGACAGGTGCCGCTGAATGCTGCGCGGCGAGAGGCCCGCGGCATGGAGCCGGGCCGCGAAGGTGCGCACCTGCACGGTGTCGAGGCCCGCCCAGCAGGCGACTGCGGCCCGGTCGCAATGCGACACCAGCGATCCGAGGTCGCGCAGGTAGCTCGAGACCGTGTGCGGCGAGCAGCGCCGCTCAGTGCTCAGGTAGCGCCGGAACCGCTCGAGCCATGCGAGGTCCTGGGGAGTCATCGCCCCTTAGTTTCGCAGAGAGAGCAGATCGGTGATCAGGTCGGCCATGCGTGCGAGGAACTCCGTGCTCATTCCGGGATGAAAGCGGTCCCGGTCGGGGCTGCCGAGCGCGAGCACGCCGACGGCCGTACCCTTCTCGGCAAGTGGCACGAGCGCCACGGAGCCGATCTGGGCGGACTCCGGGCCGAACAGCAGCTCTCGCTGCGAGTCGCGCGCCTGACCGCATCGCGGCTTGCCGCCGGCGAACAGTGTGTCGAAGGATTTCAGTCCCGGCTCCTCGCGCGCCAGCGTCCGTACGAAGCGCTGAGGGGTCAGATCAGGATGCTCGCCGATCAACAGCAGTACGCTGTGGAAGGCGTCGAATTCCTCGCGGAGGCCCGCTTCGATCCGCGCCACGGCATCGCCGCGGGATGATGCCTTGAGGAGCCGGCGGGTGAAGCGGTGCAGCTTGTCGGCGATCGCGTCATTGGCGCGGGCGACGCTCACCAGCTCCGCGAGCTTCGCTTCGAGCGCCGCATGCTTCTCGCGCATCACCTCGATCTGCCGCTCCACCAGCGAGATCGTCGAGCCGCCGCGCGCGTGCGGCAGTCGCAGCTTGAGGAGCAGACCCTGATGGCGCTCGAAGAAATCCGGATTGTGCTGCAGGTAAGTCGCGATGGACTGCTCGTCCATCCCGTTGGCCGCCATGCCGTGTGCTTCGCGTGTTGTCATGATGATCCCGCTCTAGGAGATTTCGACGTGGCCCTCGAAGACGATCTGCGCAGGGCCGGTCAACCAGATGGACTCGCTTGGGTCCGCCCAGCTCACCCGCAGCTCCCCGCCGGGCGTGCTCACGGTCACCGCCGCATCCAGAAGCCCCCAGCGCCGCCCCACCGCCACCGCGGCGCAGGCGCCGGTGCCGCAGGCGAGCGTCTCGCCCGCGCCGCGCTCATATACTCGCAACCGGATGCGCGAGCGGTTCACGACCTGCATGAAGCCGGCGTTCACCCGCTTCGGGAAGCGCGCATGTCCTTCGATCGCGGGCCCGAGCCGCGCCACCGGTGCCGCGTCGACCGACTCCACCGCAAGCACGGCGTGGGGATTGCCGATCGAGACCGCGCCGATCTCGAGTGTCTCGGTCCCGACTTCCAGCCGGTAACGATCGGCCTGGGCGGCCGCCTCGAAGGGCAGCGCCGCCGGATCGAAGCGCACCGGTCCCATGTCCACCGAGACGCGCCCACCGGGGTCGGTGCGCGCCTGGATGAGGCCCGCCGGGCTGTCCATCGTGACGGCCCCTTCGCGCGCCAGTCCCCGCAAGGCGAGCAGGGCCGCGATGCACCTTGCGCCGTTGCCGCACTGTTCGACCTCGATGCCGTCGGCATTGAAGATGCGGTAGAACACCGCGGTCTGCGCCCGCCTGGGCGGCTCGAGAATCAGCGCCTGATCGAAGCCGATGCCCGTGTGGCGGTCGGCGAGGCGGTGCAATTGCGCGCCGGAGAGGGGCGCGCCACCGGCCGGGGTCTCGAACAGCGCGAAGTCATTGCCCAGGCCGTGCATCTTGGTGAACGCGATGCGCATCGGTGCGAGCATACCCTAAATCCTGAAGCGCTCGAGCAGCTCTCCGGCGAGGCGCCGGCTGACCGGCAGCACCTCGGCGCAGCCTCGCAGTCTCACCGAGTAGCGGCCGTCGGGATTGCGCTCGATCCGCTCCAGATGCCGCACATTGACCAGGGCGTTGCGGTGGATGCGCACGAAGCCGCTGCCGAGCTCCTCCTCGAGCGTACGGAGCGACTCCTCGATCAGATCCTCACCCTGCAAGTGCCGCACGGTGGTGTATTTCTGCTCGGCCTGGAAAAAGAGTATCTCTGCGGTGGGAATGAGGCGGACCTCCTCGCGGCGGCGAGCGGCGATGTGTGAGCGGCGCGGCTCCCCGGCCGCCGCGGCGAGGCTCTGCAGCTGTGGCCGCGTCAATCGGTTCGCCTGGGCGAGCGCCGCGGCGAGCTTGTCCCTGTGCACGGGCTTCAGCAGGTAGCCCACGGCGCGGGTCTCGAAGGCGTTGACGGCGTACTGGTCGTAGGCGGTGGTGAAAATCACCGCCGGCGGCTCCTCGAGAATGCTCAAGTGGCGCGCGGTTTCGATCCCGTCCATGCCGGGCATTCGGACATCGAGCAACACCACATCCGGGGAGCACCGCGCGGCCTGCTGCAGTGCTTCCCGGCCGGTGGCGGCCTCGCCCGCAACCCCGACACCGCCGATTTCGGCGAGCAGGCGCCTCAATCGCTCGCGCGCCGGCGGCTCGTCATCGGCGATGAGGACCGTGAGCATGCTCTGCCTCAGGGCACGCTTTGTTCCGGCGAGCCCGGTGTTACTTGCGCGGGCAGGGGGACAGCGGCCGGCGGCGCACTCGCCATGTAGGGAAATCTCAGAGTCACGATGTACTCCTCGTCGAAGCGGCCGGCCTTCACCAGCGCGCGAGTGCCATAGAGAAGCGCCAGCCGCTCGCGAATATTGGCGAGCGCCACGCCGTTGCCCTCGCGCTCGGCCTGCCGCTCGTCCGCCGGATTGCGCACCACCACGGAGACGAGCTCCGCAGTGCGCTCGCCCGTGACGGTGACGGTCCCGCCCTCCGGCCGCGGCTCGATACCATGATAGATCGCATTCTCCAGCAGCGGCTGCAGCATCAGGCCCGGTACCCGCGCATCTGCCGGCAGGCTGCGCACATCCCAGTGCACGTGCAGCCGCTCGCCGAGACGCAACTGCTCGATGCGCTGGTAGGTGCGGGTGATCGCGAGCTCCTCGGCGAGCGTGATCGTCTGGTGCCGATCGCTCAAGGACGCGCGGAACAGATCGGCCAGATCCTGCACCGCCTGCTCGGCGAGGGCCGGATCCGAGCGGGTCAGCGAGGCGATGGTGTTCATGCTGTTGAACAGGAAATGCGGGCGTATGCGCGCCTGCAGCGCGTGCACCCGGGCGGCGGCGCGCATCTCGATGTTGCGCCGCCACTGGTGGGTCACATAGAAATAGCGCAGCGCCACCGCGATGATGACGAAGCCGATGACGGTGTTGCGCGCCACGAAGGGCCAGAGCTCGCCGGGAAAATACGCGCCGATCCCTGCGCTCGCCACCAGTTGGCTGCGACCGAGCAGAGATACTCCTGCGGAGATCGCGGCGACCACGGTCGTCAACATCGCGAGCACCGCCGCCGAGCCGCGGCCGACCTCGAGCCTCGCCAGCCGGGGCCGCAGCCAGCACAGCAGCGCCGCGCTCACCAGGCCGACCCACAGCAGGAACAGCGAGCCGCGCGCGAGCTCCCCCCAGAAACCCACCGTGGCGCTTTGCCGCGCGATCGAGAGCACGATCGCGGTCAGCTCCCCGATCAGCACGATGGCGAAGGCGGCGCGCGAGGCGCAGAAGTCCGGCAGATAGAAGGAATCGGCGTCGCCGCGGAAAGTGCCGCCTGGTGTGGCCACTGTGTTCTGGCTGAAGCGTGCCCTTGAGCGCTCCTATTCTATGATCTATCAGCCAAATGGGCCATCAGCCAGGCTTGACCCCGGTCACATGCCGAAGTCCTACCTGGCGGACGGCATCTGGAACTCGGCACCGCTCAAGCCTCGCGGCCAGCGCTGCATGACGGATTTCTGCCGGGTGTAGAACCGCACGCCCTCCTCCCCATAGGCGTGCATGGCGCCGAACAGGCTGCTCTTCCATCCGCCGAACCCGTGCCAGGCCATGGGGACCGGGATGGGCACGTTGATGCCCACCATTCCGACCTCGATGTGCCGGGCGAATTCACGCGCCACGCCGCCGTCGCGGGTGTAGCAGGCCACACCATTCGCGAACGGGTGCGCGTTCACCAGCGCGATGGCCTGCCCGAGATCCGCCACCCGCACGCAGCACAGCACCGGGCCGAAGATCTCCTCCTTGTAGAGGGTCATGTCCGGGCGGACCTGATCGAAAAGGGTGCCGCCGAGAAAGAACCCTCCTTCGTGGCCGGGGACCTTGAGTCCCCGGCCATCCACCACCAGCTTTGCGCCTTCGCGCACGCCCGTGTCGATGTAATGGTGGATGCGCTCGAGCGCCGCCCGGGTGACCACCGGCCCCATCTCCACCCCTGCCTCCATGCCATCGCCGATCTTGAGCGCGCGCGCCCGCTCGGCAAGCTTCGAGACGATGTGATCGGCCGCCTCTCCCACCAGCACCGCCACGCTGATGGACATGCACCGCTCGCCGGCCGATCCGTACGCGGCGCCGATCAACCCTTCGACCGCCTGACCGACGTCCGCATCGGGCATCACGACCAGGTGGTTCTTCGCTCCGCCGAGGGCCTGCACGCGCTTGCCGAGCTCGGCACCCTGCCGGTAGAGATGGCGCGCGACGGGCGTGGAACCCACGAAGCTGACCGCCTTGACGTCGGGGTGCCCGAGCAGGGCCTCGACCGCCTCCTTGTCGCCTTGCACGACGTTGAACACCCCGTCCGGCAGGCCGGCCCGCCGCAGCAGGTCGGCCATGAAGAGCGATGCCGACGGATCGCGCTCGCTCGGCTTGAGCACGAAGGTGTTGCCCGCGGCCAGGCCCAACGGAAACATCCAACAAGGCACCATGCAAGGGAAGTTGAACGGCGTTATGCCGGCGACCACCCCGAGCGGCTGGCGCATCGTCCAGTTGTCGATGCCGGTCGACACCTGTTCGGTGAAATCCCCCTTGAGGAGCTGCGGGATGCCGCAGGCGAACTCCACCACCTCGATCCCGCGCATGATCTCGCCCTGCGCGTCGGAGAACACCTTGCCGTGCTCCTCGGTGATCAGCCTGGCAAGCTCGTCCCGGTGCTCGTTGAGCAGGGCGAGAAAGCGGTTCAACACACGAGCGCGGCGGATGGGCGGGGTATCGGCCCAGGCAGGGAAGGCCGCCGCGGCCGAGGCCACGGCCCGGCTCACGACCTGCGCATCGGCCATGGCGACGCGGCGCACGACCCGGCCCGTGGCGGGATTGAAGACATCCTGCAGGCGAGCGGCGGTGGCGGCGAGGCGGCCGCCAATCCAGTGGCCGATGTCCCCGGCACGGACATCGGCCGGATCGGGAGAGGTTTGTGAGACAGTGACCATGGGATCATCCGAAGACGAGGCGGGATGGGCGGCAGTCTAGGCCCGCCCGGCGGGGTTGAGAATCCGTCATTGTCGACTACACTGTTCAAATATTTGAACGATGGAAGACGATCATGGGCGCCCCGGATTTCCCCGCCATCCTGCCCGATCTGCACATGCTGACGGTGATCGCCGAGACTCGCAGCCTCACCCAGACTGCACGGCGGCTCGGCGTGGCCAAATCCTCGGTCAGCATGCGGCTGAAGGACCTGGAGCGCGCACTGGGCGTGCCGCTCGTGCGCCGCACCACCCGCTCGATCACCCTGACGCCCGCCGGGCAGCAGTTGGTGGGCGAGACGCGCGGCTCGTTCGCGCACATCGAGCAGGGGGTGTCCGGCGTGAAAGATCTCGCCGGGGCGGCGCGCGGACTCGTGCGGGTGAGCGCGCCGGTGGCGTTGGGACGGCAGCACGTTGCGCCGGCCATCCCGGCGCTGCTGAGGCACTATCCGGACATCCGCCTGGAGCTCGATCTGACGGATCGGTTCGTCAACCTCGTGCAGGAGGGGTTCGACCTCGCCATCCGTCACGCGAGCCGCGTGCCCGAATCGCACATCGCCACGCCCCTGTGCGAGTCGCGCTCCGTGCTGTTGGCCAGCCCGGATTACCTCGCGCGGCGCGGCCTGCCTGAGCACCCGCAGGAGCTCGCGCATCACGAGTGCCTGCTCTACCTGCGTGACGGCACGCCGAGCTGGTCGTTCGAGCGCACCGTGGGCCGCAGGCGCGTGGAGCGGGTCAGCGTACCGGTCCGCGGGCCGCTGAAGGCCAACAACAGCGAGGTGCTGCGCGAGGCGGTCTCGGCCGGTCTCGGCATCGGCATGCTGCCGGACTTCACCGCCTGGGGCGGCACGGCCTCGAGGGAATTGGTGCAGGTGTTGCCGGCCTGGAGGCCGGTGGGCTTCTTCGGGGAGCGGCTGCAGGCCATCCGCCCCTGGGCCCCCCGCACCCCGCGCGCCGTGCAGTGCGTGATCGATCACTTGCGCCAAGCACTGGGCGGAGGATTCAATCGGTCAACACTTGATCCGTGATGGACTGTTTGTCGGCTGCGGCGGCGAGCCGACACCCCTTCAGAGCAGAATTTTGCCGCCGTCGACGAATGACACCCGCTCCGGCCAGATCGGGCATAAAGCCTCGACAACGGCCATGAGATCATCCAGGGCGCGGATCGGATCGTCCGTCCGGACCTGAGGCATCCGCATTCCGCCGCCTGCGGCCAACGGCGGCTCTTGCCGGTTACTTGATTTGTTGAAGAAGGTCATCGAGAAGCGGCTCACGGTCGAAGAGTCGAAAATCCTCGCGCACTTCCGCCATGTCCAGCCGGTCCCGGTTGGCTATCAACAGCGCCCGGACATCCTCGAGATCCTGAGTGCGGCGTGGGTCGTTTGCCAGTCCCTGCAGCTTGAGGCCGATCAGCCCTTCGGTGCTGATCACGCGCAAATCGCCCGGAGACCTCGCCAGCGTCCTGGCACCTGCCAATAGTCGCCTCGCAATGGGACGATGGGCATACAGCAGATCGACGTCCTGCGTCGCGCGAATCACGTTGTGAGACGCTCGCGCGAGCCCGCCCATCAAGGCGCAGGTCGCGCCGATGCTTGCAAGCGACGTGGTGACTTCACTGATTTACCTGCCGAGACGGGATATCGGAGCCAAGGCAGTCAACCGCGTGCCGCAGCTGCGCTCACCCCGGCCCCTTCAGCTTCGCCGCGACACGCCGGTAGGCCTCGCGGAAGGGGATGCCCTCGCTCACGACCAGGCGATTGGCTTCCTCGGCGGCGTGGATGGCCGGGTCGAGCACGATCCGGCCGGGGCGGAACTTCATGGCATCGAGGGCGGCGGGCAGGAGACCGAGGGTTTGTTGCGCGATGTCGATGCTGCGGAACAGGGGAAACTTCAACAGCTGCAGGTCTCGCTGATACCCCGAGGGGAGCTTCGCGCAGATCGCCAGCGCCTCGCTGAGACAGGCCTGCGCCGTGGCCGAGCGGCCGCGGATCAGCTCGAAGAGATCCGGATTGCGCTTCTGCGGCATGATCGAGGAGCCTGTGGTGAACGCCTCCGGCAGCTCGAGGAAGCCGAATTCCTGGGTGTAGAAGAGCAGCACGTCGGCCGCCAGGCGCCCGAGGTCCTGCATCAGCAGGGTGATCCCGAACAGCAGCTCGGCCTCGGCCTTGCCGCGGGAGAGCTGCACGGCCGTCACCGGCTCCTGCACCGCCGCAAAGCCCAGCTTGCGCCGGACCGAGTCCCGATCGAGCGGCAATCCCGGCGTGCCATAGCCGGCCGCCGAGCCCAAGGGGCTGCGGCCGAGGCGACGCTCGACCTGACGCAACCCTTGCGCATCGTCGCGCACCTCGGCGGCAAAGCCGCCCGCCCACAGCGGCACCGAGCTCGGCATGGCCTGCTGCATGTGGGTGTAGCCGGGCAGGACCGTGTCGTGCTCGCGTGCGCCCAGCCGATCCAATGCCTCTGCCACGGCCAGCGCGCCGGTGATCAGCTCCCCGGCGGCGTCCCGCAGGTACAGCCGCAGCGCCGTCAGCACCTGATCGTTGCGAGACCGTCCCAGGTGCACACGGCCTCCGGACGGCCCGATCCGCTCGGTCAAGCGCCGCTCGAGAGCAGTCTGACCATCCTCGTCCTTGAGCTCTATCCGCCAGAGGCCGCGGGCGTGCTCGTCGGCGAGAGCGGTCAACCCGGCGCGAATGGCCTCGAGATCCGCGTCCGACAGGAGCCCCTGGTCGCGCAGCATCTCCGCATGCGCGATCGACGCCCGCACGTCATGGCGCACAAGGCGCTCATCCAGAGCATAGTCCTCCCCGGCGGTGTAGCCCAGCACCCGCTCATCGAGCGGCGCACCCTTGTCCCACAGACGAGTCATCATCAAGCCTGCGCGCTCTGCTCCGCCGGCGTCAGCGCGTTGACATCCTCCACGATCAGCGTGCCCGTGCCCTCGTTGGTGAACACCTCGCCCAGGATCCCCTCCGGCGCGCTGTATGACACCACGTGCACCCGCCGCACCCCGCCACGGATCGCCGCCTCGATGGCCTTGGCCTTCGGCAGCATCCCGTCGGCGATTCGGCCTTCCTCGCGCAGGCGCGCAAGGCCGCCCAGGTCCGTGTAGGAAATGAGCGATCCCGGATCGCCGAGCTCCGCGAGGATGCCGGGAGCCCCGGTGCACAGGATCAGCTTCTCGGCCCCGAGCGCCGCGGCGATGGCGGCAGCCACCGTGTCGGCGTTGATGTTGAGCAGCGTGCCGCTGTCGTCCGCCGACAAGGGGCTCACCACCGGCATCAGTCCATTGTCGAGGAGCTTGCGCAGCACCGTGGGATCGACCTGGTCGATGTCGCCGACGAAGCCGTAGTCCACCATCTCGCCGCTCGATTCCACCTTGACCGGGGGGCGCTTGTGCGCGCGCACCAGACCCGCATCGACGCCGCTCACGCCGACCGCCTCTATGTTCAGCTCGCGGCAGATGCCGAGGATGCTGGTGTTGATGGTGCCGTTGAGCACCATGGCCGTCACGTCGATCGACTGCCGATCGGTGACGCGCCTGCCCTCCACCATGCGCGTGCGGACCCCGAGCGCCCCGGCCAGCTCGGTGAGCTGTGGCCCGCCGCCGTGCACGAACACGACGCGCACGCCGAAGTAGTGCAGGATCGCAAGCTGCTCGATGAGCACGCGGGTGGAGTCCTCGTCGGCGAACACACCGCCGCCGGCCTTCAC
>JAJZLX010000042.1 GCA_021850555.1 Pseudomonadota bacterium | reverse complement strand
GCGGAGTCTGCTCAACCAGGAAGGGGAACCAGGCACATTCCACCTCAAGAACAAGGGCATCACTATCGTCGCTAGCCGCGTTGAATCAAAAGCGGGCGATCGGTTCGCGGTCCACCTTGCGCCAGGTGAAGGCATCGTCGACGGCGGTCATACGTATAAGATCATCTGTGACAACCTCAGCAATCCTGCACTGCCACAGGAACAGTATGTAAACGTTGAGGTGCGAGTGGGCATTCCAGAAGCCTGGATCCCTGACCTCGCCCAGGGATTGAACACGTCTGTCCAGGTACAAGAGATGAGCCTGGATCGTCTGCGTGGTCTGTTTGACTGGATGATGGATGATCTCAGAGGTGAGCCATATTATGACCAGATCGCTTGGTCAGAGAACGATGACGGTGAATACGACGCTCGCGACATCATCAGTCTGCTCTATGCGTTCAATGTGAAGTTGTTCCCCAACGATTCGGGAAGCGGCCACCCAGTGGCTGCCTACGAAAAGAAGTTTCTAGCGTTGAAGGCATTTGAGGAACACGACTCGTTCAAGCGGATGCGACCGATCCTTAAGGACATCCTCAAGCTCCACGACCTAATTTCTAAGGAAGGGCCAGAGATTTGGAACCATCTAACTGGCGGAAGGGCTGGACGGCTATCCTGGGTCGAGTACCGTGAGAACAGTCGGCGTCCGTTTCACTTCCACTTCTCGCAACAAAAGAGTGACAAGAAGTTATTCGACGGGGTGCTCTACCCGATCCTTGCGGCGTATCGCTGGTACGTTGAGGTCGACCCGAAGACCAAGAAATTTCGCTGGCGCGTGCCGTTCGATGAGATTGTCAAGGCGTTCCGGGATCGCGACGCGAAGGAGCTCCTTACTGCGACCAAGCAGAAGAGCGACGAGCTTGGACGCAATCCCAATGCGATCGGCAAGAGTCGGCCACACTGGGCGGGCTTGCACACAATCGTCGTCAAGAATGACCTGATGGCGCAGCAGCGGAGCGAATAGAGCGACGTCTACAAGGCCGAGCACCGACGGAGGTGCCCGGCCTTGTTTCCGAGTCCTCCTTGTGGTCAGCAGCTTTACGCATTACTACCATCCGGATGCAGCCGAGTTGGCCAAAAAGCTCGGCTGACGGGCATCGCGATCGCGCCCCTCCCCATGACCGGGGGTCACTGGATAGAACACGGATGGATATAACATAAGAGTAAGGCACTCTTTACACCCGATCCCAAGGTGCCTTATGCTTGGGATGCTGAAGAGTATCGAGCGAGGAGTTTGTTCTGCAGGTGCGGCGGAGCCGAGGAAGCAGAGCACGTTCGAGGTGAAGGGCTCCAGCCGACCAATTCGTCAAGTCGTAAAAAGGTTCTCCTCAGGTCAAGGATGACGATGCCTCCCACAACACCCCGTTGACGGGTGCGCTCGCTGGGCCGAGCAGTAAACGACTGAACTCCACCGCGACCTGACGGTTGCGGGCGTTCTGGGTTTACTGACCGAGGCCCGTCATGTCTACTGCCGATCCTGTCTCCCTACGGCTGCCGGCCGCAAAGCAGCCCGCCGCCATCCCCCTCGCCTTCATCCGCGCCTACCGCCGCACCGGCGGGGCTGTCGTGATCATCGAGCGGCAGGGGCGCGCCCCCCGCCGCCACCGCGTGTCCCTTCGCCGGTATGCGCGCCTTCGCGAGTGGACCATCACTGCAGCCGCCCGTCGCTGGCGTACCTCCGGCGCCTGGCTGCGCTCGAGCATCACAGTCTCTCTGTGGAACGCGCGAACATGACGTACCGCATGACTCCGGCGCCACGCCTCATCCTGGATCGCGCGCGGCGGGAAAGCCTGGACGCCATCGACCGGATTGCCGAGCGGTATGAACACCTAGAGCTCGGAAACCTCCGTGCCCAAGTCTCCGAAGCACCGGTACCGCCGCCCGCCGAGCCAGCGGCGCCGGCCTCCGAGCCCGAAGCAGACCGCACGCAGCACATGGCGCGCGTGTTCCAACCTGAGGCGATTGCCGAGGCTCGCGAACTGCTCGGGCCCAAGCCGGCAAACTCCCGGGACACCACCACATACGTGCGTAGTGTCGCCTGCCTCGATCGCGCAGCTCGCGACGACGGCTGGCGCTCGGTGCCATGGGCCGGCCCCGACGCGGTCGTAGACCCGTTCGCCGGCCTCGGCCCCGAGTTGGCGAACTTCGGCGAGGTAATTGCGCACCTGCGCACGCAGTGGACCCTGGCGCGACGCTCCCGCTCCACTGCGGACGCGCGCATCGATCCGATTCTGTTGACGGGTGAGCCCGGCGTCGGAAAAACACACTTTGCCGCAGCTCTCGCCTCTCTGCTCGGTGCGCGCATGTCGACATTTTCGGCTGGCGGTGCGCAGGATGGCATGCAGTTGTGCGGCAGCGATGCTCGCTGGAGTGGTTCCCGCCCCGGCATGGTGTTCGACACGCTTTCGCTCCACAACAGCGCGGCCCCCGTGCTTTTGCTCGATGAGCTCGACAAACTCGCGCCGAACAGCGGCGCGTACCGTGACACGCCGACCAATACACTGCTGGATCTTCTTGAAGTGGACTCCGCGCGTCGCTATCGGGACATGTCGTTGCAACTCGAGATGAATGCCTCCCGTGTGATCTTGATCGCGACGGCAAACGAGCGCGAGCGCATTTCCCCTCCGCTCCTGTCCAGACTCACTGAGTTCCATGTCGCGACACCGAGCGTCGAGCAGCGGCGCATTATCCTCGGGGGCTACGTCGCGCAGCTCATTGAGGCGCACGACTGCCCGACCGGGGTGGCACTCGACGAGGCGAGCGCCGAGAAGGCACTCGCAACCCCCGACCTCGACGTGCGGGCACTCCTGCGGCTGGCGCGCGCCGCCTTCGCCGAAGCGCTCGCGGCCGACTCGGATCGAGTGACCCTCTCCCCGCCGCGCCGCTGCGCGGCAAAGCGGCGGATCGGATTTATCTGAGGTACCCATGAACCCCGAACTCCAGCGTCTACTGGTCTCCCGCTACCCGATCAAGGATCCGATATGAACATCCGCATCCTTTCGGACCTGCACCTCGAGTTCGGCGGCTGGCGTCCGCCGCCGTGCGATGAGGATGTCGTCGTCCTGGCGGGGGACATCCACGAGGGACGTGCGGGCATTGCCTGGGCTCGCAAATATTTCCGCAATCGCCCGATCATCTACGTGCCTGGCAACCACGAGTACTACGGCCGGGACCTGGATGAGATCCGCAATGGGCTCCGGGAAGGCGGGCGCACACACAATGTACACGTGCTGGACTGCGACGAGGTTGTCATTGACGGCGTGCGGTTTTGCGGCGCCACACTTTGGACCGACTTTGAACTGAACGGCAGCGATCCGAAGACGGTAGAAACCGCAATGCGCTGCTGCCAGGCAGGCATGACGGACTTTCACGTCATCAGGCGGTGGGGCGGCGGGCTGCGGCCCGAGGACACTCGAGAGATCCACCGGGCGCAGCGGGATTGGCTGCAGCGCGCCCTGGCGGACTGCACCTCATTCGGCGAAGGGTTTGCCGGCCCCACAGTCGTCGTGACTCACCACGCTCCTTGCGCGCGCAGCATCGCGCCGCGGTTTGCGGGCGACGCGCTAAATCCCGCCTTCGCAAACAACGTCACCGACCTAATGGGATCCCAAGTTGCGCTGTGGGTCCACGGTCACATGCATAACTCTAGCGATTACGTGGAGCGCGGCACCCGCGTCGTGTGCAACCCCAGGGGGTATGTGCCCCACGGACTGAATCCGAATTTCGATCCTGCGTTGATCATCGAGGTGCCGACATGAGCGAAGCCAACCGGCCCGATGAAGAATCGCCGCTGAAAAAGGGCGCCGAAGAATGGTGGGCGGAGCTCAACGAGGCGGAGCGGGCACAGTGGATGGAAAGCGCCGTCGCACTATGGGGCGAAAAAGCCACGACCGAGGACGCATACCTGCGCTATCTCGCCGTGGGTTCGATCCGGGAAGTGATCCAGAAGGTCCGGCGGGGTGGGTAATGGCACACCAAACCGCATCAGGTAACGCACGTTCGGCGCACAGGCCCAGGCAGGTCGTGAGGAGTCACGGGCGCTCCGCACCCTACGCGGCGTCCCGCCGCTCGAAGGGCAGGCGTCCAGCCTGCCTACTTGCGGCCCGCGGGGCGGAGGACATGAGCGTACTTCGCGAGCAAATCATCGAGTGCCTCCCGCAAGTACGCGGACTGCGGAACTCGTGTCTGCTCAGACAGTTTTCGCAGTTGGGAGACCGCCTCCGCGGAGTAGTAGCCGGCCATCTGCGTTT
>JAJZLX010000761.1 GCA_021850555.1 Pseudomonadota bacterium | reverse complement strand
CTCATGTCCTATCGCGAGGACAAGAAGGGCCAGATCCTCGAGGAGGGCATCAACGAGGCCGGCGCGCTGTGCTCGTGGATCGCCGCCGGCACGGCCTACAGCAATCACGGCATCAACATGGTGCCGTTCTATGTCTTTTATTCGATGTTCGGCTTCCAACGGGTCGGGGATTTCATCTGGGCCGCGGGCGATCAGCAGGTGCGCGGGTTTCTGCTCGGGGCGACCGCGGGGCGCACCACGCTCGCCGGGGAGGGCCTGCAGCACCAGGACGGTCACAGCCAGCTGCTCGCCACCACCGTGCCGAACTGCGTGGCCTACGATCCGACTTTCGGCTACGAGCTCGCCGTGATCATCCAGAACGGCATGCGGCGCATGTACGTCGAGCAGGAAAACATCTTCTACTACATCACGGTCATGAACGAGAACTACCCGCAGCCGGCCCTGCCGAAGGGCGCGGAGGAGGGGATTCTCAAGGGCGCCTACCGGGTGCGCGCCGCGGGTCCGAAGGGCAAGCTGCGCGCGACGCTGCTCGGTTCCGGCACCATCCTGCGCGAGTGCCTCGCGGCCGCGCAGGTCCTGGAGAGCGAGTACGGCGTGCGAACGGAGGTGTTCTCCGTCACGAGCTTCAGCGAGCTGCGGCGCGAGGCCCTCGAGTGCGAGCGCTGGAGCCAGCTGCACCCCACGGAGCGCGCCCGTACCCCTTATGTGCGCAAGTGTCTCGAGGATGCGCGCGGCCCGTTCATCGCCGCGACCGATTATGTGCGGACCGTGCCCGACCAGATCCGCCAGTGGATTCCCGGCACGTACGTGAGCCTCGGCACGGACGGCTACGGCCGGTCCGATTCGCGTGCGGCGCTGCGGCGGCATTTCGAGGTCGATTGCAATCACCTCGTGGTCGCGACGCTCAAGGCGCTGGCCGATGACGGCAAGATCGAGCCTGCGGCGGTCGGGGCCGCGGTGAAGGCGCTCGGGGTCGATCCCGAGAAGCCCGTTCCCTGGAAAGTCTGACATCGGAAGGCGATGCCAATGAGCGCGGCAGAGAGCCTCGTGCAAGTGCGCGTGCCCGATCTGGGCAATTTCAAAGATGTTGCCGTGATCGACGTACTCGTCAAGGTCGGCGAGAGCATCGAGCCGGAAGCTCCCCTCATCACGCTCGAGACCGAGAAGGCCACCATGGATGTCCCCTCGACCGTCGCCGGCGTGATCGAGAAGCTCCATGTGGACAAGGGCGGCACGGTCTCCTCCGGGGACCTGGTGGCCACCGTGCGTGCCGTCACCGGCTCGACCGCTTCGCCCGAGAGCGCCCCCGCTGCGCCGCGACAGAGCGAGCCGGCCCCGAGCGCGCCACGGCCCGCGCAGGCTGAAGTCCCCACGCCTTCGGCGCCTGCCGCCGAGCCGGCCCCCGCGACTGCACCGCCCGTTGCGGTGGCAACACCAGCGCCGGCGCCATCCGCCCCCGCGCCGCGCACGGACCTGCCGCCGATCGACGAGCCGGGGTTCTCGCGCGCGCATGCCGGCCCCAGCGTGCGCAAGTTCGCCAGAGAGCTCGGCGTCGATCTCACTCGCGTCAAGGGGCACGGGTTCAAGGACCGCATCACCCACGATGACGTCAAGGCGTTCGTCAAGGGCCTGCTGGCCGCCTCGCCGGGCGCACCCGCGGGAGCGGGCGTGCTGCCGGCCGTGCCGGCGGTCGACTTCGCCGCCTTCGGCCCCATCGAGACCCAGCCGCTCTCGAGGATCCAGCGCATCTCCGGTCCCAGGCTGCACGCCAGCTGGGTCAATATCCCGCATGTCACACAGTTCGATGAGGCGGATATCACCGAACTCGAGGCGCTGCGCGTCAAGCTGAAGGATGCCGCCGCCGCGCAGGGCATCAAGCTCACGCCGCTCGCTTTCATCGTGCGCGCCTGTGTCAAGGCGCTGCAGGCGTTCCCGACATTCAATGCCTCGCTCGATGCCTCCGGCGCCAACCTCGTGCTGAAGAAGTACGTCCATGTCGGTTTCGCCGCCGATACGCCGAACGGCCTGATGGTGCCGGTGGTACGCGAAGCCGACCGCAAGGACATCTACGAGATCGCCCGCCAGCTCGGGGAGCTGTCCGAGGCGGCCCGCGGCGGCAAGCTCTCGGGGGCGCAGATGCAGGGCGGGAGCTTCACTATCTCCAGCCTCGGGGGCATCGGCGGCACCGCCTTCACGCCCATCATCAACGCCCCGGAGGTCGCGATCCTCGGCGTCTCGCGCTCGGCGCACAAGCCGGTGTATCGAGAGGGCACGTTCGTGCCGCGCCTGATGCTGCCGCTGTCGCTCTCCTATGACCACCGGGTCATCGACGGAGCGGCGGCGGCCCGCTTCACCACTTTCCTCGCCAGGACGCTCGCCGATCCGCACTCGCTCCTCGAGGCCGTGCCATGAGCCGTGTCGATCTCACGGTGCCGGACCTCGGCAATTTCAGCGACGTGGCCGTGGTCGAAGTGCTGGTGCGGCCCGGTGAGCGGATCGAGGTCGACGCACCCCTGGTGACCCTGGAGACCGACAAGGCCTCGATGGACGTTCCGGCGACCGCCGCCGGCACGATCGCCGAGGTGCTGGTGAAGCCCGGAGACAAGGTGTCCAAGGGCTCGCCGATCGCGCGGTTGGAAGCCGAGGCCGGATCCGGGAGCGCTCGATCGGCCACGCCGGATGGCGCGCAACAGCCGCCCGAGCGGGCGCCGGCGCCCGTTGGCGCCGACGGGCCGCCTGCGAGCGCGCCGACATCCGCTCCCGCTTCGAGCGCGGCGAGCCGGACGGGATTTGACCGCTCGACGCAGGTGCTGGTGCTCGGGGCCGGGCCCGGCGGCTACACGGCAGCGTTCCGTGCGGCCGACCTCGGGCTGAAAGTGACGCTGGTGGAGCGCTGGCCCACGCTGGGCGGTGTCTGTCTCAATGTCGGCTGCATTCCCTCCAAGGCGCTGCTGCACGCCGCCAAGGTGATCGAGGATGCCGAGGAGATGGCCGCGCACGGCATCGCCTTCGGCGCCCCGCGGATCGATCGGGCGAAGCTGCGCGCGTGGAAGGGCTCGGTGGTCGGGAAGCTCACCGGCGGCCTCGGTGCGCTCGCCAGGCAGCGCAAGGTGGAGGTGGTGCGGGGCACCGGCCGGCTCATCGGACCGAACGTGATCGAGGTCGCGGGGGAGGCGGGCGCCGAGCGCATCCGCTTCGAGCAGTGCATCATCGCCGCCGGCTCGGAGGCCGTCCGCCTGCCGGCCCTGCCGCAGGATCCGCGCATCATCGACTCGAGCGGCGCGCTCGAGCTGCCGGAGTTCCCCGGAGGGATGCTGGTGATCGGCGGCGGCATCATCGGGCTGGAGATGGCATGCGTGTATGCCGCGCTCGGCACCCGGGTGAGCGTCGTCGAGCTGACACCGCAGCTGATCCCCGGCTGCGATCCGGACCTCGTGCGCCCGCTGGAGCGGCGGATCCGCTCCCGGTACGAGCAGATTCTCCTCGCCACCAAGGTGGCGCGCGTCGAGGCGCTGCCCGAGGGGCTGCGCGTGACGTTCGAGGGCGAGAAGGCGCCGCCGCCGCAGACCTATGACCGCGTGCTCGTGGCCGTGGGCCGCTCGCCCAACGGCAAGCACATCGGGGCGCAGGCCGCGGGCGTCACCGTGTCCGATCGAGGCTTCATTCCGGTGGACAGGCAGATGCGCACCAATGTGCCGCACATCTATGCCATCGGCGATATCGCCGGGCCCCCCATGCTCGCGCACAAGGCGACGCACGAAGCCAAGGTGGCCGCCGAAGTGGCGGCCGGCCACAAGAGCGCCTTCGATGCGCGGGTCATACCGTCCGTGGCCTACACCGATCCGGAGATCGCGTGGGTCGGCCTCACGGAAACGGAGGCCAAGGCGAATGGCACCAAGGTGAAGAAGGGCGTCTTCCCCTGGGCGGCGAGCGGCCGTTCGCTCTCGCTCGCACGGGAAGAGGGCATGACGAAACTCCTGTTCGACCCCGGCACTCATCGCGTGCTCGGCGGTGGCATCGTGGGCACGAATGCCGGTGAGCTGATCAGCGAAGTGGCGCTCGCAATCGAGAACGGCTGCGATGCGGCCGACATCGGCCTCACCATCCACCCGCACCCCACGCTCTCGGAGACGGTCGCGATGGCGGCGGAAGCCTGCGAGGGCACGCTGACGGATCTCTACATTCCCAGAAAGTAGCCGGGAGCCGGACGCAGAACGTGCAGGAGCTGCGTCCTTTTCCGCTCGCCCTGGCGCGCTCGCTCGCGAGCCGCCAGCCCGCAGTGCTCGCCGCCTTGCTGGGCCTGTGGAACGGCTTGCGGCGAAGCCCGGCGCGGACATGCGGCATCGCCGCACTGCTCCTCCTCGCCTGTTGGGCGGCGCTCGCGCTCCCGGCGGTCGGTGCGGTGCTCGCGTGGTTCGCCGCTCATGAGGTGCTCACCGGCACGATCAGCGCAAGCTTCTTCGCCCTGCCCCTCATGCGGCGCAAGAGCCGACTCCTCGCCCGCACGTCAGCCTCGTGGCTGGCGGCGCTGCCGGTAGCCGCCCCGCTGTCACCGCGGGCGCTCGGTGCGCTGCCGAGGCTGGCCCCTCTTCTCGCGCTGGCGGGGCTCGCCTGGCTGGGCGGTCGCATCGAGGCCCCCGCAGCGGCGCATCTCATCGCGGCTTCTGCCCTCGGGGCGCTCGCCGGGCTGGCGGTCGGTACGATCGTCTCACGTGCCTTGGGTCTCGGCGCCCCGGGATCTCAGCACGTGAGCCTGCGCCAGGGGCGGGCGTGTTGGGCCGAGGCGCCGTCCCTGCATCCGCTGTCCTATTGGCCCGTGGCCCGGGGGCGGATCCTCAGCCGGCCCAGATCGCTTGCCCGGGTCGCGCTGCTCGTGGCGCTGTGCCTGCCGCTTGGCACCTCCGGACAGCTGGCTCTGGTAGTGCTCGCGGCCTGCCTGGCGGCATACAGCATTGTGCTGCTGTCCCTGGCCGCGGTCCGGGTGGCGTTCGAGGCGGCGCGGTGGCTCGCGCCGACGGGCATCGCGCGCCGGCGCTTCGCGCTCGCGCTCGAGTGGCGGGTACTGCTGAAGCAGATGGCCGGCTGCCTCGTGATGGTGCTGCTTGCGCGCCTGATCGGTCTGTCGTGGGCGTTTCGGCTCGGAATACCGGTGTGCGCGGCGATGCTCCTCGCCTCGTGGGCATTGACCGCCACTTGTTGTGCGTTGGCGTGCAGGCGGGCGGGGCTCGGCGCCGCGGCTCGCGGCCCCTGACATTCCCGTGGACACACCGTCACGCGAGGGGATCGGCAAGGACGAAATGTGCGCGCTGCGCATACGCGGCCTGCGCGCAGGCTACGACAAGCACCTCGTCCTGGCGGATATCGACCTTGACCTCGAGCGCGGAGAGTGGCTCGCGCTTCTCGGGCCTAACGGCACCGGCAAGACGACGCTGCTGCACTGCATCGCCGGCCTCCTCGTGCCCGAGGCCGGGAGGATATGGATCGGCGGGCGCGCGCTGCGGGAGGACCCGCGCGGGGCCAAGAGCGTGTTGGGATTCGGCTGCGCTCCGGAGCGGCTGCCCGGGCTGTTGACGGGACGCCAGTGCCTGGAGATCTACGCCGCCGCCAAGGGCCTCGCGGCGATCGGCACCGATGTGCTCGGGCTGATGGATGCGTTCGCCTTTGCGCCCATGCTCGATCGCTTCGTCGACTCGTACTCCTCCGGTACCCGCCAGAAGCTCGCGGTGCTGCTTTCCCTGCTCGGTGATCCGGCGCTGGTGGTGCTCGATGAGGCCTTCAACGGCCTCGATCCGGCGAGCGCCCTCGTGCTGAAGCAACATCTGCGCTCGCGTGTATCCGGCGGCGCATGCGCGGTGCTGCTCGCGACTCATTCGCTCGACCTGGTGCAGCGCTACTCGGACCGCGCGGCGCTGCTGCTCGAGGGCCGCATCGCCCGTCAGTGGGACAAGGAAGCGCTCGAGGCCCTCAGGGCCTCCCCGGAGGGGCTCGAGGCGGCGCTCGCCGCCGCGTCGACCGGAGCGGGGAATTCGTGATCCGTCGACACAACACCGGCATTGCCCGGCCTGTTCCGATCAGAGGCCGCTGAAGATGGAGTTCGCGCCGGATGAGCGCGCCGAAGAAGCGCTGAAAGGGCTCGAGGACGTTGAAGGGCGTGGGGGAGCGTCCCGGACGCAGCGAGAGCACTGTGGCGAGCGCCGCCGCATTCGGCCGATGCCGGACGCACGCGCGGACGATGCGCACGGGCGGACGATGGAAATCCCCGCAAGGCGTCAATGCGCAGGGGTGCCGGCGCGAGCGCCGCGGGTTTCGCTGCCGGATCGATCTTCTTCATGTGCATTCTCCTGAGTGCAACCGCTTCGGATTCCGTCCGGTAATCCGCGACTTCCCTGACGCGTGATCCTGCCTCAGACTGTCAAAGAGCGCACCGGCCGGCAGGGGCGGTGTTGAGTTTGGCAAATTCATCGGGCGTCGGCAGCTGCATGGCTCTGTTGCGCGCGTGGCTGAGGATGTAGGTCAGGAAATGCTTTTCTCCCGACGGCCACCGCTCTCATGCAGCGCTCGGCGTAGGGTGTGGGAGATCTCGATCCCGAGGCGGGCGAGACGTCCAGCGATGCGATGAAGCGGCAGCCCATCGGCGAATTTGCTCACGGTGAGGTACGCCAGCAGGCTCGCCGAGGCCATGCTCTTTGGGATCGGCGGCAGCATCGACCGTTGCGCCCGCACCACCGTCCCGTGGCAGTGGCCGCAGGCATACTTCAGACGCTGCGTCTCATGCACCTCGAGCCTTGCGGGGACGTAATGTAGCTGCTCCGAGGACTCGTGCCCGAAGGCGCTCATAAGGCGTGGTTTCTCGTCGAGGTCAGGAATGGGGACAAACAGCCTTCCGACTCACTCGGATACTTCCAGGCCAGGCCACACGCTCGGCACGCATCCGCGCCAGCTGAGCTTCAAGCATGCCTGCAGCTGTGGATCGAATGGAGCACGCCGGATCCTGTCGCATGGCCGACGCGCGCCGCGGCCGCTGATCCACGCAATCGCACAGCGAAAGATCGGCAACCGGCCCCGGCGATTCGAACTCGGCTACGAAAACGACATCCTAAACCCCGCCAGTGGCTGAAGCTGTCCCGGGGGAAAGGCTCGGCGGCAGGTATGCCTGTGCGGCTATCTTGCGCACCCTGCCTCATGAGTCCGCGGCATCGGGGTTGGTGCGGCGCTCGGCTGTCGGGATGATCAAGGCGCTGGCCATCCAGCCGAGAACGACAAGGCCGGCCAGAAAGCCCCACTGCCCCCGCGCTTCGATCATGAGGAAGATGATCGGCGTGATGATGCTTGTGGCCGCCGCAATCTGGCTGAGCAGGCCCGCCGCGGCGGCACCTCTTTCAGGCGAGGCCAGGACCGTTGGAAGGGCAGCAAGAACCGCCGAGGCCCCGGCGCCGGAGGCCACCAGCCAGACACACAGCATCACGATGTCGAACCCGACCGACATCCCGGGCGCGTAAAGACCAATGCCGGACGTCGAACCGATTATCGCCAGGGTAACGAAGAGCGGGCGCACGGGCACGCCTCGCGACAGCAAAATGCCGACGCCAAGCCCGCCGGCGACGTTTGCGAGGTTCGCAACGGCAAGGATGTTCGATGCCCGCGCCAGTGAAATGGCGTGCGCATTCGCGAACAAGGACGGAAAGACGGTGCTGGTGCCCAGACCGACAAACGCCATCAGACCGAATGCCAATGACACGCGAAGGGGGCCCATCTGCGCATAGCCCGAGAGGATATCGGCCACGCCCGCCGCGAAGGAGCGGCCGGGCTTCCCGGCCGCCTGTGGTGGGCGCGGCAGGAGGAAGGCTGCCGCCCCACACAGCACTAAAATGACGGCATGGGCCAGAAATCCGTATTTCCAGCTGCTGCTGCCGGCAAACATGCCGCCGATGACCAGGCCCAGGGAAAATCCCACAGGCGTGTAAGTCGACCAGACGGCCATGGCGCTCAAACGCCGCCTGCCGGAGGTGCTCGCCATGATCAGAGCCGGCGCGCCGGCAAAAAACCCGATCAGTGAAATGCCTTCGAAGACTCGGATGATCTCGAAATCGGCAACCGTGTTGGTGAAGAGATAGCAGCAATTGGCCACCGCCCCGATCGCGCAACTTGCGATCAGGGCTTCGCGCGCGCCGATGCGATCGATCAAGCCCCCCGCGATGGTGGACAACAGCGCGGTCGGCACCGTGAGCAGCGCAACAAAAAGGGCAAAGCTTGCGGGACTGGCGTGCAGTGCACGCATGAAATCGCCCTGAATGGGAAGCACCTGGCTGATCTCCGCGGCGCCGATGACGCCATACACGTAGATCAGGCCCACAGACCACCAGCTGCCCGCCTTCATGGCGTCACACCTTCCACCGTCGCCCCTCAGGCGCGCACAGCCGAATTTGCGAGCATCGCCTTGCGCTGTGCTATGTCGCGCCGGCGGGCATCCTCGACGGCCTTTTCCTCGGCGCAGGGCTCGGACGATGGCGGAAATTCCGCGAGGATTTCCTCGAAAAGTTCCGCAACCTCCTCGCGGAAATAACCATGCGTGAAAATGAACGCCGACTGCCTGCGGATGCCTTCGAGCACGCGCTCGCCGACCTCGCGCGGTTTCATCGCGAATTCCATCTTCTCCGGCCACTCATCGGTGCCCGGGCTGAGGCCCTCCGGCCGCAGGCGCCGCTCCGCCGTCATGATGCGGGTGTCGACCATGCCGGGGCAGAGCGTGGACACGCCGATATTGAAGGGCGCCAGGCTGAGGCGCAGCGACTCGGAAAGCCCGCGGATGGCGAATTTCGTGGTCGAATAGAGCCCGGCCCAGCTCGGGCACGGAATGATACCGGCCATTGACGAGGTGTTGACGATATGCCCGCCCTCGCCATGCGCCTTCATGCCCGGAAGGAATGCGACTATGCCGTTGATGGTACCGCCGAGATTGACGGAGAGGATAAGGTCCCAATCCCCGTAGCCGGCATCCTCGATCGGCACCGCAAGGCCGGTGCCGGCGTTGTTGCAAAGGATGTGAACATGGCCGAAGACCTGCTCGGTTTCCTGCGCGGCGCGGTGCATGGCCTCGCGGTCGCGCACATCGAGGCGGATGAAATGCGCGCCGCGGCCATGGCCGGCGAGCATCGCCTTCGCCTCGGCAAGATGCGCCGTCTCGATGTCGGCGATCACCACCCGCGCGCCAGCCTCCAGCAGCGCCGTGGCGATGCCCAGGCCGATGCCGCTGGCGCCGCCGGTGACGAAGGCCGTCCTGTTGGCAAAGTCCTTCATTTGTGGCCCCTCGTGAGGCGCGATGCGGCCGATCAGGCCCCTTCGCTGTAGATCGGATTGGAGAGAATCCAGCGGATGGAATCGGCCCGCGCCTGATCGATCGGGTCGTTCGGAACGGCGGCCATGATGGCGGCGTGGCGCGCGGCCATTACCTCGCGGAATTCGGGGTGGCTGAAGATATAGAGCGCGTTGTCGCGGATGCCGCGCAGCACATGCCGTCCGGCCTCGACCGGGCTCATGGCATGCTGCATGGAATCCGGCGGCGGGGCACCGACAGCGGCGTCTTCCGCGCTGTAGCCGGTAAACGCCAGCGATTGCGGACGGCTGCGCTCACTGTCGGCGATGTTCGACTGCACCGGCCCGGGACAATAGACCGAAACACCGATCCTGCGCCCGATCATGTCGGTGCGCAGCGCCTCGGTCAGCCCGACCACAGCGAATTTCGAGGTGGCGTACAGTCCCACCGCGCCCAGGGCCGCCACCCCGCCCATGGAAGAGACGTTGACGATATGGCAGTCCAGTCCGCTCGCCAGCATGCGTGGCAGAAAGGTGACGATGCCGTTGACCACGCCGCCGAGGTTGACGCCCAGCACCCAGTCCCAGTCGTCATAGGTGGCGTGCTCGATGAGGCCATGCACGGCCACGCCGGCATTATTGACGAGAACCTGCACAGGCCCCAGTGTCCGCTCGATCCGGTCGGCCGTACGGGCGAGGTCCGTGCGATCTGTCACATCCAGCTCGACTGGCAAGACCCGCTGCTGCGGGAGGCCAGCGAAATAGGCCAGCGTCTCATCGCGGTGCGCGGCGTTACGGTAACTGAAGGCGACCTTCATGCCCTCTTCGGCCAGGACCTTGACGATGCCAAGACCGATGCCGCTGCTCCCGCCGGTCACGAAGGCGACCTTGTCCTGCAGATTTCTCATCCGCTTCTCCTAGACCTGCGCGCGCGCCAGCAGGCGGCCACGCAGCATGTCGGCTCCCTTCTCCGCGATCATGATCGTGGGCGCATTGGTATTGCCGCCGGGGACGTTGGGCATCACCGAAGCATCCACGACGCGCAGCGCCTCCACGCCGCGCACCCGGAGCGCGGCGTCTACCACCGCGGCGGGATCGCTATCCGTTCCCATTCTGCAGGTGCCGACCGGATGCTGGGTGATGGCGCCTTCCGAGCGAACGAACTTTTCCAGTTCCTTGTCGCTGCGCACGCGTTCGCCCGGAACGAGCTCGCCGGCGATGAACTGCTTCAGCGGCGGCTGGCTGTAGATCTCCCGGGCGATGCGCACGCCGCGGATCATGCGCTCCACGTCCGAGCGCTCCTTGAAGAGGTTGAAGAGGATGCGCGGCGGATCGCGCGGATCGGCCGAGCGCAGCGTGACCTCTCCGCGGCTGTCTTCGCGTATCATCGAGATGCCACAGCGGAGCATGCGGTCTGCTTTGCGGATCAAAGGAAACCAGATGTCGTTCGAGCTCAGCTCCACCGAGACGCAGGTGTACTGCATGTCCGGCCGGTCAAGATGCGGCTCGGTGCGCACGAACACGTTGGCGCCGGTGCCGTTGGTGGCAAAAGCTCCGGTCCGGAAAAAGAACCACCGAAGCACCAGCAGTGTGGCCCGGTCCAACCGCAGCTTGTCCCTGTAGGTGCCAGCCTGCGTCTCCCAGCCGAGGAACAGGAAAGGGTGCTCCACCAGGTTCTTGCCCACGCCGGGCAGATCGACAAGCGTTGAGATCCCGTGGCGCATCAGCTCGCCAGCCGGCCCTATGCCCGAAAGCATCAGCAGCTGCGCCGAGCCGTAGCTGCCGCCGGCAAGGATGACCTCGCGGTTTGCGCGGACGGCATGAACCCGACTGCCCTGCAGATATTCAACGCCGACGGCGCGCCTGCCCTCGAACAGCACCCGCGTGGCATGTGCGCGGCTGAGGAGCGAAAGGTTGGGCCGAGACAAGGCCGGCGCCAGATAAAGCCGCGCCACATTGCCCCGCAGACCCCTGTTGATGGTCAATTCGGCGCGCTGAATGCCTTCGCTGTGCTCGCCGTGATAATCGGCCGTCGCCGGAAAGCCAGCTGCAACCACGGAATCAAGCAGCTCGCGGTACATCTGGTTGTCGGTCGGAGTGACCACGTCCATCGGGCCGCCCGTGCCGTGATAGAGATTGTCGCCCGCCCAGCTGTTCTCCGAACGCCGGAAATAGGGCAGAACATCCGCATAGCTCCAGCCGGCGAGCCCGTTCAGCGCCCAGTCATCGTAGTCGAGGCGGTGGCCGCGGGCATAGACCATGCCATTGATCGCCGTGGAGCCGCCCAGCGCCTTGCCGCGCGGAATCTGGATGCGGCGGTTGTTGGCGTAAGGTTCCGGCTCGCTCTCGAAGTTCCAGTTAAGATCGCGCCGCAGCACGTAGCGCGGGAAGGCGATGGGCATGTCCTTGAAGAATCCGGTCGCCCGGCCGCCCGCCTCCAGGAGCAGAACGGACGCGTCCTTCTCCTCCGAGAGACGGTTGGCTAGAACGCAGCCGGCCGAGCCCGCTCCGACGATCACATAGTCGAAGCTTCGCGCCGAGCCGGCTGGCATCATGGAATGCCCTCGCAATAGACCTCGTCGATCTGCATGATCGGCATGACCTTGGTGAACAGCGGCACCTCGTCAAGCAGTTCCTGCGTACGGGCGGTCATGGCCTTCTCATACGCCTCCCAATCCGCGATCCAGATGCTGATCACGGCAACGTAGGTCGGCGCTCCGCCGTCGTGTGAAGAATGGCCCTTGCGTACCTCTATCTTGTGCAGCGACTTGCCGAGAATGTCCTGGATCAGGGGCACGTGCCGGCGCTTGTAGAAGTCGAAGTCGAAGCCCTCATTGTCCTTCATCGGATAGAGCACGGTAATGCATCTCATGGCGGTAACCCTTTCACGAATACAGAATCGCCGGTGCTGGAATTTCAGAATGTCCGCTTGATCGTGAAAAACAGCGTCCTCGGCATGGCGGGCTGGCCGTAAAGGGTGCCGTACGAGCTCAGTAGATTGAACATCGTGAGGAAATAATGCTTGTCCGTCGCATTATGCACTTGTAACGCAGCAGTCCATTTCCCATCGGGCGTTCCGTAGGTCAGATCGAGGTTGAGCAGACCATATCCGGCCTGAGAGGCGAGGTCGGAATTCTGTACGTCAAAGTAGATCCTGGACTGGTATGTCCAGTCGACGCGCGGCGTAACGGTGCCAAAGTTGTCGAAATTGAAGGTGTATTGCACCCCAATGTTGGTCTTGAACTTCGGAACGTACGGCGGCACGTCACCCAGCGTGATGCCGCTTGGATTGCTGACCGGATTGTATGCCGCGCCGCCCAGGCTTTGATATCTGAAGTGGAGATATCCGAACGAGAAATTGAGCAGCAGCCGGTTCACAGGCTCGGCGTCGCCTTGAAACTCGACCCCGGTGATCTTCGCGGAGGCGGCGTTCATGACCAGCGAGGTCGCCACGCCGCTCTTGGCGGCCGTGATGCCGATAACCTGCATCTGATGGTAATTGTTGACGAAGGCCGTCAGGTTGGCGCGCAGGCGGTTGTCAAACCACTGGCTCTTGATGCCGACTTCGTAGTCCTGCAGCCATTCCGGGCGGAAGGGAACAACCTGGCTGGCCGCCGCCGGACGCGGATTGATGCCGCCGGCCTTGTAGCCCGTGGCATACGAGACATAGGTCATCAGGTTCGGGGTCCATTGATACTGCAGCGCGACTTTCGGATCGACGCGGTGGGAGGATGAACTCTCCGAAGTAATCGGGAACAGGAAGGTGCCCGGAGGGAAGATGGGGTTCGCGGGCGTGAGCGGCAGCAGCAAGCGATAGAACGTATACGTCTTCGTGTCGTAGCTGTATCGCGCTCCAAGCTCCAGGCTCAGCTTTTTGGTGAAGCTGTAGATGCCATGGACGAAGCCGGAAATGTTCATGGAGTGCACGGGGTCATTCAGCTTGAAGTTGATTCCGTATGTGCCATCCGGAAACGCCGGCAACAGACCAGGCGGAAGAATCTGTGCGCCCGGCACATCGACTTCCCCGCCGTTCCAGCTATAGCCTTTGAAGTAGAATCCGCCGACAGTCCAGTCGAGCCTGTGGTCAATTGCTTTTCCGGAGGCCCGCAGCTCTTCGCTGAACTGGTGGTGCTTCACGTGGTTGTAGACGAGCTCGATGGGGATCGGTCCGCCCTTGTTGTCCGAAAACTGGCCGCTGTTGTTGCGATAACCCGTGAGGGAGACGACCCGCACGTGATCTGGCGCGCGCCACGTGATCTTGCTCTGTACGCCGGCGGCATTCATGGTGTTGGCATTCGGAATGGAAATGCCGCTGCGCTGATCGGTGAAGGTCGAATAGGTGCTGTACATGCTGCCGGTTACGAACCGGGAGCTGATCGGGATGCCATAATACGGAATGGCGACGTAGGTGTTGTAGTTCGCCGTTCCCGCGCCGGGATAGGTCGGATCGATCATGAGCGGGATATCGGGCGCGGCGGTACCGCCGTCCCGCTCCATGTCCGCGGAAAGATTGACCGTCAGATGGTCATTGACCAGCCACTTGAAGGCAACGCGGCCCATGATGGTGTTGGTAGAGCCTTCAGTTCCCGTCCGGCAATTGTTGCTATAGGTAGTTGGCTTCAGGTTTCCCGCCATGCCAGGGTTTTTGCAGGCGTAGTCCAGTATATTGACGTAGCCATTGGCCCTCTCGGCGGCGCCGAATACGCGCATATAAAGCTTGCCGGGGATCAGCGTCGCGTTGGATGCGGCACGGATCATCTGGCGGCCATAGCTGCCGTAGCCGACCTGCACGTACCCGTCGCGTTTCGGACCCGGTTGGACGTCGTAGATGAGAATTGCGCCGCCTTCAGAGTTCCTTCCGAACAAGGTGCCTTGCGGGCCGCGCAACACCTCGATCCGCGCGACATCGCCCAGCGTGAAGTCCGATCCGAACAGCGTCGAGTAATAGATGCCGTCGACATACAGGCCGACGCCTGGTTCGAACGCAAAATTGAAATCGTTCTGGCCGACACCGCGGATGTAGGCGACGGCCGATTTGCCGTAGCCGGCGCCCGCGGGCAAGAGCGTCATGTTCGGCACGTTTCGGGCGATGCCGGTGATGTTCGTGATGCCGCGTTCCTGCAGCGCGTTTGCGCTCAGAACCGTCATGGCCAACGGCGAGTCCTGAAGGTTTTCTCTTTTGAACCGGGCCGTCACTATGATCGGCTGCAGGGCGCCAAAGTTGGCGGGATTGACCGCCTGGGTGCCTTTCGACTCCGGTTTGCTGTTGGCAACCGGTGCGGCGACGCCCATCGTCGGCGCCAGGGCCATCGCCCCGAGCGCCAAGGCTCCGGTCAGCGCCGCCAGGGGCTGGCGCCGGTTTGGCGATGTTCTCTGCAGGCGCTGCAGAACTGATTTTTGCCAATCAACATGGCTCGTGTGCTTCATCACCGTCACCCCCCCGGGTCTTACTAGCCGTCTATCGATATGGTTTCAAATGCGATTTCGGATTCGATCGTAGCTAAGGGTGATAAGACAGCATCATCACCGTCCGTTTGCGACGCGAAGCGGCGCACCTGGCAGGTCAAACGGATGCAGATCGCAGGCTTGCCCCCTTGATCCCGTGGCGACTTGAAAAAATTTTCGCCGCGGGTGCTCTGACAGGAGGCTAAGCAAGCATCGTGCCAGATTGCGGCAGAGGATGAGGTGCTTTACGTACCGAGCGGCTAATTCACTGAAATTGCAAGGAGGCCTTGCAATGGGAATCCCGCTTTATGCCGCTACGTTTGCCGTCGCAACGGCCGCAATGCGCAAACCATGATAAAAGTCTTCTTCCGGAGTTCCCGAAAACGCCGGAATGTGTATGGTTTTCTCAGGCGAGTGTATGATTTTCGCCATCGAGGCATCGGTCGGGGGGGTGAGCGATGAATGAAGCAGGGCTGACGCTGGCCGAGGTGATGCGGCAGACGGGACGTTCGCAGATCACCTCTGATCGGAATTGGGACAGCGGGGCCTCCCCCACCTTGCGGGAGCTGTTCGAGAGCCTGAAGTTTACGCCCGAAGACGGGCGAATCTGGTTTGGCGACCAGCGGATGGTGCTTGTGCATGCCGCGGCGTACGGCGCGCTCCGGCAGGAACTCATTTCCACGCTGGGGCTGGAAAAAGCCCGCGAATTGCTGATGCGGATGGGGCACGTCGCCGGCACCAAGGATGCCGCGATAGTCCGCAACCGGTGGTCACATGGTGCGTCCGGTGACGTGGCCAGCATCTTCTTCAATGCCGGCGCGCGCCTTCATGGTTTGGAAGGGCTCGTGAAAGTGCTTCCGAACCGGTTTACTCTGAATGCGGACAGGGGAAGCTACCGGGGAACGTTCACGTGGCAGGGGTCGGTCGAAGCGGCCGAACATGTTGCTGCGTTCGGTCTCAGCTCGGTTCCGGTATGCTGGATGCTGGTCGGCTATGCGAACGGCTATGCCAGCTCCATCAATGGAACGGAGATGCTATATAAGGAGGTCGAGTGTACGGCCATGGGAGCGCCCTGTTGCCGGTGCATCGGCCGGCCGGCAAAGGATTGGGCAGAGGATGAATCGCAGGTGCGTTTCTACTCGGTGGCGGAACTGGTGCCACAGGGCAGCCGAAGGACCGGCTCCGACGCCTCGCACACGGGATGCGGCCCTGAGCCGCAGATAGTCGTCGGCGTCTCGCCGGCATTCCGTGCTGCTCGCGACAAGCTCGAGAAGGTCGCCGGGATTGATGCGACCGTCCTGCTCGAAGGCGAATCGGGCGTCGGCAAGGAAATGTTCACGGCGACTCTGCACGCGATCAGCCCACGGGCGAATGGTCCCTTCATCGCTGTCAATTGCGCGGCGATCCCCGATACACTGATCGAATCCGAGTTGTTCGGGGTCGAGCGTGGCGCGTTCACGGGCGCGACAATTTCCCGTCCCGGCCGCTTCGAACGCGCATCCGGCGGTACGCTGTTTCTTGACGAAATCTCTTCCATGAGCCTTATCGCGCAGGGAAAGCTGTTGCGGGCGGTGCAGGAAGGAATCGTTGAGCGTGTTGGCGGCGTGCAGCCGATCAAGGTCGACGTACGCATGGTGGCGGCGACGAACGTGGATTTGCGCAAGGAGGTCGATGCCGGCAGGTTCCGGCAGGACCTTTACTTCCGCCTGAACGTATTTCCCATTACATTGCCGCCGCTTCGCGATCGGCGCGAAGACATTCCTTTGCTCATGCAGCATTTCCTGGAGCGGTACAGCGCCAAGTACGGCCGCAAGGTCGAGGTATTCACCACCGGGGCGGTCGACGCGTTGCTGCGTTACGATTACCCGGGCAATGTCCGGGAATTGCAAAATATCATCGAGCGCGCTGTGATTTCCGCCGGGACGGACGGCGTAGTCGACGTGCAGCACCTGTTTCCCCCCGGAAGAATCCCGCCGGATCTTCGCTACCTGATAGATGCAAACGGCGTGTTCCGGGAAAGCGAGAGTTCCGGCGAGCCGGCGGGCGAAGGCGGCGCACCGAACGGCCTGATCGCGCAGGTACTGGATGCCGGATTATCGATTCGCGAATGGGACGAGCAGCTGTGCCGTGAGGCCCTGGCCCGCACCAAGGGAAACATCGCCAAGGCGGCCCGGATGCTGGGATTATCCCGCGCCCAGTTGAATTACCGCCTGCGCCGGCTTGGCGAAGCTTGAGGCTTGCCGGCGCGTGCCTGGTCTCGTAGATCCAACGGCTCAGCGACGATCGCGGATTGTCCCGGCTCAGAGGCGGACGTTGTCATGCACCGGAAAGGGACCCGGGGCATGACCTGAAAACTTGGCCCGGCACGCCGCGCCCTCCCGGTGCGGATTGCGCCAAAGCTCCGCCACCGCGTGAGCTGTGATTCGGGCTCCTAAATCCACGGAAAGTCCGATGAACAATGACATTATTATCGACTTTACTCAAGAATGGTCGATACCTAGAGTCGAAGACCAAGGGCTGGAGCGGCGTTCGCTACGGACGAACCGGAAATCGCATCATTGTCACGGCAAGATCCAATCATAGGACCGGCGTTAGACGTTGCTGCTGCGCCTCCAGGAGGCGATAGCCTGTTAGTGCTGCCCGTTGACCTTTGCGGCGGGTCGTTGGACGGTCGGGCGCATTGCCTCGCGGGCCTGCGCAACGAGCCCGGCACAGGCTGCACGGGGAACTTCTCGTGGATCACCGCGTCAGCGCGCGGCAACGTCCACATCTCGTGGGAGTATCCGGCGGCGGTCGCTCCTTCCCTTCAGCACACCGTCAGGTGCTCGAACTCGGTATGCGAGAGTCGACGGGGACGAGCGCCTGCCCCGAGGTTTGCGGCTTTCTCGAACCCGTCTCTTTGCAGCGCTCGCTTCGAGCGCTCCACCGGTCCGCGCGTCACACCGGGACCCGGCTGCCGGGCGCCATCGGCAGGCCGGCCGCTCTGGCGCAGCCGACATACACCACCTGCCCTGCGACGCCCGCGCGATTGCAGTTGTCGCTCCCCGCAATCCTGCACCTGAACATCCCTGCGGCTCGGACGGCAAACGACGCACACCCCATCACCAGATCATGCGATCTCAAGCAGACGACCGCTTCGTCCGAGTTGAGTTCCATTCGCCTTGAGTCCAATCGTCGAGACGCCACGATGAACATGAATGACGATGACGAACGCCGGCTAGTGCGGTTGCTTGCCGACATGAATGAAGACGAGGGCGCGGCCCTCGCGAAGAAGATGTTGCTCGAGGACAAGGTGCCGCCGCTGCGCGTGCTCGACCTCTGCCGCGCCGCGATGGAGATCGTCGGCAAGCGCTTCGAGGCACAGGAGTACTTTCTGCCCGAACTGGTGCTGGCCGGCGAGATGCTCGACAACATCGGCAAGATCGCCAAACCGCTCATCACCGGCGGCCCGGGTGCCGATACGAAGAAGCTCGGGCGCGTCCTGATCGGGACGGTGCACGGTGACCTGCACGACATCGGCAAGAACATCGTCACGTTTATGCTCGATATCAACGGCTTCGAGGTGAAGGACATCGGCGTCGACGTTCCCGTCCAGACATTCATCGACGAGATACGCGCGTTCGAGCCGGATGTCGTTGGGCTGTCAGGGTTCCTGACTCTGGCGTTCGATTCCATGAAGGAGACCATTGAAGCCTTCGATCAGGCAGGTGTACGCAGCCGGATCAAAGTCATGATCGGCGGCGGGCAGATCGATGAGACGGTGCGTGCCTATACCGGTGCCGACGCCTTCGGTGTCAACGCGGTGGAAGCCGTCGCGCTCGGCAAGAAGTGGATGGGAGCAGCAGTGTGATGGCCGAGGCACGGGACAAGCGGTTTCTTGAGCTGGCGCTGCAACCGCCGGAAGGCTCGCCCGTCAAAGGCGCTTTTGACGCGCGCTGGAAGCGGCTGATGGACTGCGTCGAGGGTCGTATGCCCGACCGTCTGCCGGTGGCGCTGTATGCGACATTTTGGCTGGCAAAGTACGGCGGCATCAGCCTCAAGGAGCTGATGTACGATTACGAGAAGACCAAGGAACTGGCCGAGCGTGCCACGCTGGAGCTGGACCCGGACGTAGTGGCGCCGAATTTGACCGCCGGCTCGGTCTGGGGACCGTCCCTCGAGGCCCTCGACTTCAAGCAGCTGCAATGGCCGGGACATGGTGTCGGAGACCAGCAGCCCTACCAGTATCTCGATCGCGAGTACATGATGGGCGAGGAGTACGAGGAGTTTCTATTCGATCCCACGGCGTTCTACCTGCGCAAATACCTGCCGCGCATCGGCGGAGCGCTCGAAGGTTTCGCGGACATGCCGTATCTGCCGGGCATGCACTATTTCCGGCTCATCGGCGGCTTGCGCGGTTTCGCGCGTCCGCAGGTGCGTGAAGCATTCGAGAAGCTGTTCAAGGCCGCCGAGGAAGCCGAGCGCATGGCCGCTCATAATGCCGATTTCGCCGGCCGCATCACTGCGAACGGCTATCCACGCGACGCAGGCAGCAGCACCGGCGCGCCGTATGATGTGCTTGCCGACTATTTCCGCGGCGCGCGCGGCATGATGACGGATCTGTTCCGCAGGAAGGACAAGCTCCTCGAGCTGCTGGACAAGATGCGCATCGTCCTCACCAGACTGACCATCGACAATGCGAGGGCGACGGGCCATCCGGTTGTCATGATTCCGATCCACTGGGCGCCGGATGCGTTCATGTCCGAGAAGCAGTTCAAGGAGTTCTACTGGCCGACGTTCCGCCAGATGATGCTCGAGATGATCGACGCCGGGCTCATCCCCATGCCGCTGTGGGAGGCCGACTGCACCAAGCGGCTGGAGATCATCGCCGATATTCCAAAGAACAAGGCCATTTACTGGTTCGAGCGCACCGATCTGGTGAGGGCGCGCGAGGTGCTGGGCGATACGGTTTGCCTGCGCGGCAACCTTTCTCCCTCGCTGCTCACCACCGGTACGCCGGATGACGTGGATGCGGCGGTGCGTCATCTGGTGGAGAATGTGTTCAACCGCGGCGGGCGCCTGCTGCTGGACGCCGCATTCGGTTTGCCGGACGAGACGCCGGTCGAGAATGCACGCGCGATGTTCGCGGCGGCCAGGAAATATGCGGGCTGAACTCGGCCGCATCGATCCCCTGAAGGCGTTGGCCCGCGCATCCCACCTGAGGGTGCATTCGCCCGCGGCGATGGTCCTGCGCGAACGCGCGCTGGCCCTCGCAGCAGAGGAAGAGTTGGGGGAATGCCGCTATGCGCTGCGCATCGTGCCGCTGGAGAGGAATCTCGACGGCAAGCTGACTGTGGAGGGCGAGACGCTGTTTGCGCCGCGGCTGGTGCCGGCAAGCGGCGAGCTGACTGCGCTTGGCTTTGCGGCCTGTACGCTGGGCGGGGCCCTCGAGGCGCGTGTCAGGTCGCTGTTTTCCGAGCGGCGGCCGTCACTTGCGATGGCTCTCGATGCACTGGGAAACGAGATGTTGACAGTGATCAACCGCAGGGTCGAGGAGCGGATGCAGGCGCGCGCCTCACGGCTTGGACTGGACATGGCCGGGGAGCTGCGCCCGGGTGATCCGGGCCTGGGGCTGGAGGCTCAAGCCGCCGCACTGGCGCTTTCGGGCGGTGCCCAAATCGGCATCAGGCTCTCCAGGCGCTGTCTGCTTGAGCCTGTCAAGTCGACGACGGCAATTCTCGGCATCGGCCGCGATCTGCCCGAGGCGAGCTGGTCACGCTGCGCCGAGTGTCGATCACGGCAGCGCTGCAACTGGGCGCGCTCCGGATCCGCTCGCGACGATATCCGGCCACAGCCGTGAAACGCGGACCGCAGACGGTGGCGCTGTACCGCCTGCGTTTTCCGCAGGTGCAGCGCGAGATCCAGGCACGCGCGGGTGAGACGGTCCAGGAGTGCGCCCGGCGCCAGGGGGTGCGCATCATTGCAGCTTGCGGTGGCCGGGGCGTGTGTGGGAGCTGTCTCATCCGGGTCATCGAGGGCAGTGTCACGGTGCGTGGGCCGAAGACGCTGGCGGGGCGTGAGCCGGCGCGGCGGCGAGATCACGCATCTCCGAGAAAGAAGTGGGTACGTGCCTGCCAGTGCGTCGCAACGTCCGACTGTACCGTCGAGGTCTCACCGCGGTCGCTCGCTCCGGTCATGCGCGCCGAAGTCGAGTCCGCAGATGCCGAGCGCCTGGCTGCCCAGCCAGCGGTGCTGGCCTTCGACGTGACCCTACCGGTGCCCACGCTGCAGGACTGCCAGGCGGATGCCGAACGGCTGGTGCATGCGCTGGCTGATGCGGGCCAAGGGCGCCCGGTCGTCGATCTGGCTGTCACGCGGTCGCTGCCTACGGTGTTTCGCACCCAATTGCACGACGGCAACTCGAAGCTGCGCGCCTGGATACGCAATGGCGAGGTGATCTCGGTGATGCCCGCGGGCGGGCATGGGCTGGCGCTCGCCGTCGACCTGGGGACCACCAATATCGCAGCGTTTCTGCTGGAGGTGGGTAGCGGCACGAGGCTTGCCACCCTTGCCGTGGAAAATCCCCAGGTGGCGTGGGGCGGCGACGTCATCAGCCGCATCAACGCTGCGATCAAGGATGCGGACGTGGCCTGCGAGCTGAAGACAGCTGTCGTCAAAGCGATCAACGCCATGGCCCATGATCTGTGCGCAGCCGTTGGCGTGGCTCCAGAGGTCATCGTGGACGTGGCCATCTGCGGTAACACGGCCATGCATCACTTGATGTTGGGGTTGCCGGTCAGGCAGCTGGGTCGCGCGCCATTCGTGGCCGCTAGCCGCGGGCCCCTGGACGTACGCGCGCGCGACCTCGGCCTTACGGTCGCGGCGGGCGCTTGGGTGCACGTAGTGGGAGGAGTGGGGGGATTCGTGGGCGGAGATCATGTCACCGCTCTGCTCGCGACACAGCCCCAATGGTCGGACGCAGGCACCAGCGTGGTCATGGACATCGGCACCAATACCGAGATTTCAGTGATCCACGACGGCAGGATCATCTGCGCCTCGGCACCGTCGGGCCCTGCATTGGAGGGCGGACATATCTCATGCGGCATGCGCGCCGCCGCCGGTGCCATCGAGCGCGTAGGTGTCGTGCACGGCCAGTTGCACGTCGAGACCATCGGAGGAAAGCCCGCCATCGGCCTATGTGGCTCGGGCGTCCTCGATACGGTGGCCGCACTGCTTGAAGCCGGCCTCGCCAACGTCGCGGGGCGGATCCTCCCCGAGCCTGCCCGCGTCCTCACGGATGCGCACGGCATGCGCGCCGTGCGCCTGGTACGCTCAGTGCTGTTTTCGCAGAGCGACCTGCGCGCCGTGCAGCTGGCCAAGGCCGCGATCCGCACCGCTACGGACCTACTGCTCGAGGAAGCCGGGATCGGGCCCGAGCAGGTGGAGCGGTTCGTGATCGCCGGCTCCTTCGGTGCCTATATCAGTGTGCGCAGCGCAATTGCCATCGGACTGTTTCCATCGCTACCCATCGAGCGTTACGTGCAGGTCGGCAATGCCGCGGGCGCCGGGGTGCGTTTGGCGGCCGTGTCGACTACGGCGCGGGCGCGCGCGGCGCAGCTCGCCGCCGGCGCCCGCTATGTGGAGCTGGGCACGCGTGCCGACTTTCAGAAATGCTTTCTGCATCACATTGGATTTCACGAACGGCCGACGCCGAGGAGCGCTCAATGACCCAGTCGTTTCCCATCCAGCTGATCGGCGAGCGGATCAATCCGGGCTTCAGGAGCACCAAAGCCCTCTTCGACAACTCGGACATCCAGGGGATCCAGGCCTTGGCAATCAAGCAGGCCGAAACGGGCGCTGCGTACCTGAACGTCAACACCGGGTCCCGGGCGCTGACCGATCCCGGGTTCATGGTCGAGGTGATTCGCGCCATTCAGGATGTGGTCGACCTGCCGCTCTCGTTCGATTTCCCCAGCATCGAGGTTCAGCGCCAGTGCTTCCAGGCGTATGATCCGGCGAAGGCACGTGGCCGCAAAGCCATCCTCAACTCGATCACCGAGCACCGCTGGGGGCTCATCGAGCTCGCCCGCGAGTTCCCGCTGCGCGTCATCCTCATGAGCTCAGAGCGTGTCGAGGAAGGTGTCGCCAAAGGCAACAAGACCGCGGAGCAGATTTACGGCACCTGCTGTCGGGGCGTGGAACGGCTGCGCAGCGAGTACGGCCTCACGCCGGACGACATTCTGCTCGACATGTCTGTTTCGGCGATCATTGCCGACACGGATGGTCTGAACGACAATACCCTGCAGGCCATGATGCTTGTGCACCGGGATCCGGCCCTCAAGGGCGCACATATGATGGGCGGCTTGTCAAACATCGGCCAGCAGCTTCCCCCCAGGGCGGTCGACGGCTCGGACCTCAAGCACAGCCTGGAATGCGCCTTTCTCACCATCGCAGTGCCGCGCGGGCTTGATACCGTACTCGGCACGCCGTGGCGCCAGTACCACCCTCTGGCCGAGGACAATTACGTGCTGCAGGCCTACCGCACCTTCCTTGCCAGCCGCGGCAGCAACGCGTTGCGCGCCGTGCGCAAGCTTTACCGTGCCTGAGGCGGGCAGAGCCGCTCAGGTGACGATGCCGACCGAGTTTGCGGTGGTGGCCACGGAGGGCAGCTTTGACGGGGAGCGTTACTTCGCGGGCCCCTTGACGCTGCACCTGGACGGTGGCCGCATTCGGGAAGTCTCCACCGGCGATTACGGCAGCGCGTTCGAAAGCCGTGGTGTCCCCGTCGTGCGCGGCGCGTTCGTGATGCCCGGCCTGGTTGATGCACATGTTCACCTGCTGCTGCATGGCGTGCCGATCGACGGACCGAGCCGGGCCGCCCATGCAAAGCAGCCAGTTGCGACGCTCCTCGAGGCGGCTCGCGAGAGCGCGCGCCAGTCCTTGCGTTACGGCGTCTGCCATGTGCGTGATGCGGGTGATCGTTACGCGATCAATGACATGATCCGCGACGAGGTGGCCGGCGGTGCGGTGGGTATGACGAGGGTGTACTCGGCGGGCATTGGCCTCAAACGCCCAAAACAGTATGGCGCGTTCATTGGCCTGGATGTTACCGACCATGCCTCCATCATCGCGGCAGTGACCGAGCGCAACGTCCGGGCGGATGCGATCAAGATCGTTCTGACAGGCCTGATCGACTTCGAGCGCGGCGCGGTCACGGACGAACCGCAGTTCGCAACCGAGGAAGCAGCCCTGATCGTCAACGCGGCGCGCCGATGCGGCAAGCGTACGCTCGCGCACTGCAGCGGACTGAAGGGCTTGCAGGTCGCCGCGGAGGCGCGCGTGGACTCGATCGAGCACGGGTTCTTCATGAGCCGCGCAATGCTCGCCCTCATGCGTGACCGGCGCATCGCCTGGACCCCTACCTTCTGCCCCGTGCACTTCCAATGGGCCTTCCCGCAGGCGAGCGGCTGGTCGCAGGCGGTGGTCGGCAATCTGCACAGGATCCTCGATGCCCACCGGGAACACCTGCGCTTCGCCCACGAGATGGGTGTCGAGCTGCTGCTCGGCACCGACGCGGGCAGCATGGGCGTGGAGCACGGCAAGGCCGTCGCGCAAGAGATCCGCCACTACGTCGAGGCCGGGCTGCCCCTCGAGGCGGCACTGAAGGCCGCCACTACCACCAACCGCCGACACCTCGGCTTGCCCGATGCCCGGATCGCGCCAGGCAATCGGTTCGAAGCGCTGTTGTTTGAGGAGTCCCCGTTCGCAGAGCTGACCGCACTCGAAAGCCCATGCCAGATCTGGAGTGGCTAAGACGCAGCGAAAGGAGAGGGCGGCCGCCTGCGGATGTGGCCTGTGCGATAACGGTCGATTCTTCCTCCAATCCGGCGAGGGAGGATGTATGCCGTTGACTTCGCTCGGTGCGCCACGCGCGGCTTCACCGCCCTCTTTCACGGTTTCGAGGGCGTGCTGACGGCATTAGACCGTTCCTCGAGTACCCGGGGTTACCCGACGATCAGCCCGGCGATGACAAGGGCTCGCGCTCCTCGTCGGCACGGCGTTTCAGATACTTGCGCATTGCTACCCCGGCGGCATCGCTCGCGACGGAAATCTCGTAGACCTCATCGTCGGCCTCGATGAGCGTGCGCTCGATGGCGCAAAGCCCGGAGACATCTTCCTGAAAGGCTTTGAAGAGCTGTTCATGCATGAACTGGGTGACCGGCGGCTGGTCGAGCGCAAAGTTGCGGCCGTGGACGATGAAGTAATGCGTGGAGGTCTGCGATTCCGGAGTCGGGATGTGGGCGGTGCGGATTTGAAACGTCCTGCGCGCGGCCGGGGCGAGCGCCGAGTCGTAGAAATCGACCGTCACCACATGCAAGCCCGGAGAGACGAACTCGCTTTGCGCGATGCGTGCCGCCGTATCGCCCAGTATGCCGGTTGGCTGCGCCCACAC
>JAJZLX010000603.1 GCA_021850555.1 Pseudomonadota bacterium | reverse complement strand
ATCCGGCCCTGATCACCCGCGAGAAAACCCTGCTGGTCGAAGTCGACACCAACTTCACCGCCAACTACGGCACGATCGAGAGCTGGCCCCTCGGGGCCGGCCCCGACTGGGGCGAGCAGCCGGTGCACGTCGTGTTCGGCGTCGATGCGCCCAAGATCGATCAGCTCGTCGTGCGCCTGCTGAGCGCGGCCAAGCCCATCGCCGTGCATTTCCCGAGGAATCGACCCCATTGAACGAGCCATCGCCTGCCACCCCGGCCGGATCGGAAGACGCCGACCTCGCGACCAGGACGGACCGCGTGTGGGCGCAACTGCGGCGGGGAGAATACGCCGCCGCATACGCCGAGGCTCGCGCCCTGCGCGCGCGCTACCCGGGCAATCGAGACGTTCTGTTTCTTCTCGCCGTCAGTTTGCGCCACCTCTATCGCTTTCCGGAGGCACTCGAGGTGCTCCAGGAGCTGGAACACCACCACCCGACGTACGGCAGAGTGTTCGAGGAGCGCGGCCTGTGTCAGCTTGCGCGGCGGGCGACGGAATCGGCGATCGCCGCATTCTCAAGCGCCGTACGGCTGAACTCCTGGCTGCCTGTGAGCTGGAGCGCTTTGACCGTTCTCTATCGCAAGTGCGGCCGTACCCAAGAGGCCGACGCGGCCGCCCGGTCCTGCGCAATTCTGGAAAAGCTCCCGAGCGAGATCAGGATCGCCTACAGCCTGTTCGGGGACGGCGACATCCGCGCCGCCGAGCAACGGGTGCGGCACTATCTCCTGACCCATAGCGATGATATCGAAGGCCTGCGCCTGTTGGCGCGCATCGCCATGGCGCACGAGGCGCCCGATGGCGCGGAAGCGCTGCTCGAGAAAGTGCTCGGGCTTGCGCCGGGCTATCACGCCGCCCGTTACGAGTACGCCGTCGCACTCTTGACGCGCCTGAAGCACCAGCGCGCCCGGGAGGAGCTGGAGAAGCTGCTGGCAATCGCTCCCGAAAACCGCGCCTACCGCTTCACCCATGCGACGGTCTGCACGCGCCTCGGCGACTTCGAGCAGGCGCTGCCCGAGTACCAGAAGCTGCTCAGCGAAACTCCCGAGGATGCGGAGCTGCACATGGCCCTCGGTCACTCGCTGAAGACTCTGGGCCGAACCGCCGAGGCGATCGAATCCTATCATGCAGCCGCGGCTGTCCGTCCCGGCTATGGCGGCGCGTACTGGAACCTGGCCAATCTCAAGACGTACCGCTTCGATGCTGCCGAGCTCGAGCAGATGATCCGTTACGAGGCCGATGCCACCACGAGCCGCGAGGATCGCTACCACCTGTGCTTCGCGCTCGGCAAGGCGCTCGAGGACCGGGGCGAATACGCCCAATCGTTCCATTATTACGAACGCGGCAACGCGCTGAAGAAGGAGGAATGCCGCTACCGGCCCGACTTCCTCGAAAACCTCGCGCGCCTGCAGCGCGCCACCTGCACGGCTGAGTTCTTCGCCGCGCGCCGAGGCTGGGGACATCCGGATGCGGCGCCGATCTTCATCGTGGGACTACCCCGCGCCGGATCGACGCTGATCGAGCAGATTCTCGCCTCGCATTCCGAGGTGGATGGAACCATGGAGCTGCCCGACATCGCGCATCTGGTATTCGATCTGCACGATCGCACCCGCCCGCCCGACAGCCCGCGCTACCCCGGCGTGCTCGCCGAACTCGACAGGCAAGAGTGCGCGCGGCTCGGGGAAAAATACCTCCGCGAAACCTGCGTGCACCGTCATGGCAGGCGGTTCTTCATCGACAAATGGCCAAACAACTTCCGGGACCTGGGATTCATCCACCTCATCCTGCCCAACGCCCGGATCATCGACGCGCGCCGGGAGCCGATGGCTTGCTGTTTCAGCAATTTCAAACAGCTTTTCCCGCCTGGAGCGGGACCTGAGTTCGTCTACAGCTTCGAGGACATTGCCCGCTACTACCGCATGTATCTGGACCTGATGCGCCATTGGGACGCCGTGCTGCCCGGAAAGATACTGCGCATCCAGCATGAGGAGTTGGTCACGGATTTCCCGGCGACCGTGCATCGCCTCCTCGAATTCTGCGGCCTGAAGCCCGAACTCGCGTGTTTCGAGTTTCACAAGACCGAGCGCGCCGTCCACACCGCCAGCGCCGAGCAGGTCCGCCGACCGATCAACCGCGCCGGACTCGACCATTGGCGCCACTTCGAGCCTTGGCTTGGACCCTTGAAGGACGCGCTGATGGGCTCCCCGGGCGCATCGCTCGATCCGCCCACGACCAACACGCAGAGTGGCCTGTAACAGACGCACGGGCGACGCACGGGACACGCCGGATATGGCGGCAGGGCGCCTCGATCGCGGCGCCGCCCGCTGAAACCGGCGGCCATCGAGCCAGAGTCGGCCGCGGCCGCGCCGCACCCGGCGGTTGTCGGTCGCCGTGTTCGTGCCGAGCTTTCCGCTCGGACACGGCGGGCGTATGCTCTGTGCTTCCCAACGAGGGACATGAATGAAGACGCAGATCGCAGTTCTCGGGTGTCTCGCGCTTGCCTGGAATGTCGCAAACGCCAGCGTGGATTGCGCCAAGGCACCGTTTGGCGAGAGCCTCGCGCAGTTCGGCAGGGACGAGTTTCGGCTGGGCATGCTCGCTGCAACGCACGCTGAGGATCATCGGCCGGCGCCGCCGGCGCTGCTGCGGCGGATCGACCGCTCGATGCGCGCCGCGTGTCTCGCGAAATTCTACGGCGACAACTTGCCGCGATATTCCAAGCTCGGCTTGTCGCCCGATGTGCTGAAGACGCGCAGTGTCGGCTCGATTGCGGCCCTGACGGTCGATTGGAACGGACGGTACCGGCACGGCTTGGGCGGCACTGCGCCGGTATCGCGCGCATCGAGCGGACCGGCGAGCACCGCGCGACCAATGGCGCCCGGCGGCATGCGGTCCTCGCCGCCCCCTGCCGGCAAGCCCCTCGTGCCGGTCACAACGGACTTCCCGGCGTGTCCGCGCAAGGTGGACTTCCAATCGCTCCTGAGCGTGGCGCTGATCGACAAATCCGGGTGGGCAAGAGCCGAGGCCAAGGGACGCGGACACGGCTGCATCGAGCTGCGCGCGGGCGAACGTGTCTATCCGCTGCGCCGCGAGCGGTGGACTGGATTGATTCAGGTCCGGCCGGCCGGGCGCACGCGCGCCTATTGGACCGACGCAGTTGCCGTCAAGTAGACTTCCCCGACCAGGCCTCGCGCGGGGTTCGAGCCGCGGCTGAGACGCTCGATCCTGTCTCGAACACCGACCACCGGCGCATGAGAGCCCCCAGCCGAGGGACCTGACGCGATGAATGCCCCCACCGCGACATGCGGGCTGCCGACGCCCGAAGACCTCTATTCCCGCCCTGGGCTCGAGCGGCTCGATGCCCGCTTCCGCCAGTTCCTGCGCGAGCGCGACCCGGGGCTGGCGGAACGTCTGAGGGCTGCGCGCAGCGAGGGCAACGCGCCGGCGCGCCGGGACGAGAGCGAGCTGTGGCTCGCTCTTGCCCCGTTCGTGGACGAGTTTCTCTGCGCGCTATTCTCGATCGGCGCGCAGGTGGCGGAGTTGGTCAAGCGCCAGGACGATCTGGAGGTCCTCTTCGAAGTGCGCCGCAAGTTCGTCCAGCGGCACATCGCCAAGAAGGCCACCGGCGAGGCGGCCGCGCGCATCGACGGGGACGAGGCGCTCGAGGCGCTCGAAGCGCACTTGCACGGCGCCTTCGAGCCGGTACGCTTCGCCCGGGCAGTGCGCTCGTGGCTGGAGCGCGAGCCGCAGTGCCGCTCGGAACTCGCCGCGGCCGAGCGATTCGTGACCTGGGCCGCGCTCTCCCCCGAGGGGCGCCGGCGCTTCGGGCATCATGTCCTCTTCCACGTGCCCCACAAGCACGACCCGCTGAAGCTGGTGGCAACCAGCACCCGGCGGGAAGGCAACATCGCCTGGCTCGAGGCACCGGCCGAGCACGCGTTGCGGCAGCGGCGCGGCTTCGGGCTGACGGACGCCGGATGCGACCTGGCGGGGGCGATGGGCGAGATCCACTACTGCATCTACTGTCACCACCAGGACAAGGATTCCTGCTCGAGCGGCCTGCGCGCCGCCTCCGGGTCATTCGAGCACAGCGTGGTCGGCGCGCTTCAGACCGGCTGCCCGCTCGGGGAGCGCATCTCGGAGATGCACGAGGCGAAGCGGCGTGGCCATGTCTTATCGGCCCTGGCGATCGCCTGCGTCGACAATCCGATGCTCGCCGGCACCGGTCATCGGATCTGCAACGACTGCATGGTGAGCT
>JAJZLX010000169.1 GCA_021850555.1 Pseudomonadota bacterium | reverse complement strand
GCATTCCCGGCGCCTATCACATGCCGCAGGATCCGGTGCATCTCGAGCTGTTCTACGCCGCGATGCTGCACTGGGTGGACAAGTATCTCGGTCCCTGAGCGCGGGCCGTGGGCATGAGCGAAGCGCCCTGGGTCGTGCTGCAGGTGTGCCGCGACCGGATCAGCGGCCAGGTGATCGCCGGACGGTTGCGGGCCGAGTCCATTCCCGTGCAGGTGGAGCTGCGCGGTCCGCTGCCGGACTTCGAACAGAGCGTGGAGGTGCGTGTGCCGCGCTGGTGGCACGCGCGGGCGAGCCAGATCCTGGCCGAGCCGCCGCCCTCGGAAGAGGAGTTGGCGGAGTTGGCGGTCCGCACGCCGTATCAGGACGGCGCGCCGGAGTGACCGGCGCGCCGTGACTGCCGTGTCGGGGAATCAGCGGTTGCCGTGCTGCAAGCCGCCACCGCCAACATCGCCGCTCGCGTCCGTTCCGCTCAGCAACTGGTAGTTGAGCGCCAGACGCGCGGCATCGATCGTGCCGATGCCCGCGCCGTCGTTGTACCCGGACGTACCGTGGTAGAACCAGTTGTTGCCCGCCGTGACGGCGTTGAACGGAGAGCGGGGACCATAGCCGAGCGCGTTCTGCAGGGCGTACAGCGTCGGATTGAGTAATCCCACCCGTCCGCCCGAGGCCTGATCGATCAGTGCCGTGATGCCGTTCAGCTGCGGCGCCACGAAGCTGGTGCCGCCGAAGCCCGTCTGCGCGCACTTCGGATTGGCCGGTGCCGGATAGTCCGTGCAGTCCACGATGAGATAGCCGGTTTCCGGATCGGCATTCAACGACAGATCCGGCAGGTTGCGCCCGCGGAAATCGGCCGGCAGGGTGATGAGACGCTGCGCGCCGGCGCGGCTCGGGTAGTTCGGGTAGTAATACAGACTCTGATCCGGCTCGGTCCGCTCGATTCCCTCGGTCGAGCCCTGGTAGGCGGGCATGGGCCAGAAGGAGCTGACACCGCCGCCGCCGCCGACCGGGAACACGCCGCTATTGCCGTACAGGGTCAGACCGAGGCAGCTGCCCCAGTTCGTGAGCAGGTAGTGCCAGCCCCAGATGCGCTGGGTGGGCACGACGATGGCCGGGCAGTTGTACTGGGGAATGCCCGGAACCGTCGCGGCGATGGTGGTGCCGCCGGCGGCCGTGATGGCCGGGTCATCGGCCGGCGCATCCACCGTCAGCTGCGTGCTGTACTGCGGCGGAGCCGCGAGCTGGCTGTCGTTGATGTCGTAGGCGCCCGCATCGCCCGCGGCGGCGAAGAACGACTGACCTTGGGCGGCGCCCTCGAGCAACGCCTGATGTATGGCCTGCAACTGGCCGGTGTAGCTCACGCCGCCGTTGAGGGCGGCGAAGTACAGCTCCTCGGGCTCGCCCCAGCTGATCGACACCGTGTCGGCGATGTTGTCCGACACCGCGCTGTAGAACAGATCGAGGAATCCCTGGTTGGTGTTCGGTGCGATGTACACGCGGATGAGCGCCTCGGGGGCGAGTCCGCCGGACTGTTCGACGTCGAGCGACGTCTCATCGTCGCCCACGCCCGCGGCGACCGCTGTGCCGCCGTCGACCATCACCTTGGTGATGCGGTGCGAGGCCACCGGCAGTCCGATGTCGCGCCAGTAGGAATACGCATCCGTCTTGTTGAAGTTGGCGAGCGTCATGATGCCCACCGTCTGGCCCGTGCCGGTGATGCCCTCGTGATACAGCGGGTTGACGTCGTAGAAGTCGGCGACGTCGCCCACGGTGTAGTCCTGCGGGATGCCCGTGGCGGTGCCGTTCTTCGGCCACTGCACCGGCGGTGGGGTGATCTGCGCGTACGGGCCATGGCCGAGGCGCACGATCATCGGACGGAAGCTGCCCGGCTGGTTGTTCAGGCCGGGCATTGCGAGGACCAGCTGTCCGAGCGTACCCGGCAGCGCCGGCTGAATGGCGGGCCGGTGGAAGCGCTCATTGCCGCGGTCGTAGTCGTGCTCCTGGGTGCCGAAGGCGGCATTGATCGCGGCCGTGGTGCCGGTGACCGTCATGTCGAGGTGATCCCGGTAGACTTTGTTCACCGTGATGCCGAAGGACTCGAGGTAGCGCACCAGGTGGTCGATCCGCCGGTTCGACGGGGCGAAACGGTCGCGGAACTGCTGCACGGACAGGAACCGATGGAAGTTGGGGTTTCCCGGAGTGACGGTGGAGCGGACGTACTCCTCGAGATTGCGCAGGTTGGTGACGTGAAGGACGATCGAGGTGGTGATCGGGGTGGATGCGGCCGTCGGGCCGGCATCGTGCGTGTGCGAGCCGAACGGGTGCGCCTCTTGTGCCCGGGCCGCGGCGGGCCTCGCGAGCCCGGCCGCGATGGCGCACAGCGACACGAGCGCTAAACGCGCAATTGACCTTCTGCCAAGCATCTCATTGCCTCCCATGGTGGTGAACGTGACGCTGGCCCGTCCCGCCGGCGCGACGGGCGATACGCCCAAAAATCAATAAAATGCCGACTGCCCGCGTCGCGGCGATCGAGTGCTCACTCCCCTGCGCCAGGTTTTCGAGTTGCGAAAGGCCCGCCGGGGCCCATCCGCGCCTGGGTCGGCCTGATGGCTTTGAATTTATGCAAGTATAGCGTGCCGCCCCGGCGGGGACATCAGGAACCGTGACGGGGTTCCTTGACGAGTCCCGGGGGGCGCTGGTGCGTGCAGACCGGGCGGGCGGCGCTCAGGATTTTGGTGCCCGTGCCTGCGCGGCCTGCTCGACCAGGGCGTTCGCCGCGTTGGCTTCCAGGATCCAGGTCGCCGCCGCATCGACGGTGTATTCATCCTCGTACCAGAGGAATCCGAAGCCGGTGATGCACTCCGGAAAATCGGGCTTGATGATCACGTAGCCGGGGATCATTCCCCCGGGTTTGAAGGAATACTGCGATCGATTGTTTCCGCCGTAGGCGACCAGCTTGGAGATTCGGCCGATCCCCGAGATGTACGACACGCTGGACACCGGGTGCGTGCCGAGCAGGTAGTTGGCCGCCCGCAGCGTGGCGTTCGGCCCGACGAGGCCGGGGAACGCCTCGTGGAGGAAGTACATCTCGACGCCGAATTCGGCCACCTGCGCCGAGTTGCCCCAGCTGCCGAGTGAGGGCGGCACCCCGAACGGGGTGGCGGTGAGCTGGCGATGCAAGCGCGCAATGTAGGCGGCGACCGCGGCTTTCAGGCGCGTGCGGTAGCGCGCCCCGAGGTACGGCAGCGCCTGCACCGCCTCCCAGCCCCCGAACCCCATGTGCCGCAGCATCCCCGGGAACATCTTCTCGACCTGCCGCTTGTACGGCTGCGCGCCGTGGGTGGCGATGAGCAGCTGCAGCGCCGCGGTCCACTTCGGCGGTCCCATGGCGTGCTCGCGGTAGCCTCCCGAGCCTTCCGTGAAGGGCGGCCAATGCTGTGGGGGCGGGGGAGTGGTCCGCATGCGGTGCCAGAGCTCGATCGCGGTGGCGAGACACTTGCGGGACAGCGGCTCGTTCCAGCCCCGCAAGGTGATGGAGGCGGCCGCAAGGGAGGCCGCCGCCGCGTATTCCATGCTGGGTCGGTACTGGGTCCATGCCCAAGGGTCGTCCGGCCACCCGGAGTGGATCCCCTTGACCGGACCCGGACCGTATTTCGGGTTGTAGATCAGCCCGTCGTTCAAGGACGCCGCATCGCCGGTGGAGGTGTAGCCCTCGAGGTACGGCCACTGGATGCCCATGATGGGGTGTCCGAACGCATGGATCTGCGCGAGGGTTTGCAGGACGCCGTGCTCGACTTGCTCGACCAGGTCGGGAACACCGTCAGGCTTGTGCATCACGACCGTCCGGGTCTTCTCGTTGACCGACAACTCGTCCCATTGGGAAGTAGCCGTCGAAGTGAGTCAGATTCGGCGGTGCCTGCAGCGCATCGTTCAGGTCCGAGACACCGTGCCAGACATGATAGGCGTCGCGTACCGACACGTGGTCCATCTGCACGGCGAGGAATCCGTCGAGCGTGGTCTGCCACGTGTGGCTGTAGACGTTCGCCGCGATGGGGAACGTATCGGACCGATGACCGGCGTATTCGATCTGGTAAAGCCCCGGCTTTTTCACGGGCGAGAAATTGAATTTCACATAGTCATAGCGCAGCCAGTGCATGGGCGCGGAGACCGGCGCGGTGAATACACGGCGGAAGGATCCATCGGCCGAAAGACGCAGCAGCTCGGCGGTCTTCGGCGCGGCAAACCTCGGGTCGAGCTCGATGACGGCGACTTTGGGGAAGTCCGCGCTGTAGCCGGCCT
>JAJZLX010000017.1 GCA_021850555.1 Pseudomonadota bacterium | reverse complement strand
CAACAAAGTCAGAGTGGATCCAAAATGGCTCCAGTTACTGCTGGACATTTTGGTCACTCGGTCTTAGCGCCAAAGGCTCTTTGACACGAGTCCCCACACAAATTACCTGCCAAACTTTTAAAGAACTCCCGTGCGGCTTGCGCCCGGGGATTCGAGTGTGGCCGCCACGTTTCAGGTGACGTCCTCGCTCTCGAAGGGGCGGGCAGTATATCCCTCGTTTTGCGCCCGTCAACCTTCTTTTTTCGCTATTCCTTTTGCGAGTTCCCGCTGCCGTTTGCGCGTTGCGCTCATGGCTGCAAGGGGCGCGCAGTATAGCCCTGATCAGGGTCTTGTCAACGAATTGAAATGATTTTGCGTCTGGCCTTCCCCAAGCGATCGCCGGCGGGCGTGGGATGCCGGATGCAGCCTGCGCCAGCCAGACCGGAAATCACTTTTCGATCAGTATGTTGCGCACATCTACCGGGCGTTTCCGCCTCCCGATCCAGTCCAAGTCATGGTTCGGATCAAACCCGTCTTGGCAGGCCGGGAAGCACCAGTGTCTGTCCTCGTCCCGGCGGCGCTCACGCTTCGAGCTTGAGCTTTATCCTGGCAAAGCGTCTCGAGCCCACCTGCAGCACGTGATCCGCCCCCGCCTTGAGCGCCAGAGCGCGATCCGTCGTCCGAACGCCATCGATGCGCACCGCGCCCTCCTCGATCTTGCGATTGGCTTCCGAGGTGCTGGCCGCAAGTCCCGCCGCCTTGAGCAGATTCGGCAGCCTCATCCCGGCGGCATCGACCGGGAGCACTTGGGGCGGCAGGTCCACCGGCAGCGCCCGCTCGCTCACCCGGGCGAGAAACTCACGCTGTGCGGCGACGGCGGCCTCGGCCCCGTGGAAGCGTGCGGTGATCTCGCCGGCCAGCTCGAGCTTGATGTCGCGGGGGTTGCGCCCTTCGCTCACCGAGCGCCTGAGCGCGGTGATGTCCGCGAGCGGCCGGAAGGACAGCAGCTCGTAATAGCGCCACATGAGCTCGTCCGAAATCGACATCACCTTGCCGAACATCTCGCCCGGCGGCTCGGCGATGCCGATGTAGTTGCCGAGCGATTTCGACATCTTGTTGACCCCGTCGGTGCCCTCCAGCAGCGGCATGGTGAGCACGACCTGCGGCTCCTGGCCGTAGGCGCTTTGCAGCTGCCGTCCGACGAGGAGGTTGAACTTCTGGTCCGTACCACCGAGCTCGACATCCGCCTTGAGCGCCACCGAGTCGTAGCCCTGTGCGAGCGGATAGAGGAATTCGTGGATGGCGATCGGCTGGCCGCTCTTGTAGCGCTTGGCGAAATCGTCCCGCTCGAGCATGCGCGCCACGGTGTAATGGGCGGCGAGGCGCACGACGTCGGCCGCGCCCATCGCGCCCAGCCAGCGCGAATTGAAGTCCACCCGGGTGAGATCAGGGTCAAGGATCTTGAACACTTGCGCTTCGTAGGTGCGCGCATTGGCCTGCACCTCCTCGGCGGTGAGCGCAGGACGGGTCTGGTTGCGCCCGGTGGGATCGCCGATGAGCCCGGTGAAATCCCCGATCAGGAAGATGACCTCGTGGCCGAAGCGCTGGAACTGACGCATCTTGTTGAGCAGCACGGTGTGCCCGAGGTGCAGATCCGGCGCCGTCGGATCGAAGCCCGCCTTGACGCGCAGCGGCACGCCGCGCCGGAGCTTGCGCGTGAGATCCGCGGTGAGCAGCACTTCATGGGCGCCGCGCTCGAGCTCGGCTAGTTGCTCGGCCAGTTGACCGGCCGGTGGATCGACCAATTCATCGCTGATTGCCATGGCTGTGGGGGCGCTGGGGTCCGGGTCGCGCGGCTGCAGGGCCGCATGGAAAGTGTATGCGATACTTGCCGGACATGGACGCCCCCGACCTCAAATCGCCTCAGCTTTACATCAACCGCGAGCTCTCGTTCCTGGAGTTCAACCAGCGTGTGCTCTCGCAGGCCTTCGATGAGACGGTGCCGCTGCTCGAGCGGCTGCGATTCCTCTGCATCTCCTCGGGCAATCTCGATGAGTTCTTCGAGATCCGGGTGGCGGGCCTGAAGCAGCTCCAGGAGCTCGGCTCCGGCCAGCTCGCCGCCGACGGCCTCTCGCTCGAGGAGCAGCTCGCGGCCGTCCACGAGCGGGCCATGCGGCTGGTCGCCGAGCAGTACCGGTGCCTCAACGAGGTGCTGCTGCCGCAGCTTGCGGCCCGGGACATCCTGCTGCTGAGCCATGGCGAATGGTCGGCGCAGGCGAAAGAGTGGCTGGAGCGGTACTTCGAGCACGAGGTCGAGCCGGTGCTGAGCCCGCTCGGCCTCGACCCCGCGCGGCCCTTCCCGCGCATCCAGAACAAGAGCCTGAACTTCATCGTACGGCTCGAGGGGCGGGATGCCTTCGGCCGCGACAGCGAGCTCGCCATCGTGCAGGCGCCTCGCTCGCTGCCGCGGGTCGTGCCGGTCCCCACAGAGGGCGCAGGACGCACCCTGGTACTGCTTACCGGGATCGTGCAGGCGTTCGTGCAGAGGCTGTTCACCGGCATACGGGTGATCGGCTGCTATCAGTTCCGCCTGACCCGCAACAGCGATCTGTTCGTCGACGAGGAGGAGATCGACGATCTGCGCCGGGCGCTCGAGGGCGAGCTCGCGCACCGGCGCTACGGCGCCTCGGTGCGCCTGGAGACCGGCAGCGACTGTCCGCAGGACATCGTGCAATTCCTGCAGCGCCAGTTCGCGCTCGGGGAGCTCGACACCTACCACATGGCCGGCCCGGTCAACCTCAACCGCCTGTCGGCGGTGTACGACCTGGTGCAGCACCCGGACCTGAAGTACCCGCCGTTCACCCCCGGGGTGCCGCGACGCCTCATCGGCGGGGCGGACATCTTCGCCAGCGTGCGCCAGAAGGACATGCTGCTGCACCATCCGTACCAGAGCTTCACGCCGGTGATGGACTTCGTGCGCCAGGCCGCGGCCGATCCGAACGTGCTCGCGATCAAGCAGACGCTCTACCGCGCGGGCGATGATTCACCCATCGTCGATGCGCTGGTTGCCGCGGCCAACGCCGGCAAGGATGTCACGGTGATCATCGAGCTGCGTGCGCGCTTCGACGAGGAAGCCAACATCGAGCTGTCCAATCGGCTGCAGGAGGCCGGCGCGCACGTCATGTACGGCGTGGTCGGCTACAAGACGCACGCCAAGCTGGCCCTGGTGGTGCGGCGCGAGCCCGGCGGCATCCGCCGCTACTGTCACCTCGGCACCGGCAACTATCATCCGCGCACCGCCCGCCAGTACACCGACTACAGCCTGTTCACCTGTCGCGAGGAGGTCTGCCAGGACGTTCACGAGCTGTTTCTCGAGCTCACCAGCCTCACGCGCACACCCCGCCTGCTCTGTCTGCTGCAATCCCCGTTCGGCATGCACGAGGCGATGCTCGCCAAGATCGAGCGTGAGACCGAGCATGCGCGCGCCGGCCGCAAGGCCCGCATCATTGCCAAGATGAACGCGCTGGTTGAGCAGCGGGCCATCGAGGCGCTCTATCGCGCTTCGCGCGCCGGCGTGAAGATCGATCTGATCGTGCGCGGGGTGTGTGCGCTGCGACCCGGAGTGCCGGGCGTGTCGGAGAACATCGAGGTGCGCTCCATCGTGGGCCGATTCCTCGAGCACTCGCGCACGTTCTACTTCGAGAACGGGGGCGAGCCGGAGATCTTCTGCGCGAGCGCGGACTGGATGGAGCGCAATTTCTTCCACCGCGTCGAGGTCGCCTTTCCGATCGAGCGCCCCTCGCATCGCAGGCGGATTTTCGAGAACCTCGAGCTCGCCCTCGAGGACAACTGCCAGGCCTGGCGGCTGCTGCCCGACGGCCGCTACGAGCGGCTCTCGCCGGGCAGGGCCCCCAAGCTGTCGCTGCAGGCGGAACTGCTCGCACGCAATGCCGCAGGCGCGGTGTTCGGCGCAGGCAGCGGCTGAGGCTCGAGAAGCCTCCGGCTCGCTCAGCGGCCCGGACCGGCAATGAGCCGCACGCCCACCGCGCGCAGGTACAGCACCTCCTGCTGCAGGTCCGCGAGCGTCAACGGATGGCCCCTCAGCCAGCGCGCCGGAAACGCCAGCCGCACCGACTTGCCGCGCGCCGACAGTCTCATTCTCGGCAGCTCGTCCCGGCCCCGTCCGCGGTGCAGCAGCACCGACAGGCGCATCAGCACGATCAGGTACAGCGCCTGCCGGTCCCACGGCGGCACGAGCTCGCGCAGGCTCTCGCGCGAGAACTTGCGGCGCTGGGCGCCGACCACACGGGCGAGCAGCCGCTGCTCATCGCGCGAGAACCCCGGCATGTCGGCGTTCTCGAGGAGGTAGGCGCCGTGGCGGTGGTAACCGCTGTGGGCGACATCGAGGCCCACCTCATGCAGCCGGGCCGCCCACTTCAACACCAGGGCGGCTGCAGGCTCTCCGCGCAGTTTCCAGGCCTTGCGCGTGTCTTTCAGCAGCTTGAGCGCGGTCGATTCGACACGGGCCGCCTGCTCTGCGTCCACGTGATAGCGCAGCTGCATGCTGCGCACGGTGCGCTCGCGAGCATCCTCATCGGTGAACCGCCCTACCATGTCATAGAGCAGCCCCTCGCGCAGGGCGCCCTCGGCGATGCGCATCTCCCGCAAGCGCAGCACCGCGAAAATCTCCGCGAGGATGGCGAGCCCGCCGGGAAACACCGGCCGGCGGTCCTCGGTGACGGCCTGGAAGCGCAGGTTCCTGATGTGCCCGGCCGCCACCACGGCATCCAGGACGCGCCTCAGTCCCGCGGGCGTGATGACGGTGGCACGGGGGTTGAGCTCGCGGACCGCCTCGCCGATGGCTCGCACCGTCCCCGAGCTGCCCGCACAATGCTCCCAGCCGCGCTGGCGAAACGTCGCCTGCACGGGCACGAGCTGCGAGCGGGCGGCCACCCGCGCCGCCTGCATGCGCTTGGCTGAGATTTTACCGTCCCCGAAGAACCGCTCGCTCATGATCACGCAGCCCAAACGCAGGCTCTCGAGCTCGATCGGCGTGAACCCCTCGCCGATGATGAGCTCGGTGCTGCCACCGCCGATATCGACGACCAGGCGCCGTCCGGTCTCGCGCGGCAAGTGGTGCGCCACCCCCGAGTAAATCAACCGCGCCTCCTCCCTGCCGGAGATGATCTCGATGGGATGGCCGAGGGCCGCGTGCGCACGCGTCAGGAACGATTCCTTGCGATGGGCGACTCGCAGGGCGCTGGTGCCGACGGCACGGACATTCCCGGCGCGCATCGTGCGCAGCCGCTGCCCGAACCGTTCCAGACACGCGATCGCGCGCGCCGCCACCGCCTCCTCGATGCGGCCGTTTTCCTCGACGCCCTCGGCCAGGCGCACCATCTCGCGCAGACGATCGATGATGACCAGCTGGCCGTGCGAGTATCTCGCCACGACCATGTGGAAGCTGTTGGAGCCGAGATCGACGGCCGCCAGGACGTCGGGAAGGGAGGCGGTGCGGTGGCGTGGGCGGGTAGTGCGGGAGCCGACCGGGCGCGAACGCACGCTGTGCCGGCGACTCAGGCGGAGAACGAGGAGCCGCAGCCGCAGGTAGTCGTGGCGTTGGGATTGCGGATGACGAACTGCGCCCCGTCGAGTCCCTCGCGATAGTCGATTTCCGCGCCCGAAAGATATTGCACGCTCATGGGGTCGACCAGGAGCTTCACGCCCTGATTCTCGATGCAGGTGTCGCCGTCCTGGATCTGCTCGTCGAACTCGAAGCCGTACTGCAGCCCCGAGCAGCCGCCGCCCTGCACGAACACGCGCAGCATGAGATTGGGATTGCCTTCCCCGCGGATGAGGTCGCCGACCTTGCGGGCGGCGGCATCGGTGAACAGGAGGGCGGGGGTCTCTTCGATGACGTCGGTAGCGCTCATGGCAGCAGTCTAGGAGCTGCAGCCTTGGAGGTCAAAGCCCGGGACTCAGGGAGTCGAGATGGCGCTCCAGGGATAGGTCTGGGTGAGCGGCGCGATGTCCTTGCGCCCCGAACGTACCGTGACCGTCAGCTGGGCGGGCCTGAAGCCCGGCGGCAGCACCAAATCCTGCCGGATCTGCTGGTAGTAGCGGAAGTGATAAGCCAGGTCGGAGCGCTGACCGGTGAACGCTTGATTGTTCAGCACGGCCCCGTTCGAGCCCTCGCCGTCGACCGAGAAGTCGACGGTCCCGCTCACGGTGCCGTCGGGCCTGTCGGCGCGCAGCAAAGAGACGTGGACGACGTAATGCAGCGGCATCTTGCCGGAGGACAGCCGCACTTCCCCGATCCTCAAGCCGATCGGTGGCGTGCCCTTGGCGACGATGTTGCGGTAGAAGGCGAGCTTCACCGACTGGCGGGCAATTCTTGCCTGCAGATCGCTGATCGTCCGGGTAACGACCTGGACCTCGTGACGGTGACCCGCATCCAGGGTCTCGAGCCGGATCACGTGGGCTTGCAGGATCTGATTGGATGCCTTGAGCTTCGCGATGTCCGCCTGCAGCGCCGCTCGCTGGTGCATCGCCGTGAGGATGCTGTAGCCGGCGACATAGCGGCCCGTCTCGAAGACCAAATACAGGATCAGAAGTGCTGCGAGCGCCAGCACGGTCCTCATCGCCGGCGGGCGCAGGCGGGCCCACGGCCTGCCGGGGCTGGATTCTTGCGGATGGGACTCGACCGGGCTCAAAGACTTTCAATCCGCCTGGGGCGCCTGCTGCGACCGCTCGCGCAACACCTCGTCCCACCAGTGCGGCAGGGCGGGCTGCCCGGTCGGGAAGGCGAGCGGCGCGAGCTCGGTGAGCGCCCGCTGGTAGACCTTGCGCTTGAAGTAGATGACCTCGCGCACCGGCTCCCAGAACTGCGCCCAGCGCCATTCGTCGAACTCGGGCTCCCCGGTGCTGGTGAAGTCGAACGTCACCTGCTCGCGCCGGAGGCGCAGCAGGAACCAGCGCTGCTTCTGTCCGATGCACAGCGGGCGGCTGTTGCGCCGGACATAGCGCGACGGCAGACGATAGCGCAGCCAGCGGGCCGTGCGTCCGATCTCCTCGACATCGCCGCAGGTCAGGCCAACCTCCTCGTGCAACTCGCGGTAGACGGCCTCCTCCAGGCTCTCGCCTTCACGGATGCCGCCCTGGGGAAACTGCCAGCCCCGCCCGCCCGCCCTCGCCCGTCGACCGAGGAACACATCGCCGCATTGGCGCATCAACACGATGCCGACGTTGGCGCGAAAGCCGTCCGAGTCGATGATGTCTCTGTCCATGTTCACGCGGTCTCAGGCGCGACGCTCCGCCACGGAGCGCCGGTCTTCCAGATACTCGCGCCCTTGACGCATCAGTGCAACGAATACCTCATGATCGCGCGAGAGCACCGCGGTACGGATGCGCTCCACGGCCTTGGACAGAGCCTCCAGCGACTCAGCACCGTAGTCGTTGAGACTCTGAATCTCGAAATAAAGCTCGGGGCTCTCCTGCGCCACACGGCTCGCCACGTCGAGCTGCGCATCGAACGTGGTGCTCGACATCTTCGCGAGTTTCGGTGCGGCCTCGCCACTTTCCGCGAGCGCCGTGAAGAACGCGATGTTGATCGCGTGCGAGAGGCCGAGCACATAGGCGATCAGCCGGTCGTGGTCCTCGAGGCTCATGACCACCTGCTCGGCCATGGTGGGAGCGAACAGCTCGCGCGCCGCGCCGAGCGCCTCGGGGCTGTCGAGATCGACGAAGATGACGTGCCGGCCGGAAAGCAGCTCGGTGTCGGGCCCGAACATCGGATGAATCGAGGTCACCCGGCAGCCGTGTGACTTCAGCGCCATGAGGCCGGCTCGCAGCGGGGATTTCAACGAACCGACATCGAAGATCACGCCCGCGGGCCGGCGCAGTGCCAGATCGCGCAGGATCGCATCGGTCACGCCCAGCGCGGTGGCGACGATGATGTAGTCGTGCTTCAGGTCAGTGGCATGCCAGTCCGCCACGCACGGCACCCCATCGGGGCCGCCGTTCGGGTCTGCCGCCTCGACATCGAAGCCCTGCGAGGCGAGGAATTGCACGAACCAGCGGCCCATCTTGCCCCCGCCGCCGATCACCAGCGCGCGACGGCCCGATCCGGCCCCGCGCGCCGCGACACTCGCCTGCTCCTGCGTGGCGAGCGAGGAGCGGATGAGAAGGCGCAGCAGCTCCTCGGCCAATGCCGGCGACACCCCTGCCTCGCGCGCCGTGTTCCGAGCGCCCATGATCACGTCACGCTCGCGCGCGTAGTCCCTGGTCGGGTGCCCGATGGCACGCTTCACGCGCGCGACCTCGGTGCCGAGCGCCGTGCGCTCGGCCACCAGCCGGATGAGCTGGCGATCGAGATCGCTCAGCCTTTGGCGTAAATCATCCAGCGTCACGTCGCGGGTCATGAGGCCGTTTCCGAATGCAATTCAGGTTGGACTTCGTCCTTGTATCGGGATGCAGCGGGCCTCGCAAGTCCCGCGGGCCTCAGTTTCTGCCCCCGTGCACCCGAAGGAGATGAAACTGCGGGGCCCCTCGCGCCTTCCCCGCCAGCGGCAGGCGGATTTCCCGTACCATGGACGCATGACTCCTTCCCTGGAAACCCTCTCCGATCCCCTCCCGGCTGAGCCGCTGGCCATTCTCGAGCACTGGCTGGCCGAGGCTTGGCGCCATCGCTTCCAGCCGAATCCGAATTCGATGGTCCTCGCCACCAGCGATGCGCACGGCCGGCCTTCGGCCCGCGTGGTGCTGTGCAAAGAGGTCGTCCCGCGGCCCGGCTACCTGGTGTTCTTCACCAATTACCTGTCGCACAAAGGCCGGCAGCTGGCGGAGAACCCGCGGGCGGCGGCGGTGCTGCACTGGGATCACCTGCACCGCCAGGTGCGTATCGAGGGTCCGGTGCTCAAGGCTCCGGCGGCCGACAGCGACGCATATTTCGCTTCCCGGCCCTGGCAGAGCCGTCTCGGGGCCTGGGCGAGCGCACAGAGCGAGCCGACGGCCTCGCGCGAGGCACTGCGCCAGTCGCTTGCTGCGGCGGCCCGCCGCTTCGAGGCACCCGTGCCCGGCCACTCCACCGCCCAGGAACTCGATGTCGTGATCCCGCGCCCGCCGCACTGGGGCGGCTATCACTTATGGGCAGAGTCGGTCGAGCTGTGGGTGGAGGGAGAAGCGCGGATCCACGACCGTGGACGGTGGACACGGACGCTGGCACCCCGCCCTGACGGGCTCGAGCCAGGCCCCTGGAAAGTCACGAGGCTGCAGCCATAGCCAGCCGCGGCTGACTCGGGAAGCGCTCGATCCGGGCATTCGCGCCCGGCCGGCCCGGGCGGCAGGCGCGTTCCCGTACCTGAAATCGTGCCCGCGCTTCATGCCACGGAGTCAGCCGCAGGCGATGGGCGGTTACAAATCGCCGAACCGATGCTGCAGAAGCGCCAGGGCCGCCACCGCCGCAGTCTCGGTGCGCAGTACCCTCGGACCGAGGCGCAGAGCCGTGAAGCCCCGTCTGCGCGCGGCGCTGCCCTCCCCCTCGGTGAGCCCGCCCTCGGGGCCGATCAGCACGATGATGTCCCCTGCCGGGGGGGGCAGGCTCGCGAGCGTCACGGTCCCTTCGGGGGACAGCAACAGCCGCGTGCCCGCGGGCGAGAGGCTTTCCAGAAACTGCGCCAGCGCGACCGGCGCGCCCACCCGCGGAATGCGATCGCGGCCGCTCTGCTCGCACGCGGCGACGGCGACCTGCTGCCAGTGGCGCTGCTTGCTCTGCGCCTGCTTCGGGTCGAGCCGCACGACGCTGCGCTCACTCAGCACGGGCACGAGCCGGGAGACGCCAAGCTCGGTCGCCTTCTGCACCACCCAGTCCATGCGCTCGCCGCGCGAGACGCCTTGCGCCAGGGTAAGCGACAGCGGCGACTCGCGCTCGATGAGCTGCCGCTCGAGCACCGCCACGTCCACCGTCCCCTTGCGGATCGCCTCGATGCGAGCCGCATACTGCCCGCCCTCGCCGTCGAACACGATCAGCGCATCGCCCGCCGAGAGACGCAGCACGCGCGCGATGTGGGTGGCGGCGTCGCCTTCCACGGCGCACATCCGGCCCGCCGCCAGGGGTCCGGGCACGTGAACCCGGGTCAATCGCACGTGGCGAGCTCTATGCCCTCGCGCGCGACCTCGACCATCAGGTCGATCTGCTCCGGGGTGATCAGGTAGGGTGGCATGAAGTACACGACATTGCCGATCGGCCGCAGGAGCACGCCCCGGCTGAGCGCGTGACGATAAATCCTGAGGCCGCGCCGCTCCTGCCACGGATAGGGCTGCCGCGAGACCTTCTCCCGCACCACCTCCACCGCGGCGATCATGCCGTGCTGGCGAACCTCGGCCACGTGGGGGTGGAATTCGAGCTCGCGGACCCGCTGTCCCAGGTGCGCGCTCAGGGCGCGGTTGCGTGTGAGCACATCGTCGGTGCGAAAGATATCCAGGGTGGCAAGCGCCGCCGTGCAGGCAAGCGGATTGCCCGTGAAGCTGTGCGAGTGCAGGAAGGCATTGAGCTTGACGTACTCGTCATAGAACGCCTCATACACCGGCTCGGTGGTGAGGACGGCCGACAGCGGCAGGTAGCCGCTCGTCAGCCCCTTCGAGAGACACATGAAGTCGGGGCGGATGCGGGCCTGCTCGCAGGCGAACATCGTGCCGGTGCGGCCGAACCCCACTGCGATCTCATCGGCGATCAAATGTACGTCGTGGCGGTCGCATGCCTCGCGCAGCAGCTCGAGGTACACCGGGTCGTACATGCGCATGGAGCCGGCGCACTGCACCAGCGGCTCGACGATCACGGCCGCGGTCTCGTGCGCGTGCTCTTGGAGCACCGCTTCCATGTGCGCGAACTTGCGCCGGCAGTGCCCGGCCCAGCTCTCGCCAGGCTCGCGCTCGAAGCAATCGGGCGAGGGCACGGTGATCACGTCCATGAGAAGGGGTTGGTAGATCGACTTGTAGAGCTGCACGTTGCCGACCGCGAGCGCACCCAGGGTCTCGCCGTGATAGCTGTTGGAGAGCGTGATGAAGCGCGTCTTGGCGGGGCGCCCGACGTTGCGCCAGTAGTGGAAGCTCATCTTCACAGCCACTTCCACCGCGGAGGAGCCGTTGTCGGCGTAGAAGCAGCGGGTGAGCCCCTTCGGCGCAATGTCGGTGAGCGCCTCGGAGAGCCGGATCACCGGCTCATGCGTGAAGCCGGCGAGGATCACCTGCTCCAGGCGCTCGAGCTGCTCGCGCACAGCCGCATTGATGCGGGCATTGGCATGGCCGAAGAGATTCACCCACCAGGAGCTGATGGCGTCGAGATAGCGGCCACCTTCGAAGTCCTCGAGCCACACCCCCTCGCCGCGGCGGATGGGAATCATCGGCAGCTGCTCGTGATCCTTCATCTGGGTGCAGGGGTGCCAGACGTGGGCGAGGTCGCGGGCGACCCAGGCGGCATTGTCGGTAGTCATACCGCCCATTGTGGCATGATTGCCCCGTTCCTTCGCACCGCCCGCCGCCATGCCGGTCTATCAGCTCCAGTATTTTCCCGTCAGTCTGCCGTTTCTCCTGATTCTCGGGGGGCTGCTGGCGGTCGTGATCGCGCTGGTCGCGCTGCGGCTGCTGCGCTACGCGTCCGAGACGATGGGGATCAAGGAGTCCTCGCTGATCCTCATCCTGGGGCTGTCGCTCCTCGGAAGCTACATCAACATTCCGATCGCGTACCTGCCCGCGCACCGGATCCTTACGACGGGCGAGATCAACTTCTTCGGCATGACCTACGTCATTCCCATGGTGCGCGAGACCGGCGCGACGGTGCTCGCCATCAACGTGGGCGGCGCGGTGATTCCGATCCTGCTGTCGGTCTACCTGCTTCTGAAGCACAACCTGTATGCACTCGGGGCGATCGGCACGGCGTTCGTCGCGGCGGTCTGCCACTTCCTGGCGAGGCCGGTGCCCGGGTTCGGCATCGCTTTGCCGATATTCGTGCCGGCGTCGGCCACGGCCATCATTGCCATGGCGCTCAGCCGGCGCCGCGCGGCGCCGCTCGCCTACATCAGCGGCAGCTTCGGGACACTGATCGGGGCGGACCTGCTGAACCTCGGGGCGGTCCGGTCCCTGGGCGCCCCGGTCGCCTCCATCGGCGGCGCCGGCACCTTCGACGGGATTTTCGTGACGGGCCTGCTGGCCCTGCTGTACGCGGGCCTCGTACGGTTCGTGAAAGACTGAATGCGCCGCGCAAACGGAGGACTCATGGAGCGCACCTTGCGCTGTGGCATGATCGGGTGCCGATGCAGTCCCGCACTCTGCCGGCCGAAGTCCCCGTGAGCGCTGCACCTGGAGCCCCTTCGCTTCACATCGACCCCGCCACCGGCCTGCTGGCCGGCGTGCGGCAGGTGCTCTCGCCGCACTGCGATGAGCGGCCCCCGGGCGTGCTCCCCGATCTCGTCGTCATTCATGGGATCAGCCTGCCACCGAAGGAATTCGGCGGCCCGTGGATCGAGCAGCTGTTCACCGGGAACCTGCCCGCCGAAGCTCACCCCGCCTTCGCCGACGTTGCGCGGCTGCGCGTATCGGCCCACGCGCTCATCCGCAGAGACGGCGCCATCACGCAGTTTGTGCCCTTCGGCATGCGCGCCTGGCATGCCGGCCGGTCGCAATACCAGGGACGCAGCGCCTGCAACGACTTCTCCGTCGGAATCGAGCTGGAAGGCACCGACACGACGCCCTACACCGGGCCGCAGTACGAGAGTCTGGCGGCCCTGGTTGCGGCGCTTCTCGCGACCTACCCGAGGCTGTCGGCCGAGCGCATCGTAGGACACAGCGATATCGCACCGGGCCGCAAAACCGATCCGGGACCGGCCTTCGACTGGTCTCCATGGCGGAAAATGCTCTCGAGCCGCCTGCACGGCTCAGGCATCTGCTCACATCCCTGATCGTTGCTATTACGCAACAAGCTGGCACGCCCTTGACGGTCGTGTCGAAATGACTATTATTGCCGGCATCGCATAATAACAATATCGTTTGTCGGATACGCTGACGTGTCGGATAAGCAACAAATGTGATGCTCTGGGCAGGCGGTCTCGCGGCGCCTTGGAGCGGACGGTATCGAGGGGGGCGGCAGGGCCGCGTGAGCAATCACGCGGCCTTGTTTTTTCGGCGGCGAGCGCTCCCGACGCCAGGCAGCCTGCCCTTTGGCTTTGTCGGGCTGCCCGCCACGCGTGACGCATGAGCTGGCCGGGATAGCTATCCACCTCAGCGGTTGCGGCAGCCGTCTCGGCGGCGCGCTCTGCGCGCCTGCCCTTCATGACGCAGCGAGGCCAAGAAGGCCGAGCGTGTGACGGCTGAGCCGTCACACGCTCGTTCCGCGCATCACGCGCCTTGTGGTTGCGCCATCCGGCGGATCACGCGACCATCAGGCCGCCACCCGGAATTCCGGGCCGCGGCATCACCCCCACCCACGGAGTCGCCACTGCAATGAAGATCGAGCTGACTGCGCTCGAGACGCGCGTGATCGGATGTCTCATCGAGAAGCAGATCACCACGCCCGACCAGTACCCCTTGTCCCTCAATGCCCTGGTGAGCGCCTGCAACCAGAAGAGCAACCGGGAGCCGGTGCTGGAGCTCGACGAGGCCGCCGTGCACGAGACGCTGGATGCGCTCGCGAAGAAACACCTGATCCTGGAGCGCGGCGGCTTCGGCAGCCGCGTATCGAAGTACCAGCACCTGTTCTGCAACACCGAGTTCGGCACGCTGAAATTCACACCCCAGGAGCTTGCGATCGTCTGCGAGCTGCTGCTGCGCGGGCCGCAGACCCCGGGCGAGCTGCGCAGCCACGCGAGCCGCATGGCTGCCTTCGCCGACGTCTCCGAGGTGGAGGCGACCCTCAAAGCGCTGAGCGAGCGCGAGAGCGGACCGCTGGTGCTCTGCCTGCCGCGCGAGCCCGGCAAGCGTGAGGCTCGCTATGCGCACCTGTTCAGCGGCGATCCGCTACCTGTGCCGGCGACGGGCCGGGCGCAGGCCGGGAGTACCCGTGACGCCGAGGAGTCGGGAGAGGCAGGTGAAGCCGCGGCGGCGCCGATCTTGTCGGGCTCGGCGCTCGAGACCCGTCTGTTGAAGTTGGAGTCCGAGGTCCACTCCCTCAGCCGCGAGCTCAGGGAGTTGAAGGCGCAGCTGGGGTGCTGAGAGCAGGCGCTGCGATGCGTGCCTCGACTACCGCGCCGAACGTGCCGTGGCCGGGCGCCCGGCCGGAACTTTGACGACTTCGCCTGCGCCGAAGATGTGGGAGATGACGTGCGGCGGATCGGAGTGCAGGCGAACCGTGCCCGCGCCGTCGATGCGGACCCGTACACTGTCGATTGGAGCGATGTCGACCGTGCCGCTGCCGCGAATGATCACCCGCGCGCGGGTTTCGGTCAGCTGCGCCAGGTGTATGTTGCCGGCGCCGTCGATCTCCATGGCGGCAGTGTCCACCGAGCCGCTGCCGCGCACCGTGGCGCTGCCTTCGATTTTCAGCCGCAGGCGGTTCTGGTGGACGCCGTCGAGATCGATGGTGTCCGTGCCCTCTACCTTGACCGAGCGCAGCGCGGGCCCCGTGAGCTCGACATCCACGTTGTGATCGATGTGATCCCCGAACCCGATGCAGAACGGGATGATTGAGAAACACCCGCTCGACTTGGTCTTGATCACACCGTTTTCCACCACGAGCCGATGGAGCGTGCGCTCGGGCGCCCGGATGGTGAGATGCCAGCTCGGGCCCGGGTGAAAGCGCACGTCCGCCGGGACCTCGAGAGTCAGCCGGCTGGAGCTCCACGGATACTCGCGGGTGAGGATCCGGGACGGGCCGGCGTGCGCCAGGGACGGCAGGGCGAGCGCCAGAACGGTCAGTCCGATGGAAAGCCCTGCGGAAATGACGGCGAAGATGAATTTGGCGATGCGGTTCATGGTGGCCTCCTCAGGCTGCATCGCCGAAAGAACACGCCGGAACGGCCGAAGTTGCACCCTGCAGCCGCAGTGACTCGCCGGCCGGCCCGAGCCTGAAGGTGCCCTGCGCCACGGACCTCGCCGGGCCTCGACGCCCCGGCCTGCGATGCCTTACCCGCCCTCGCCCCCGTGATCGCGGCCGCGATCGCGCCGCCAGAGCACCTCGGCGCCCCGCTCGTGTCGCGCCAGCACCCGGGCGAGGACGAACAGCAGGTCGGACAGACGATTGAGGTAGCGCGTGGACTCGGGATTGACCGTTTCCACGCCCGCCAGCGTCCAGACTCGCCGCTCCGCGCGCCGGGCGATGGCGCGGGCCAGGTGACAGGCCGCCGCCGCCGGTCCTCCGCCCGGCAGGATGAACTCCTTCAGAGGGGGGAGCGAGTCGTTGAACCCGTCGAGCTCGGTCTCCAGGCGCATGACCTGCACATTGGTGATGATCGTGTAGCCCGGGATGCACAGCTCCCCGCCGAGATCAAAGAGCTCGTGCTGCACCCCGGTCAGACAGGCGGTGACCGCCTCCGGCAAGCCCGGCACGGCGAGCAGCACGCCGAGCGCGCTGTTGAGCTCGTCCACGGTACCGAAGGCTTCCACGCGCACACTGTCCTTGGGCACGCGGGTTCCATCTCCAAGACCCGTGGTGCCGGTGTCGCCGGTGCGTGTGTAGATCTTGCTCAGCCGATTGCCCATGAGCGCCTCCGACGGGCATTCTGCCAGAGCGTGCGATTGACAGCGGTCCTCCCGGCCGGCAATTTGGGCCTCCCATGCCTTCAGCAGAACTTCAGGCCGCCCTCGAGGCGGCGCAGGCCGCCGCCGAGGTGATCCGCGGCTTCTACCAGCGAAACCTCGAGGTCCATACCAAGGCCGACCAGACCCCCGTCACCGAAGCCGACGTACGAGCCGAGGAAGCCATCCGCGCAATCCTGAGCAATCGCTTCCCCGGGTACGGCTTTTACGGCGAGGAGACCGGCCGCGACCGCGTGGGCGCCGAGAGCGTCTGGCTGGTCGACCCCATCGACGGCACCAAGTCCTTCGTGCGAGAGTGCCCGTTCTTCTCCACCCAGATCGCGCTGATGCGCGCCGGACGCTTCGTACTCGGCGTCTCCAGCGCGCCAGCCTACGGCGAGCTCGCCTGGGCCGAAGAAGGCGCCGGCGCCCGCCTCAACGACGAGCCGATCCGCGTCAGCGCCACGGCCGACCTCTCGGCCGGCATCGTCTCCACCGGCAACCTGAAGAGCCTCGCCCGATCGGCCCAGTGGCGCAATCTCGGCGAGCTCATCGGCCGCATCAGCCGTATCCGCGGCTACGGCGATTTCGTGCACTACCACCTGCTCTCGCGCGGCGCGCTCGATGCAGTCATCGAGTCCGATGTCAGCATCCTCGATATCGCCGCCCTGAGCGTCATCGTGCGCGAGGCCGGCGGCACGTTCACCGATCTGGCCGGCGGGGAACTGACGCTTGCCACGACTTCGGTGCTGGCGAGCAACGGCCGGCTGCATGCGCCGCTCCTGGCGGCACTGGCATGGGGCGCCCCTGGGGATTGAGCCGCAGAGCCGCTCAGGTGCTCGTGATCATCCGCGCATCGGCCGCGGGCTCCAGCCCCTGCTCCTGCCGGCGCGCCTTGCGCTCATACATCGCGCGGTCGGCGGATGCATAGAGACGATCCACGTCCTCGCCCTCATCGGGATAGATCGAGAAACCGACGCTGGCGCGAACCGCCAGCTGCCGCCCCCGAATCGCCATGCCGGTGTAAAGCGCGCGCCGCAGATCCTGCGCGGCCCGATCGGCGGCCGCCCGGTCCGGGATATCCGTGAGGACGACGGCGAACTCATCGCCGCCCAGGCGGGCCAGCACATCCTGCTGCCCGAGCTGCGCGCGAAATTGCCTCGCCGCGCACTGCAGCACCTCATCGCCCGCGGCATGGCCGAGCGTGTCGTTGATTTCCTTGAAGCCGTCGAGGTCGATCACGACCAACGCCATCCGGGTGCCCGCAGCCTTCGCCCGATCCATCGTCTCGCGCAGCCGGCGCCCGAACATGCGCCGATTGGGCAGGCCGGTGAGATCATCGTGCAGCGAGGCGTACTCCGCCTTCGATAGCTGCTCTTCGAGCAGCGTGAACGTCATGCCGGTGGCGACCAGGAACTTCGGCAGATTCCACACCTCGGCGTCCACGTGCACGTGCGGCCACAGCACGGCCATCAGGTCACCGACGGGGAAGACGAATGCCCAGGCGATGAAGTTGATCATGGTGAAGCGCACGCTGGCCGAGGGACGCGGCGCAGTCGCCCGATAGAATTCCGCGACGGCCAGATAGTGCCAGACGAGCATCCACGTGACGGCCTCGCCCGGATGGTGCAAGGCCACCAGCGCGCCCTGCACCGCGTAGGCGGCCACCACCAGCGAGGTGCGCCAGCGCAGGCTCGGCTGCCCGGTCGCGCCGTGCCAGGCGCGCAGCATCCACAGCATCGAGCCTGTGCCGAGAACGGTCAGCGCCGCGTAGAGCCAGGTAGCGTGGATGCCGTACTGGTCGCATGTGAGAAACGCGACGTCGGGCACGGCGCCGAGCACCACCATCGAGAGGTTGCGCCAGCGGATGTCGAGCTGATCGCTGCTGGCCCACAGGAAGGCGTTGGCGGTCATGACCAACATCGCAACGGCGACGGACCACGCGCCATTGGCGCTGCCGGGAGTGTTATCGGCCACGAACTCCGCGACGATGTGGATCAACAGCATTCCCCATCCGACCAGCCAGAAATTGAGGCGACTTTCCCGGGTGCGGCGCAGGAGCGTCCAGAAGACGGCAACCAGGCCGCCGATGGCGACGAAGTCTGGTACGACGGAGAAATTCACACCGGCGCCGGAAGCCCGCCTCGCTGTGGGGTGTACTCAACGCTGACCGCGTCCCTGCCCATGATCCAGGAAATGCTCCGCCGAGACGCGGAGTGAAGTCACAGTCCTCCCTCATCTCTCAGGTCGGCCAATGGCCCAAAATCTTGAGCGCCAAAAAGGTCCCGCTCCCGCTGACGCTTGATCCGGCTTTCTACCGGGCGACGTGCGTCTCCTCGGCAATCATGTCCTCGAGCCTCTCCAGGTCCGGCACGAGCGGAAACTCGTTGGCCATGCGCAGCTGGCAGATCACAGGAGCGCGCTCGGGGAAGGTGGCCGGGGCCGGACTGATCACATCGGAGCTCACCCGCACCAGCTGTGGGAAACCCTGCGAGACGATCGCGAAGTGAGCGAGGCGGGTGCCGAGGCCGACGAACACCACCATGCGCGTACGGCCCGAGGAGGGCGGCATCGTCCGCCCGCAAGCCCCCTCGAAGGACACCAGCGGCACCGGCTTGCCGTTCCAGAGCACGGTACCGAGGTACCACGGGGGCGCGCCGGTCATCTCGGAGGCCACCGGCAGGCCCGCCACTTCGGCAACGCATGCGCGCGGCACGATGAGCCTGCCGTCCGACAGCGGAATCAGCAGGCTGTAGATTTCCTGGACGCGCTCGGCCATGCCTATTTCATGCGCTGCGCGCAGGCCTTACGGGGATCGCCGGAGAGCGAGCTCCGTCCGTGCAGCGGCGCGCTTCGCTCGCCGTAAGGGATCGCTTTGATCATTCATTTTCCTTGAGCTGCGATGTCGGCCTCGGTGCCGGCTTCGCGCGCGGCGCGGGCGCGCTCGACCAGCGGCGCGATGGCCTCGAGCAGCTCGGTTTCCTGATAGGGTTTGCCGAGATAGTCATCGACGCCGAATTCGATGGCACGGGCGCGATGTTTCTCACCGACGCGCGAGGTGATCATGATGATCGGCACATCCTTCAGGCGCGCATCGTTGCGTACGTGCGCGGCCACCTCGTAGCCGTCCATGCGCGGCATCTCGATGTCGAGCAAGATGATGTCCGGCACGTGATCCTGCAACAGGGCGACCGCGTCCATGCCGTCGCGTGCGGTGAGCACACGCATGCCGTTGCGCTCGAGCAGGCGCTGTGTCACGCGTCGCACCGTGATCGAATCGTCCACCACGAGCGCAAACGTGCGCCGGTCGTCCTTCTCGCGCGAGACCGGCAGCACACCGCGACCGCGCCACTCGGCACGCACGAGCGCGCCGATGTCGAGGATGATGACGATGCGTCCATCGCCGAGAATGGTCGCCCCGGAGACCCCGCGGATGCTCGAGATCTGCGGCCCGACCGACTTGACCACGATCTCACGGTTGCCGACCAGTTCGTCGGCCACGAGGGCCGTGGAGTGCTCCCCCGCGCGCACGAGCACCACGGGATTGGTTGCGTCCTCACCCGGCAGAGGCGAGGGTGTCAGCCCCACGAACACCGCAAGATGCTGGAAGCGGTATTTCTGGCCACCGTATTCGTAGGTGGGCGCGTCCGGCCCCAGATACTGCTCGACCTGTACCGCCGGCAACCGCAGGACGCCTTCAACGGTCGGCAACGGCAACGCATACAGCTCGTCGGCGGCGCGGACGATGAGTGCGTGGCTGATGGCCAGAGTAAATGGCAGCCGGATGGTGAATTCCGTGCCTTCACCCTGCTGCGTCTGCATGTGCAGCGCCCCACCGAGCCGCTTGATCTCGGTGGCGACCACATCCATGCCGACGCCACGGCCGGCCTGCTGCGTGACGCTGCCCGCGGTGGAGAATCCCGGCTCCAGGATGAGCTGCATGGCCTCCTCATCGCTGATCGGCCCGGGTGGGATCAGCCCCAATGCGCGCCCCTTGGCGCGGATGGCATCCAGGTTCATGCCCGCACCGTCATCCTTCAGGCACACCACGACCTGCGCCCCCTCGCGCCGCAGGGTCAGCTCGATCCTTCCCATGGGCGGCTTGCCCAGACGCTGGCGCTCCTCGGGGGCCTCGATGCCGTGAACCACTGCATTGCGCAACATGTGCTCGAACGGCGGCAGCATGCGCTCGAGCACCTGCCGGTCGAGCTCGCCTGCGGCGCCCTCGACCACGAGTTCTGCCCGCTTGCCGGTGTCGGCGGCGGCCTGACGCACGATGCGCGCCAACCGCTGGATGTGCTGCTGGAACGGCACCATGCGCGTGCGCATCAGACCGTTCTGCAGCTCCGTCATGGTGCGCGCCTGCTGCTGCAGGAGCGTCTGCGCGTCCTTGCTCAGGTTCTCGAGCAGCTGCTGAAGGCTCGCCACGTCATTGGCCGTCTCGGCCAGCGCACGCGAGAACTGTTGAATGGAGGAGTAGCGATCGAGCTCGAGCGGATCGAAGTCGCTGCGGTGGCCGCTCTCCTTATCGTGACGGTTCAGGATCTGCGCCTCGGTCTCGATCTCCAGGCTGCGCAGCTGATCTTTCAGGCGCGTCACGGTACGCGAGAGCTCGCCCAGGTTGAAGTCGATCGAGCTGACCTGCTGCTCGAGCCGGGACCGCGCGATGCTCGCCTCGCCCGCCACGTTGAGCAGTTTGTCGAGCAGCTCGGCATCGACGCGCGCCATCTCCGCCCGCTCAGCCGGCGCGACCGGCTCGCGTCCGGGTGGAACTGGCTGCGGAGCGGGCAAGGGGGAGATCGAGGCCAACGCAGACCTCGGGATGTCTGCCGGCGGCGCCTCCGCGGGCACGGCGGCCGGCGGCTCGATCGCGGCAGGCGCCACCCCCTCCGGTTGCGCAGGCTGCAGAACAGGATAGTCGTCCGGCACGATCGTGCGGGTCTCGGGCTCGGCGGCGAGGGCCTCCGGTGGACTCTCCTGCGGCGTGAACTGAAGGATCTCTGCCACCGGCCCGGCGGGCACGAGCACGGGCAGCTCCGGCTCACGCAGCTCGGGCACGGGCACCTCGCTCGCTCGCGGTTGCGGCTCAAGCTCGGGTGCGGCGGCGGCAGCAGCAACGATTGCATCGGCTGCGGCCCCGGCGGGCGGCAGAGTCTGTTCACGAGCCTGGTCGGCCGGCGCCTGAACGGCCGCCGCTTCTGTGGCCGGCGCCGGGACGGCGGCCTGCTGTCCCGGATGGGTCAATTCGCGGATGCGTGCAATCATCGCACGGGCCGGCGGCACCCCCTGTCCGTTGGCCACGGTCTCGCGCATGCGCGCCAGCTCGTCCAGGCTGGCCTGGATGACATCGAACACGGCCTCGTCTGCGGCAAGCGCGCCGCCTTCGGCCTGGGTCACCAGCGTCTCGAGCTCATGAGCGAGATCGCCCATGTTCATGATGCCGGCCATGCGCGCCCCGCCTTTCAGGGTGTGCAGAGCCCGCTTGAGCGCGAATGCCCGCTCGCCGCTCGCAGGGGCGGCACGCCACTCAGCGAGGGCCCGCTCGGAAGCGTCGATGAGCTCCAGGGCCTCTTCAGTGAAGACAGCGGCGACCTCGGGATCGAAGTCCGCGGCGGCCTCGGGCTGCTCCACCGGCGCGGCGACCGCCGCCGGGGGTGGCGCAGATTCCACCGGGCTCGCCGTTTCTCGCGCCGCAAGGGCAATGCGCTCATCGAGCGCCTTCTCGGCCTCGCTCAGCCGCTCGATCAGCAACCGGTGGCTGGCAAAGTACCCGGTCGGCTCTTCCAGATGCTCGGCCACTGATTCCATGGCCGTCATGCAATCGGCGAGCAGCGTGAGGTCCGCGGTGCGCAAGCCCACGCCGCTCGTGAAGGTCCGCCGGATCCAGTGATCGAGGGGCTCGGCGAGACGCACGCCGTTTCGCGCCTGCGCCGTCTTCGAGCTGCCGGCGAGCGTATGACAGGCTCGGTAGACTTCCTCCGGCAGCAGATGCGGCTCGGGCGCCTGTGCCTCCCGTTTGAGGAACTCCCGCACCGTGGCCACGTGCGCCTCGGTTTCCCGGGCGTAGATCTCACGCAGCGCCTCATCGATTGCAGCGTGCGGCGGCGCAGGAGCCGGCGGCTCGGCCGGCGACTCGGGAATCGCGGGCGGGCTTTGCCCGGCAGGCGCCTCCATGGTCTCGGCCGCTTGAGTCTGCTGCGTCTGCTCCGCTGACATGGCCGGCGGCGGAATCGCCTCGCGTCCTGCAGCCAACGCATGCGCGGCGGCGGTGATTGCGGTGGAGTCGGTGCCGGAGAGCTGGCCGCTGCGCAGACGCTCGATCAACCGCGGCAGCGCGGCGATGGCCTGACGCAAGGTCTCGACGATCGCCTGAGTACGCGTGAGCGTGTTATCGAGCAGGCGGTTGAGCAGGCTCTCGGCGGCCCAGGCGAGCTCTCCAAGCTCGCGCGCGCCCACCATCCGTCCGCTGCCCTTGAGCGTGTGGAAGGAGCGGCGCACGACCTCGAGCGCGTCGCGATCGAGGGGATTCTGATCCCAGAGGGGAAACTGGCGCTGGATCTTCTCGAGCTCCTCCTGCGCCTCCTCGACAAACAGCCTGACCAGCTCGGGGCTGGCGTTCTCGGCGAGCGCGCTGAGCTTGGCGGTCGCGGACAGCCCTGCGGGCGAGGGCTTGGTGAGCCCGGTCTTGGCCAGATCCGGAATGGTGGCGGACACGTGCGTCTCGGCCTGGCTCATCAGCACTGTCTTGGCGAATGCCGCCGGCTCGATCGGGGCGAGCGGGGCGGCCTCGGCCTGCGGCGTGCGCTCGAGAGCCTGCAGGCACGAGTGGGCGTTGTCCAACATGTACCAGGGATCGCTGCGGCCGGCCTGCAGCGTTTCCATGTAGTACTCGATGCTCACGATGGCATCGGCCAGACGGTCGAGCCAGCCCGGCGGCAGCTCCTGCGCGCCGGGCCGCATGATGCGCCGCAGCTGCGTGGCGATGCCCTCGAGGATCTCCACCGCACGGGTCTTCCCGAGCATCAGCAGCGCCGCCTTGAGGCCCCTCACGAGGCCCTGCCAGCTGTCGAGCGCGGCGGCATCGAGCGAGCCGCCCAGGCTCTGCGTGACCGCCTCCTTGATCCACGCCACGTTCTGAATGCATTCGCGCAGCACCGCAGCCTGGACCTCGCGGAACTCGCGGTCCTCGTGCTCGCCGGCAACCTCGGTCTCGCCCGTGGGCCGGATCATGCCGACCAGACTGTCATCGAGCCGGTCCTCGACCGCGATCAGGGACGCGGCGATCTCGACCAGCACCGGCTCGCCGGCGGCCTCGGCACCGCTCAGGATCCGCTCCAACCGCTCCGTCTGCGTCTGCACCGTGGCGCGCTGCTCGCCCAGTCCCAACACCCCGAGCGTATCGCCGATCTTGCGCAGCATCAGCACCTGCGGGCGAAGCTCTTCGCCGTCACGGGCGCCGCGGCGGGCGAACTGCTCGAGGGCCTCCTTGACCTTGCCGAGGTCCTCGCGGATGGCGACCGCCACGGTCTGCATGAGCTTCGCGCTCGGGGCCGAGAGGCTCTCGCGCTCCTGCTCGATGCTCTCATCGACCGGCAGCAGCTCCGACAGGCGGAAGGAAGTGCGCACCGCCGACACCCGCAGGCCTGCGCTCTCGGCACGCCCCACGTAATAAAGCAGATTGTTCAGCAGCTCGACCGGCGGGCTCTGACAATACCGGGCCTCACCGAGCTCGTAGAGCCGGCGGATCTCCCGATCAGCCAGCCCCAGCAGGCGCTTGACCGACACCCCGCCCTCGAGTCCGCCCTCGCGCAGCGCCTCGATGAGCGCACCGGCCACCCACCAGAGCTGGAAGACCGGCTGGCGCGTCGCCGAATGCTCCAGCTTGTCGGCCACCTGCGCGAGCGCCGCCAAGTTGTGCTCGATGCGCTCGCCGCGGATCCAGCCGATGAGTCCCGCCTGGAACTGCGAGCGCAGCCGCCGGCACCACTGCTCGACGGTGAGCTGAGGCTCTCCGGGAGTGGAGGCAAGCGGTTGGGCCTGTCTGTCCGACTTGAGGTTGAGCAGCAGCAGCGTGCCTTCCGAGAGCAGCGCACTGCCGCGCACGGCCCTGAGGTCGTTGAGCAGCGGCAGCAGCACCAGCGCGAGGTCGCGCCCGCCGGAGAGCACCCGCTCGAGATACCCCGGCAGCTGCACCAGCGAGCGCAGCAACGCGTCCAGGCTCTCGGCCTGACCCTTGCGCTCGGTGACGGTGGCGATGAGATAGTCTGCCACCTGCTCCATTTCCTCGGCCAGGAGCGCCGCCCCGTAGATCTCGAGCACCCGCAGCACGCCCTGCGCCCGATGCAGCTCCTGCTTGCAGCGCTCGAGGAGCGATACATTGTCCGGCTGCTCGACGTAGCTCTCGATGGCCGCGCGGGCCTCGGCAAGCGTGTGATTGAGCTCGCGCCCGACCAGCTCCAGTGTTTGCGATGCGATTTCCGACATCGGGCCCCCGGGTGGATCTCAGCTGCCACCCAGGGCAAGAGGCTTTGAGCCCGAGTGCGTCCGCCCGGGACCGGGCGGGCCCTCTGCGTGGCCCGACGAGGAAGACGAGGGAGCCCCCTGAGCGGCGCCCGGGAAAGGCGCAGGCGGTTCCGCAGAGCGCTCCGGGAAACGAGCGGCGAAACGGCTGCCGCTGGCGGCGATGGTGTCATGCGGCGCCGCCTCGGGCCGCTTGAAGGCCCCGCTCGCCGCGCTCGGCGCCCCGGGCAGACGGAAGCCGGCCGCCGCGCGGCGCAGCCCGGCGGAAAGCTCGGCGAGCTGGGAAATGGCCGCCGAGGTGGCATTGGTCGACTCGGTGGTCTGCACGCTGATCTCCTTGAGCACCTGCATGTTGCGCGCAATGTTCTGCGCGCCGCTCGCCTGCGCGCGGGCACTGCCCGAGATGTTCTGTACGAGGCTCGCGATCTGGTTCGAGACCTGCTCGATCTCCCCGAGCGCGGCTCCCGCGTTCTCGGCGAGCAGCGCCCCGCCGACCACGTCGGTGGTGCTGCGCTCCATGGATACCACCGCCTCGTTGGTATCGGTCTGGATGGTGCGCACCAGCACCTCGATCTGCTTGGTCGCGTTGGCCGCGCGCTCGGCGAGCCGCTGCACCTCGTCGGCGACCACTGCGAAACCGCGGCCTGCCTCCCCGGCCATGGATGCCTGGATCGAGGCGTTCAGAGCGAGGATGTTGGTCTGCTCTGCGATGTCGTTGATCAGCTCGACGATGTTGCCGATCTCCTGCGAACTCTCGCCGAGGCGCTTGATGCGCTTGGAGGTCTCCTGGATGGTCTCACGGATGGTGTTCATGCCGTCGATGGTGCGCCGGACCGCATCGGCGCCCTTGTGGGCGATCTCCACCGAGTGGCGGGCCACATCGGCGGCCCGCTCGGCGTTACCGGAAACCTCGGCGACGGAGCTGGCCATGCCGGAGGCGGACTCGGTGGCCGAGGAGATCTGCTTGGACTGCGCGCTGCTCGCCTTGGCAAGGTGCTGCGAGAGCGCCTGCGTCTGC
>JAJZLX010000005.1 GCA_021850555.1 Pseudomonadota bacterium | reverse complement strand
AGGTCACGCAGCTCAGCGGCCAGCTCGAGGCCCGCCAGGAGGCGCTGCGGGCGCAGGAGGACGCACGGCGGGAGGCGATCCGTCGGCTGGAGGAAGGCTTTGCGCGGGTGGAAGCGCTGCTCACCCGCCCGGGGAGTGCCGATGCGGCGCTCGCGCAGGTGACGGCGGGCCTCGAGCGCCTGCGCAAGGCCGTGGGCGCCGCTGCGAAGCCGAAAGCACGCACGCCCGCGCGACCTACGACACGTCGCCGCCCTGCTCCGACGCGCAAGAAAACCACAGGCAAACGACGGCGTACCCGATGAGACTCATCCCATAACTCCCGGAGATCTCCCCCTCGTTCGCCATGCTGAATCGTGACGCCGAATACTTGGGCAAGCTTTGCGACTACTACGCCGAGCACCGGGTGCTTCCGTCGTATTCCGCGGTGGCGGCTCTGTTGGGGTTCCGTTCGACATCGGCGGTCGCCGCATTGGTCAAGCGGATGAAGGATGCTGGTCTCCTCGCCTCCGCACCAGGCGGGCGCCTACAGCCTGGCGCCCGGTTCTTCGAGCGCACGCTCTGCGATTCCCCAGGCGATAGCGGACCGCCACCCGCCCCCGACGCGTCGGCGCCGGGCCTGCAGATCGACGCGTATCTCATCGAGCAGCCGTCCCGGACCGTGCTCCTGACCATGGAGGACGACTCGATGAGCGCGGCGGGACTGATGCCCGGAGACACGCTCGTGGTGAAGAGGCGCGCCCCTACCCAGCCGAGCGACGTGGTGGTGGCCATCGTGGAGCACGAATTCACCGTGAGATATCTGGCACACGACCGCAAAGGGTTCTTCCTCAAGCCCGGTAACCCTGCGTACGCGCCCCTTCGCACGAGCGAGGAGTTGGAGATCTACGGGCGAGTCGTTGCGAGTTTCCGAAAATACCCCAGCGCGAGCCGGTCCTGCTGAAGGAGGCGAAGACCCCGCACGACGATAGGCGGTGTCTGAGTTTTGCACCAGGTCCGCCGCGGCTATGCGCTGCGGCATGTGTCACAGAGGCCGATGGCCGCCATTCCCAGCGCCAAGCCCGAGCGCTTGCCAGAAACCAGCCAAGGTGGCATGTGGGGCGTGTGCGGGCGGCGCCGATCGGAGGTCGCCGGCGCGCGCAGTGAGCCACTGGAGCATTAAATGACGACGCGGCGACAGCACTATGTCTGGCGAAAGTATCTCGAGCCGTGGGCGACGCCTAAAGGCAAAGCACGGCAGATCTGGTACTTGCGCCGCGAAAACAAGCAGCCAGTGCATACCGAAATCAAGAACGTGGCGGCTCAGAGGGATTTCTATCGGCTACGGGACCTTGAGCCAGGGGACGTCGAATTCGTCAGGACCGTCGGGATCCGACCGAACACTAACCCCCCAGCAAAAATAGCCAACGAACGATGGATTTCCAGATTCGATAAGTTTCTTCGTCTGCACCATGCGGCAAGGGACCTCGTCAAGGCCGACCCCCAGAAATCAGCCGAGCTTGACAAGGAATTGATCGAGTTTCAGGAACGGGACAACGCGCAGATTGAAAATCGAGCGGTTCCGCACCTCGCAGCGCTGCAGGTCGGAGACGTTTCATTCTTCGACAATGAAGCTGACGCGACGAAGTTCTCCTACTTTCTCGCACATCAGTATTTTCGAACGAAAGCGATGAGAGATCGCATCCGCAACACTTTCAACTCGAAGCCCGACAAGGACCGCTTCGATCGCACCTGGCCGCTGTTTCGGTACATCTTTGCAACGAACGTCGGTTGCGAGATCTTCAGGCACCGAAAATCCGTGAGGCTCCAGGTGCTTACCGCGGCGCCGGGCATGGAATTCATCACGAGTGACCAGCCGGTCATTAATACGTACGGCGCGTTCGTTCCCGAGCGAACTGCGATCGAGGAGGTCGAGCTGTTCTATCCGGTATCCCCCACCCGCGCGGCGGTCCTCTCCGGACACCTCGTGTACCAGGACATGCACGGCAAAGCTCTCGAACCGTTCCGTATGCACTACCTCAATCAGACGATAGAGCGGATTGCTTACGAGCAGCTATTCGCCCGATCAGAGGATGTGCTCCAAGCGCTATTGCCGTATTTCCGCAACAGGTCGGAGAATTGAAGTTCAGCCCAGCCCTCGGCTTTCCGCCCAGTGAGTATTGCGTCCGATATTTAGCTATGTTCCCCGTGCCCTCTCTCCCAAATCCTCTTTCAAAAACAACAATCAATCTCTTTACAAAACGGTCCTCTAGCACACAAGATGCCACCTCCACGCAACATAGCTAAATTTCAGATGCCCTCCCCCACTGAGCTGCGGATCGAACTCGGAAACGGACTCAAGGGGCTCAGCGCCTCGCTAGAGGAATTCGCCGAGCACGTGCGGCGCGAAGCCCGCGGAGTGTGGATGTGGAGACCCGAGAGCGCAGCTGCGCCGCGCATCGCCCTGCCCGCCCTCTCGCGTACCGAGGCGCTCGAGGCGGCCACCCGCGCGCTGCTCACCATCAAGTACGAGAACGGCCAGGACCCGCATGAGTCACGGATCGCCCCCGGACTCCTCGTGCTCTCGGCCGAGGGGATCGCCCTTGCCGATACCGTGAACTACTGGAAGGACCGACTCGCCCAGGCGCTGAAGGCCATGAACGGAATCGAGGTCGAGGCAGTCATCAACGAAGAAACCGGCGAGCGCGGCCCGCGGCCGCTGCGGGAAATGGCACTCGAGGGACTGTACTTTCGCCGCCTGCACTACCTCCAGGCAACCCGCCGCCTCGTCGTGCTACGGGAGCGGCCGGAGAACATCGGTACCCCCGACCGTGTGAGCTTCAGCTGGTCGCGCGGTCGGACCGTGCAGCGCAACTCGCGTGAAGCACTGATCGAGGAACTCTCCGCGCGCCTTGCCAATGAGCCGAGATCCTCTCACCTGCTCAAGCGCGACCTGAGGCTGCTCGAGCAACTGCCGGCGCATGAGCCGCTCGCGATTGCACGCAAGGCCCCACCGACGGTCCGCGTGAATGTGCGCTGGCCGGCTCGAGATGGCCACTCGCCGGTGCGCGCCTCGTTTTCGGCGGTGGCCCCGGTTGTCATGTTAGGCGAGCGGTTACCCGACAGATTTCGCCCATTGCCGAGGGAACCAGAGCCGTCTGGCGCGCGCCAGGCGAGAGCGGACACTAAGCTCGAGGACACGCAGCTCTTGGCCACGGTGCCGGCGTTTCGGTATCTGCGTCAGTACAGGCACCCGAACCGAGCCGAGCCCGCGTGACAACTGATCTTGCCATTGCATCCTTGCACCATCGATTCCTTCGGACGGAGAGACTCATGTGATAGCGGGCCCCGCCACCTGGTGCATGTACGTCTCCGGAGGCTCTCCGCCGCCGGAGCAGCTCATCGGCGTTCAGATGATCAGCGACGAGTATCAAAAGCGACCCTATTTCGCGTATCCGACGTCAGCAGGCTTGCGACAATTTGGCGATATAACCTCGTGGTACGTGTACGTCAGCAGTCTGCGCATCCTGCCTGGGCGGGTTCTTCTGCCCTATATCGACGCGTTCGACGAGGCATTGCGCGCATTATTCATGACCTACCTGTTGCCGGAATTCTCTAAGTTTGGGGAGATGAAGGCTCTCGCGACTTTGGAGGGCGCTTTGCTTGAACGGTGCAATCACAAAATGTGTAAGACAAAGCGGGGCGAGCATCGCTGCGCTGGATTGACGGACATCCTGTCATGGGCGGATACGCACGGGGTCCTGCCGTCAAAATTCTTCGAAAACGACTCTGGCCGATCCTCCCGTGACGATCTCATTCGCATCCGTAACCGGCAGATGCACGGATACCTGCTGGAGGAAACTTTGCCGTGGGGTGGTTTGTTCGAGTCGGTCAAGGCCGCTATTGAGTTCGCCTACAGGGATAGCCCGCCCTACGATGTCCACGAGCTCTGCCTCGCCAAAGGCTCCAGCAGCGTATAATCGGATCGGTCGACGCAAGCGGCCAGAATGAGTTTCCGGGAAGAAGAACTCGTGGCGAAACGGCGTAAGAAACAGGCGTGGATGTCCGATGCCGCGGTGCAACCAGCGATCGTGGCGCACATCAGCAAGAAGATCACTTCCAATCAGAAACGCATCATCGATGCGCTCGGCGAGGAACCCTTTGCCGTTTATTCGTTCCTGAGCTCGGAGTGCGCGCGGGGCGGAGTCGACAAGAACCCCCTCTTCCAGTTCGTGTACCGATCGTACTACCGTCTGGACAATGCGGGATTGACGTCGGACTTCAAGTCGCAGTATTTCAAGCTGATGGAGAGAGCGCGCGTTTCCGGGAC
>JAJZLX010000072.1 GCA_021850555.1 Pseudomonadota bacterium | reverse complement strand
CCCCAAAATCCGTATTTCCTTCCATGCACCTTCTGCAAGCGCGCGACAAATGCCGCGTGGCTCTCGATCGATCCCGGCGCCGGCAGGTTTGGTGCGAGACGCACGCAGGAGAGCAGATCACGCGCGGCGTATGGGTATTGCTTCGACGAGGCGCGTTCGAGCACGCTTTCGACCAGGCGACGGTAGAGCAGGCTGGCCGCTTCGGGGAACTTTTCTTCGAGGGCTTCCGCGGCCGGGCGCAGCACCTCGTAGAGGCGCCCGTCGAGCGCGGCCAGCCGCTCGCGCACCAGGCGGTCGGCGCGGTCGAGCGCCGGCCATGCGATGAAAAACGCCAACCCCCGCGCGGCCTGCTTATGCGTGGCGGCGACTCCGAGCGCCTTCTGTTCCGCCTCGAAATCCTCGAAATCCGGTAGGCGCTTGAGATAGGCGCGCAGATGCTCGACGCTCAGGAAGCGCTCGAAATGCCGCCAGCGGACCGCTTGTGCTTCCTCCTTGCGCCCCACCGCCTCGAGGGCTGCGATCCGCAGATCGGTGTCGGTGCCATCATCGTCCTCGACGCGCCGGCGCGGCATATCGAGCCAGTCGAGTGCCTCGGCCGGCCGGTTCGACCTCCAGCGCGTGCGTGCTCTCCAACCCGCCGGCGCGAATGGCGGCGATGAAGGCGTCGGCGTCGCGCTCGAGATCGGCAAGCAGCGCCAGACGAAAGGCGAGATGGCGACGCTTCGCATCCGCGCGCCAGTCCTGCCGGCCTTCGGGGCGTGGTGCGGTTTTCAGTGCGGCTTCGGTAGCGTCGCGAATCTCCGCGCGTCCGCCGGCGCCCAGTGCATCCGACATATGCCGGATCAGCGCGTCGGTCGCACCGACGCCATCGCGCTCGCAGTAGGCGAGCACCCGGCGGGCCAGCGCTTTTCCATCCCCCCGCGGATCTGCGGCCGAGAGCCGGCCGAGATCCGCCATCGCGGCGTCGAACACGACCTCCACCTCGCCGATGCCGCCGCCGACGCGCTGCATCACCGCATCCGCAATGAAGATGAACTCCCACAGCAACTCGATCGCGCGTACCGCGTCCTGCTTGGCGAGCCGGTTCGCGATCGTCATCCGCAGATGGTCGAGTTCGTGGACCAGCGGCTTGCGCTTCTCCCAATCGACGAACGAACGGGAGCGGCCGATGGTCTTGATCCGCTTCTCGATCTCAGCGGCGAGCTTGCCTGGCCCCTCGGTGCCTGCGAGCAGCATGCCGAGCTTCTTGCGCAAAGCCGGATCGGTCGCGGCGTGCGCGATCAGCAATTCGGCCAGCGCCTCAGCGCCGAGGGCAGCCAGGGATTCGGGTGTGACGGTTTTCGTGCGGGCCATTGGAGCGTTCTATCCGCCGTGCAGGGCGGCAATGACATCGGTCTGCCGAAACCGCTCGTCCCTGAACAGCAGAGGCAGGCCGACGGTCTGGGCCAGAGCGTAGGCAAAGCAGTCGCCCAGGGTCAGTGCGGCCGAGTGCCGGCCCGTGCCGAACCTTTGGGCCGCATCAGCAGCGAGGTCCGCCTGCTGCGGTGTGACCGCGGCGGTCTCGATGTCACCCTCGCGCAACAGCCGTTCCAGGGCCGTTCGGCCGGGCGCGCCTTTGCGGCTCTCGATGACGCATGCGACCTCGGCCCGGGTCACCGCCGAGATCAGACGGACTGGTGCGTCAGCGAGGGCGGCGTCGAATCGGGCGGCATCCGGTGTCCGGAGCAGGATGGCGATCAGTGCCGAACTATCGACCACCATCAGCGCCACATCCCGGCTGCACCAGGCCCAGGCGGTGCACCCGTCGCAGGCGGGGCCAGGTCGGGCAGCGCAGCACAGTGCTCGCCGATCTCGCGGATCCGGCCGGCAAGGCCGCCCGGATGGCCCCGTCGGATCCGCTCGCGCTCCAGCCGCTCGGCCAGCGCCCTGCGGATCGCCTCCGTAAGCGTCTCCCCGGCCAGCGCTGCCAGCGTCCGGGCGAGGTGGTCGGTCTCAGGGTCCTTCAGGCTCAGGGCCATATCGCGCTGTCGGTTCTATAATTACAGTGAATTTATAGATCGCCACGTCAGACACGTCGAGCCACCGTAATCCGTCATATCCGGGACGACAGGCCGCCGAGAGCGCGATCGCCTAGCCGGGGACGCGCCACCAAACGCTCAGATTAAGCTTGGAAAAGGCGACCTCAGGGCCTCTCAAAGCAAAAACGGCCCTGGAGGGCCGCTTGGAAGTCCTTGATTTTCATGAGGAAATCTGGAGCGGGCGAAGGGATTCGAACCCTCGACCCCAACCTTGGCAAGGTCTTCAGGCAGTTTACGCCAGAGCTTCTTTTTCTATCCCAGAGACCGCTAAGCCTTTATCGAACAAGGCTTTTTGTTGCTCTCAACCTACCCTGTCGTATCCTCCACATACCCGGCGATTTCCCCTCTCGTGCTTCCCCCCTGCTTCCCCGGCCTCCGCCCCGAAAGCCGGGGAAGCAGAAACGGAACAAGTGTCGAACGATAGAGCAGGAACGGATTATGGCCAAGATTATGAAACGCACGGTCGACGCTCTTCAAGCGGAAGCCGGTCATGATGTGTTCGCCTGGGACACGGAACTGAGAGGCTTCGGCGTTCGGGTTAAGCCATCCGGGGTCAAGAGCTACCTGATCCAATATCGAAATGCCGAGGGCCGAACGCGACGCCTGGTCCTCGGTCAGCACGGCGCGCTAACGCCGGAAGCTGCGCGAGACCTTGCCCGAAAGAAGCTGACTGCGGTCGCCGAAGGTGAAGATCCCTCGGCCGACCGTCATACTGCGCGTGCCGGCATGACGGTGAGCGAGGTGTGCGATTGGTATCTCGACCAAGCTGAAGGCGGTCGCATCCTCGGCCGAAATCGCCGGCCGATCAAGGCATCGACGCTCCACATGGATAGGAGCCGGATCGAGACCCACATCAAGCCGTTGCTGGGGTCGCGCATGGTGAGCGGCCTCACCTTACGCGATATCGAAGGCATGCAGGCCGATATCGCGGTGGGCAAGTCGGCTCGTGGCCGGAAAGGCCGCGGCGGTAAGGCGACGGGCGGCGCCGGCGTCGCCAGCCGCACGGTCGGAACCTTGCGGAGCCTGCTCGGTCACGCCGCTCGTCTGAAGGTCATCGCCGGAAATCCGGCGGAAGGCGTTCGGCAACTCGCTGGCGAGAGACGGCAACGCCGATTGAGCGATAACGAACTCCGTCATCTTGGACAGGTGATGCGCGAAGCCGCTTCGGAAGGTGAGCATCCGACGGGATTGGCGGCCATCCGCCTGATGCTGTTGACGGGGTTTCGACGGATGGAAGCGTTGGGGCTGGAGCGGCGTTGGTTCAGTCGAAAGGAACATTGCATCCGCTTCCCTGACACCAAGAGTGGCGCGCAGGTCCGCGTGCTTGGCGAAGCTGCGATGGACTGCGTGGGGACCCTGCCGGTTCGTGAAGGTTCGCCGTTCGTCTTTCCTGCCGATTGGGGAGACGGCCACTTCATTGGTGTGGTTCGCGTTCTCGATCGCGTGTGTGCGAAGGCGAAGGTCGAGGATGTGACACCTCATGTCCTCCGACATACTTTTGCCAGTGTCGCTGGTGATCTGGGCTTTTCCGAACTGACCATTGCGGGTTTGCTCGGTCATTCGGCTCGGGGGGTAACCCAAGGTTACGTCCATCTTGATACGGCGCTCGTGGTGGCAGCGGATCGCGTCTCCGCTGAGATCGCACAAATGCTAGACGGTTCCGCAGCGTCTTTGCGCCGGAAAAGGACTTCCAAGAAGCCTGTTGCAACGTCAATAGCCGCCTGAACGGAGTGATGGCACGATCGGATTGGAGGGCGGATTTCTTTCGTTTCAGAGACCAAATGCAGCCTGTTCGTCGACGACCTGCTCGACAGCGAGGCCGCCACGATCGCCTGCGGCGAGGCCCATTTCAAAGCGCTGGCGGTTGGGGAGAACTCCGCTCGATTTATCAAGGCGACGAAGATCGCCGCCGTTTTGCCAAATTGTCTATGCCAAACTACCTCCACTGCACTTGTGCGCAGGAGTCTGTCTGGAGGCTCGTGCATGGTCAAACTTGCGTCGATCTCTCAAGCGCTCCTGGTGGCCGAGCATCTCAGCTTCAGCCGAGCGGCGCAGGTTCTGGGCATCCGGCAATCAGCCGTCAGCCGGCGGGTGCGGGCGCTGGAGGACAAGCTCGGCGTTTCCCTGTTCGAGCGCGATGCGAGTGGCGTCCGGCTGACAGAGGCTGGGCGCCGGTTTCTGGAGCGTTCGCGCTCGGCACTCGCCGAGATCGATCACGCCGTGAAGGGTGCCGGCAACGCAGGGCGCGGC
>JAJZLX010000131.1 GCA_021850555.1 Pseudomonadota bacterium | reverse complement strand
TTGCGGTGGAGGCCGACAAGTCGGCCACCAGCCGGGTCCGCAGCATCGTCGAGAAGCCCAAGCCGGCCGTAGCGCCCTCCAACCTGGCGGTGGTCGGGCGCTACGTGCTTGCGCCGTCGATCTTCGAACACCTGGAGAAGCTCGGGCAGGGCGCGGGCGGGGAAATCCAGCTGACCGACGGGATCGCGGCACTGATGCGCGAGGAGGCGGTCTACGCCTACCGCTTTGCGGGCACACGCTACGATTGCGGCAGCAAGCTCGGGTACCTGCAGGCCACCGTCGAGTACGCCCTCGGACATCCCGAGCTGGGCAAGGAGTTTCGCCGTTACCTGCGGGACCTGCAGCTCAAGACAGTGAGGTCCGAGGGGGGAGCGCGCCACGCCAACGGCGGTGGCGCGACCCGACGGACTGCGCCACCGGTCCCGTCGGCCTGACCCGCCGGATCATTCAGGCCGGTTGGGTGATGAGCGCCGCGGACGTGGCGCGCGAGACGATGTGGGCGAGGGTGTCGATGCTGTCGACCACCCGGTCGCAGCTGCCGATCAGCTCCGCGGCGGCCCCGCCGGCGGGCGCGGCCTCGAGCGTGCGCGCCAGATGTCGCTGCAGGGCGCGGATGGGCGGCAGCTCACCGGGCGCCCGATGTGCGCTCAAGGCATCGGCCACCTCGCGCAGAGCCGCGGCGCAGTCGAGGACCAGGGACTTTGTCACTGCGCCGCCGATCAGTCTGCCGTGGTGCGAGGTCAGCGCCTCGAGCGTCATGATCGCCCGCGCCAGGCGGTTGCCGTTGGTCAGTAACGATTGGGCGAGTTCGGCGAGCGCCGGCGGCGTGGCCGGTTCGGCGAGCAGTCGCTTGACCGATGCCTCTGCGTTGATGCGTGCGACACGCGCGCCCTGGCGCGCTTCGTGCCGCTGCGGCGCGTTGCCCGTGACGATCGCCGCCAGGTAGGTTGCATACGCCTGCAGCGATTGGGCCAGCATTTCCCGTGCGCGTCCTTTCTCCCAGGTCGGCCACAGGCCGTAAGCGGCGAGCGCCACCACGCTGCCGAGCACGGTGTCGATCAGCCGGGCGATGACGGTCGGCTCCGGCCTCTCGCCCACGAATGCCAGCAGCAGCACCACCAAGCCGGTGAGACAGGCGACCGCCGCTGCGTAGTGCACGTTGCCGAGGTAGCGATACCCCGCGCACAGCGCCGCCAGCACGGCCAGGTGGATCCAGGCGTTGGCCGGCAGCACGAGCACCAGCGCCGTGGTGAGGACCAGACCGAGCACGGTGCCGGCCATGCGCAACAGCCCGTAGCTGAGCGTGCCGGCGTAATCCGCCCGCAGCACGATCGCCACCGTCATCGGTAGCCAGTAACCGTGCTTGAGCGGCAGTATCCGCCCGAGCCACAGCGCCAGCGAGAAGCACACCGCGGTGCGGATGGCGTGGCGGAACGCGGCGGAGCGGGGTGTGAGACTGGCCGTGAAGATCGCGAGCGCGGACTGCGGACGCAGTGCGCTCGGCAGTTGCCGATCTTCGACCCCGGCGCCCGTGGTGCCCCGTATCCCGGCCCTGCCGGCATTACGGACCGCGGCGGCGAGCTGCCCGCAGAGCGCCTGCAAGTGCCGCCAGGGCGCGCTCGGCACGGCGGGCTCCTGCGCGGCGGCACGCCGCTCGGCGCTCTGCAAGGCCTGCAGCGCCTCGCTCATGGCGTGGGCCGGATCGCCTCCGGCCATGATGGCTGCGGCGATGGCATCGAGCAGCGCGGCCGCCTCGTGTTGCACGAGCGGACCGATCCGCGTGTCGAGGGCTTGCGCGCCGAGCGCAATCAGCTCCAAGCGGATCCGCTCGGCCAGCTCCAACATGACACCGAAGTAATCCATGACAGGCCCGCGCGCGCGGTGCGGCCCGAGCAAAGTATGTTGCAGGTCGGTCATGCCGTTGGTGAGCTCGAGTGCGCCGCCGGCGTCATGGGTTCCGCCGCGGGCCATGGCGGCCAATCCCCGATACACCGTCGCGAGCGCCGCGCGCTCCGGGCCATAGCGCTGCAGCGGCCAGGCGGCGATCGAGAGCAACGTCAGCAGCACTCCGCCGGCGGTGACCTCGAGCGTCAATTGCAGCGCCGCCGACAGAGTCGGCGCCGGCAGATCCGTGGCGATGACGAGCAGGATCATCGAGGTCATCCCTACCCGGGCGACGGCATCGCCGAATGCCACCAGCAGCGCGCCGAAGAAGCCGATCACGAGACTGGCGAGCAGCAGCGCCGCAAGATGATGGTTCAGCGTCAGGCCGAGGAAGGTCGCCAGTCCCCCGGCGGCCGACACGGCCAGCAGGAGTGTCAACCGCTCGCGGTACGGGCCGGGCTGATCGGAGTACATCGTGACCAGCGCCCCGATGCTGACCGCGATGCCGGCGAGCACGTTGCCGCTGCCAATGCCCCACACCAGCGGTAGCACCACCGCGGCGGTGTTGCGCACCAGGACCGTCCAGGGCAGCTGCGCCGGCCCGGTTGCCAGCAGCGTCGAGAGAAGCCTGGGGCGCGTGCTCTCAGGGGGATATCGCATCATGGTCCTCGGCGTTTCGGCGGATGAACGGGTTGCGCGTCGGATTGTAATGACCGGACCGTGGCGCGCCGAGTCAAGGCCGGGCCGATGTCGCGCGCTGCGGCCGCAACCGCGCCCTCAGGGCAGATATATCGAGACTCTCGCGCCGCCGCCGGGGCGATTGGCGATGCCGAGCCGCCCGGCATGAGCCTCGATGATCTCGCGGCACAGCGTGAGCCCGAGACCCGTGCCGGAGGGCTTGGTGGAGAAGAACGGCAGCAGCGCATCGCGCAGCGCCGCTTCGGTGAGCCCTGCGCCGCGGTCGGCGACCTCGATCTGAAATCCCGGCGCGCGCTCACGCACGCTCACGGTGATTTCCCCGGGATCCGAGCCGGATTCGGCAGCGTTTTTCACCAGATTGATCATGACCTGCTCGAGCTGCGCGGCATCGAAATTCCCCGGGCGCTCGGGGAGTGTGCCCTCGATGCGAAATTCCAGGGTCGCGGCCAGTCGCGCGATGAACGCGGACCAGGCGACCGGTGCCGGCCGGGGACGCGGCAATTTGGCGAAGCGCGCGTACCCGTCGATGAAGACGGCCAGGTGCGCCGTGCGATCCCCGATGGTGGAGAAGATGCGCTCGAATTGCGGACCGAGAGCGGCCGGATCGGCCTGCTGGGCGAGCAACTTGCCCGAGTGCACCAGGGAGCTGATCGGGGCGAGGGAGTTATTGAGCTCATGGGCGATCACGCGGATGACTTTCTTCCACACCGCGATCTCTTGCGCGGTGAGCTCGCGGGTCAGGCGCTCGAGCAGCCAGAGCTGGTGCGGCCGGGTATTGAGCAGAAAGGCGCGCCGGGAGAAGCGGTAGACCTCGTTTTCCGGGCCGGTGCCGAGCGTGAACAGCGTGTCGTCGCTGCCCGCAACCGCCGTACGCAACTCCCGCGGCTGCTCGCGCAGCAACACCTCGAGCTCCAGGCCCTCGAGTTTGCTTCCGCCGTTGAGCAGCGCGCGCGCGGCGACGTTGCCGTACACGATCCGGCCCGCGTCGTTGCTCAGTACCAACGCATGCGGCGTGGTCTGCAGAACGGTGTCGAGCAGCAGCTCGCGCTGATACAGATCGAATCGCTCCCGCCGCAGCACCTCTCCGAGCCCGTTATAGGCCTCGACCAGGGTGCGCAACTCCTCGATGTGGGGTGTGGCGATGTTGACGCTGAAATCCCGCTCGCGCAGGCCGCCGATCGCGCCGCCGACCGCCGCTATCGTCTTGCGCCAGGGGTGCGCGGCGCGCTGCGCGAGCCATGCGAGCACCGGCACGCACACGAGCAGCGCCAGCGCGAGCCCGAGCATGGGCGAGGCGAGCCAATGCAGGGCCGCGGCGGTCAATCCCGCGGCGATCAGCGCCTGTGCGGCGAGCACCAGGCCCATACGAGCGGCGATCGACCCGCGCAGCCTACCGGCCATCGTTGGCCTTCAGACCCAGCTTCTCCATGCGGCGGTACAGCGCCTGTCGGGACAGGCCCAGCTCGCGCGCCGCGCGCGATACGTTGCCGCCGTTGCGCTCGAGGGTCTTTTCGAGCCCGAGGCGATCGAGGGACCCACCCTCGGCCTCGCCCGCCGGCTCCACTTGCGGGAGGTTGAGCGCCCCGACGCCGATCAGCGGCACCTCGGACAGCAGGCAGGCGCGCCGGATGACGTTGCGCAGCTCGCGCACGTTGCCTGGCCGTAACTACTCACCCGATTCTGCGTACAGCTGACCGGAGAGAGCCATTTGGATAGCGACGAGTGGGTTGTAGCCTTGGTTGGCCATGGTCTGAAGATAG
>JAJZLX010000118.1 GCA_021850555.1 Pseudomonadota bacterium | reverse complement strand
CCACACGATCGAGGTGAGCTACTTCGGCGGGCCGCGCTATCCGCACCTGGTGCGGATCCCCGGCACCGTGAATCTGCTCGCGAAGATCATGGCGCCGCACGCCAAGCACTGAGCACTCGAGCGCCCCCGGCGGCCCGGATCCCGAGTCCGGGCCGCCGGGCGGGGCTGCGCGGCGGATGAGCCGCAACGGAAAAGGGGAGTATCGTGAACTGCAAGTCTATCTGCTCGATGTTGGCGGTCGCCTCGCTCGGGCTGTGTGCCGCCGCGAGCGCCGCGGGGCTCATTCCCGAGCCCAACGCCAATGCGGTGCCCTACGCCACCCAGAGCAACCCCGAGACACTGGTGGTCGACGCGAGCACCGCCGGGCGGGGGTTTGCGACCTCGACGATGCACATACCGGTGAGGCCGGGTCCGTTCACGTTCGTGTACCCGCAGTGGATCCCGGGCTATCACTCGCCACACAATCCGCTGGCGGACGTCTCGCAGATCAAGGTGAGCGCCGACGGCCGCTCGCTCCCCTGGCACCGCGACAAGGTGGACATGTACGCCTTCCACGTGGAGGTGCCCCAGGGCGTCGACTCGATCAAGGTACAGTTCACCGTGCTGTTGAACGGAGGGGCGAGCCACAGGGCGACCCCCAATGCGGCGGTGATCAGCTGGACCCGGATGTTCTTCTATCAGAACGACATCAACTATCACCATTACTACATCAAGCCGAGCATCATCCTGCCGAAGGGCTGGGGCTACGGCACGGCGCTCACGACGGTGAGCCGCGTGGGCCAGCGCGTGAACTTCGCCGAGGAGCCGCTCACCTACGTGGGCGACTCGCCGCTCGACATGGGCCGCTACTACAAGAAGGTGCTGCTCTGGCAGCACGGCGACGCCCATCAGTGGCTCGACATGTTCGCCGATGCGCCGCAGGATCTCGATGTTCCGGCCAAGATCCTCGATGCGTACAAGAACATGACGCCCGAGGCGCTGGCGCTGTACGGCTCGCGCCACTGGTACAACTACCATGCGCTGCTCACGCTCTCGAACAAGATCGGCTTCGAGGGCATCGAGCACCACCAGTCGAGCGACAACCGGGCGCCGGCCAGCTTCATGACGAATCCGAAGTGGCAGCTCGTCGCCGGCGACCTGATCACCCACGAGTTCTCGCACTCCTGGAACGGCAAGTACCGCCGGCCCTGGGATCTGACCACGGACAACTACCAGATCCCGCAGCGCACCGACCTGCTCTGGGTTTACGAGGGCATGAACCAGTACCTGGGTGACCTGCTCTCGTTCCGCTGCGGCATCCGCAAGCCGAGCGAGTACCCGCAGTACCTGGCGATGCTCTACAGCCAGATGGCGACCGAGCCGGGCCGCGACACCACTCCGTTGATCGACCTCACCACCGGCGCGCCGTATTACTACATGACGGCGAACGGGCAATACCCCTCGATCCGGCGCACCGCCGGGGACTTCTACACCGAGGGCGAGCTGCTGTGGCTCGATGTCGACACCATCATCCGCGCCAAGACGCACGACAGGAAGTCGCTCGATACCTTCCTGCACCTGTACTCGGAGCCGAAGTTCACCGGGCCGATCACCAAGACGTACACGCGCGCGGATATCGAGCATCTGCTGAACGAGGTGGTGCCGTACGACTGGCACGCGTTCTTCCAGCGCCACGTGTACGAGATTGCCAAGCTGCCGCCGACCGGCGAGATCAAGCGCTCCGGCTGGCGCCTGGTGTACAACTCCAAGCCCAATCCGTTCATCCAGTCGGCCGAGCAGCTGATGCACTTCAATGACCAGTGGCTGAGCTACGGCTTCAACATCGGCCAGGGCGGCAAGCTCACCGACGTGCGCGAGTGGTCGCCTGCGTGGAAGGCGGCGATGGCGCCGGGGATGAAGATCGAGTCGGTGGACGGCCAGCGCTACACGCCGGCCGTGCTGAAGTACGTGATGGTGCAGGCGGAGCACACCCACCAGCCGACCACCTTCATCGTCTCGAAGGACGGCTGGTTCCACACGATCGAGGTGAGCTACTTCGGCGGGCCGCGCTATCCGCACCTGGTGCGGATCCCCGGCACCGTGAATCTGCTCGCGAAGATCATGGCGCCGCACGCCAAGCACTGAGCACTCGAGCGCCCCTGACGGCCCGGATTCCGCGCCCGGGCCGCCAGGCGGGGGGCTGCGCCGGTGTCCTTGATCTCAGCATCCGGCCCGGCGCTGCAGCTCCTCCAGGTGCTCCGTCGCGCGGCCGGGCAGGGCGCGCTGGGAGGGGAAGATGATGCGCGCCCCGCGCCGGTAGCTCCAATAGGCCTCAGCCCAGTCGATGAGCACGACGAGCCGGTTGCGGAATCCGATGAGGAAGTACACGTGGGCCGTGAGCCAGACCCACCAGGCAAGGAGGCCCGAGAGCCGGACGCGCCCGAAATCCGCCACTGCCGCCATCCGCCCGATGGTGGCGAGCGAGCCGTCATGCCGGTAGCGAAACGGTCCGATCGGGCGGTTCGCCAGCGCCGCGCGGATCGCCCGGGCGCAGTAGCGTCCCATCTGCTTCGCGGCCGGCGCGATCGCCGGAATCGAGCCGCTTTCCTCGGGCAGGCAGGCCAGATCGCCGGCGACGAACACCTCGGGGTGGCCGGACACGGAAAGACTCGCGTTGACGCGTACACGGCCGGCGCGGTCGGTGCCCACACCGAGCGCCTTGCCGACCGGTGAGGCGGCAACGCCGGCGGCCCACAGCACCGTGCGCGCCGCAATCGGCTCCTGTCCGATTCGTGCGCCGCGATCATCGAGATGTGTGACGGGCAGGCCCGTGCGCACGATGACCCCGAGCCGCTCGAGCTGGTGACGCGCTTTGATCGAGAGCGAATCCGGGAATGCCGGCAGGACCCGGGGGCCCGCCTCTACCAGCAGGACTTTCGCCGTGGCGGGGTCGATCCGGCGGAACTCGCGCTTCAGCGTGTGGCGGGCGATCTCGGCAAGCGTACCGGCGAGCTCGACGCCCGTGGCGCCGGCGCCGACGATCAGGAAGGTGAGCCACGCTTCCCGCTCCCCGGCGTCCTCGGCGGCCTCGGCGCGCTCGAAGGCGGTGAGGATGCGCGCCCGGATGGCGAGCGCGTCCTCGAGCGTCTTCAGTCCCGGTGCGTCTTGAGCCCACTCATCGTGACCGAAGTAGGCATGGGTGCTGCCGGTGGCCACGATCAGGTAGTCGTAGGGATGAGAAACGCCGTCGACCTCAACCCGCCGCGACTGCAAGTCGACCGAGCGGACCTCGCCGAGCAGGACCGTGACGTTCGGCTGGTCGCGCAGAATGTGTCGCAAGGGCGCCGCGATCGACGGCGATGCCAGTCCGGCCGTGGCGACCTGATAGAGCAGCGGCTGAAAGGTGTGGTGGTTATAGCGGTCGATGAGCACGACGTCGGCCTCGGCGCCGTTCAGGCCGCGAACCGCTGACAGGCCGGCAAAGCCGCCCCCGATGACGAGAACCTTGGGTCGCGAGGAGGTCATGTTTCGATGCCCGCACGCCCGTAGAGCTTGAGGCGGCCACAATGGGCAGCCCGTGGCCGCTTTGTCAATCAGATATGGCGGATCCTCGCCGGCGGGCTTCGGAGTGTTTCACTCCGGCAGCAATGTCGGGGCTGCGGCCCCGCGCAGAGGATCGTTCAGGGACTCTCCGCGACCATCGGGGGGTCTGCGGCGTCCGGGTTCACCACTGCGAAATGTGCCGGCGTATAGGCGTAGAACAGGCGCACCTTCTCACGGTGCAGCAGCTCGAGCAGCTTCTGCGCCTCCTCCTGAGTCACGAGAAATTCCACCTCTACGGTGAGTGTGCCGGCGAGCTCGAAAAAGCGTGCCTCGTGCAGCATGTGATGGCGGCCGAAGCCGGCCATGGCCTTGAAGGCCGAGCCGCCGCGGATGCCGAGCAGGTTGCCCTGCTCGAGCAGCCACTCCCACACGAGCCTGCCGTGATGGCGATGGCTTTCGTGCACGTAGAAGCGGAAGAATGAGCCCTGCATGAGCGACTCCATTGCCGGAGAGATTTTGCCTGCAGGCAGTCTATGCGGGCCCCGGCATGCGTTCAATTGCCATTCGGCGCTTCTCGCCGGCGAGGTGCGCGGCCGGCGGGCGCTGCGAGAAATGCCGCCGCAAGGGCGCGGTTGGCTCGCCCAAGCGGGAAACTCGGCTGGCGCGTGCCGCCCGATCGAAGTAAGCTCGAAAACCGCTTTTTCGAGGCGAAAACCCTGAAATCCTGATGGAAAAGAAAGAGCTGCGCGCCGCCGCCTCGCTTGCCTCCGTGTTCTCGGTGCGCTTGCTGGGCCTGTTCATGATCTACCCGGTGTTCGCGACCT
>JAJZLX010000477.1 GCA_021850555.1 Pseudomonadota bacterium | reverse complement strand
GTCCTGGTCTCCGGCGGCACGGGCGCGGGCAAGACCACGCTGCTCAACATTCTCTCCGGGTTCATTCCGCCCACCGAGCGGATCGTCACCATCGAGGACTCCGCGGAGCTGCAGTTGCGCCAGCCGCACGTCGTGCGGCTCGAGACACGCCCGCCGAACATCGAGGGACGTGGCGCGGTCACCCAGCGGGATCTGGTGCGCAACAGTCTGCGCATGCGCCCGGACCGCATCGTGATCGGCGAGGTCCGCGGGGGCGAAGCCCTCGACATGCTGCAGGCGATGAACACCGGGCACGATGGCTCGCTCACCACGATTCACGCCAACTCCCCGCGCGATGCCCTCGGGCGGATCGAGAACATGGTGGCGATGACCGGCATCACGTTCCCGGCGCGGGCGCTGCGTGCCCAGATCACTTCCGCAATCGACATCATCGTGCAGATCGAGCGGCACGAGGACGGCCGTCGCCGCGTGGTGAGCCTGCAGGAAACGAACGGCATGGAAGGGGAGATCATCACCATCTCCGAGATCTTCACCTTCCGGCGCCGCGGGCTCGATGAGCAGGGCAATGTGCTCGGGGGGCTGCGCCCGACCGGGATCGTGCCGGGATTCCTCAAGCGCCTGCGCGAGCGCGGCATCGATCTGTCCTACGAGGTGTTCCGCGAGGCCGGCGACAAAGCCGCCGGGAGGAAGACGTCATGAGTGCGGGCGGCGTGTGGATTTTCGTCGGTCTGGTGTTCCTGGCCGTGTTTGTGCTGATGGCGGGTCTGACGATCCCGGTGTTCGGCGAGAGCCGCCGGATGCACAAGCGCCTGCTCGAGCGCCTGGCGACGCTCAAGACCGAAACGGACGCGGAGGTGGAGACGCTGCTGCGCCAGAAATACCGCACGGAGCGCACGCCGCTCGAGCAGTCGCTCGAGTCGCTGCCCGGAATGCAAATCCTTGCGCGCCTGCTCGAGCAAAGCGGCAGCAGCACACCGGCGTACCGGCTGGCATTCGGCTCGATCGCCCTGGGGATGGCCGCCGGCATGGCCGGTTGGGAGCTGATGCATCTGTGGTATGTCGCCGCGCCGGCGGCTCTGGCCGCCTCGGCCCTGCCGTGGGTAAGGATCCTGCAGCAGCGCGCCGCCCGCACGGCGAAGTTCGAGGAGCAGTTGCCCGAGGCGCTCGATGTCATGAAACGAGGGCTGCAGGCCGGCCACCCGTTCACGCAGTGCCTGAAGCTGGTGGCGCAGGACATGGAGCAGCCGATCGGGCGGGAATTCGACTACATCTTCTCGGAGATCAATTACGGGGGCGATCTGCGGCATGCGCTGCTCGGGTTCCTGGAACGAGTGCCGAGCGTGTCGGCCATGGCGTTCGTGACGGCCGTGCTGGTTCAGAAGGAAACGGGCGGCAACCTCGCGGAAATTCTCACCCGCATCACGGCGGTGATTCGCGGGCGGTTCAAGCTCCACCGCCGCATCCGCACGCTGTCGGCGGAAGGGCGGCTGTCAGCCTGGATCCTGATGCTCATTCCCTTCGCGCTGTTTGCCCTCATCTCGATCAGCAGTCCGGGATATTTCCCCGTGCTGCTGCACAACCCGCTGGGGCCGAAGTTGATCATTATCGCCGTCGTGATGGGATTCATCGGCATGATCTGGATCCGCAGAATCATCCGAATCGTGGTCTGACCGGAGGCTTTCATGTCGAGCACCCTCGCCCGCCTCGGCGCCGAATTCGCTCATCTGGCGAGCAACCCGGCCCTGTTCGTGCTGCTCGCCGCCGCCGCGGTGTTCGTGTTCAGCCTAGGGGTGTTCGCCGTGGTCACTTCGGCGGCCGATCCGCGCTGGCGGCGCCTCGGGAAGGTCGCGCGGGAGCAGGCGGCTCGCCCGCGGTTCGGCGCAAGGCTCGTGGCGCGTCTGCACCCGTTTGCGACCCTGGTGCTGCCGAAGCGGGCCAGGGAGCGCTCGAAAGTCGAGCAGCGGCTCACATACGCCGGCTACCGCTCCGCCACCGCGCTGCGCACGTTCTACGGCGCGAAGGCGCTGTTCCTCACGGCCCCGCCCCTCGCGGTGCTGCTCGCCTGGCCACTGTTCCCGAACGTCACCCCGGACCAGCTGATCTTTTATGCCCTGGCGGCCTCGGTGGCCGCCTCTGTGCTGCCGAGCATGTGGCTCGACCGGCGCGTGCTCAAGCGCCAGCGCGCCCTGCGTGCCGGCTTTCCCGATGCGCTCGATCTGCTCGTCGTCTGTGTGGAAGCGGGGCTCGGGCTCGCGCCCGCCCTGCAGCGGGTGGCCGACGAGCTCACCGTCAGCCATCCGGAGCTCGGCGCGGAGATTGCCCTTGTCAATGCCGAGATGCGCGCGGGCGTCGAGCGCGCACAGGCGTTGAGGAACCTGGCCGAGCGCACCGGCCTCGCGGACATCCGCGGCCTGGTGACCCTCATGGTGCAGACCCTGCGCTTCGGCACCAGCATCGCGGACGCCCTGCGGATCTATGCCGAGGAGTTCCGCGACAAGCGCGTGCAGGCCGCCGAAGAACAAGCGGCCAAGATCGGCACCAAGATGATCTTTCCGCTCGCGCTGTGTCTGTTCCCGTCGTTCTTTCTGGTCGCCGTCGGTCCCGCCGTGGTCAGACTGGTGAGCGTATTCAGTGACTTGATGCATCACCATCCCTGATGCCTCCCACACCTGACACTGTAACGCCCTGCCCCGCATCGCGCGGTCCGTTCGCCTGTACGCACAGCAGCCAGTTGATCGGCCATCGATGGGCGCCATGCAACATGTTGCCCCCCGCTTCCCCCCCGCCCGATCCGCAACCGCGCTCGCGGCGCGTGCAACGGCCGCGCGGAGCCCGCCAAGCGCGCGCAAGAACGCGCGGGGATGTGCGGCTCACCGGCAACCCGGGAATATGTGAAATCGACCACTCTTGCGTCACCGGAAGATACTGATAGCTTCGAGCGCATAAGAACGATAATTAAGCCAGTCTATGGTCCCACTGCAGCTGCTTTGGGTGAACGATTGCAGCGCCGCCATACCCCGCGCAGCCTGGATGGCGGGGTTTGCCGCGATCTGCCGGTTGCACGAGATCGAGATCACGCAACTGTTCGACAAGGAGGCCGAGGGAGACTGGGATCTCATCGGCTTCAACTTCGACTATCCGGAGATGGCGCAGCTGAAGCGGGTCCCGGAGACCAAGCGCCGCTGGCCTTCCGCACCGATCGTCCTGCTCACCGCGCAATGCTCGCTCGAGTTCGCGGTGTGGGCCCTGCGCGTGCGGGTGTTTGATCTGCTCATCAAGCCGATCGCGCCCGAGGAGATCGAGCACTGCCTGCAGCGGGTTTCGCAGGCCGTGCATGCGCGGCGCTCACAGTCGGAGCGGCAGCCGCAGGCGCTGTTGGCACAGATGCCGGTGGAGGTCCGCTACCGGCCGCACACCGCGCCTTCCCTGCGTCTCGAGCACTCCCTGACGCACATCAGCAAGTACTACGGACAGCCCCTGCCCGAGTCGCAGATCGCCCGGCTCTGTCAGATGTCACCGTCCCGATTCTGTCGGGAATTCAAGGCGGCCTACGGAGTCACCTATGTCGACTACCTGGCTTGCTACCGCATCGAGCAGGCCAAACGGCTGCTGAACAATCCCGCCATGTCGATCGCCGACGTGGCGGCGGCCGTCGGATTCAACGATCCGTCGTATTTCACCAGAGTGTTCCGTCGGATCACCGGTGCCTCCCCGAGTGCCTACCGGGAATGCCCGGCCGCGCTCGAGCCATCGCTCGCCGCACGCGAAAGCGCCGCCGGCGCCCCTGCGACCGCCGTGTGAGCCGGTCCGGGCCACCGCAACGCCTGCTGCTACAATGAGCCCCTCGGCCTCCAGGCCCTCAGGCAGCCTCACCGTGAAAGCACTCTTGATCGCGGGACTGATTCTCATCGGCGGCGGCATCTTCCTCATCGCGCATCCCCTGCATTACGCGAGCGAGCACCACGTCCTGAAATTGGGCGGACTGACGGCGAGCGTGAGCCAGGAGCGCCCGCTGCCGGGCTGGGTGGGCGGCACGGTGCTCGGCGCCGGCCTGGTGCTGCTCTCGGTGGGACTGCTGAAGCGCTAGAATCGCACTCCCCTGCGTAAATCGGAGAGCGCATCATGGCGATACGCGAGCAGTTGCTCGAATACCACGAGGGGCAGGTCCTCCTCGAGGGATTCTTCTGTCACGACGACTCCCGTCCGGGACCGCAGCCCGCGGTCCTGATCAGCCACGCCTGGGGCGGGCGGGATGAGTTCGTCGAGCGCAAGGCGCGCCGGCTCGCCTGGCACGGCTATGCCGCATTCGCACTCGACATGTTCGGCAAGGGCAAGCGCGGCACCACCAACG
>JAJZLX010000505.1 GCA_021850555.1 Pseudomonadota bacterium | reverse complement strand
TCAACAACTCGAGCAGCACCCAGACCGTGGACATCCCGGTCTGGCTGGCGGGCGATGGCGTGGGCTCTACTGTGACGGACCTGATCAGCGGCACGCAGTATACGGTCGCTGACAACGGCGGCAAAGGATACGTAGACGTGACCGTGCAAGGACACTATGGGGCGATTCTGGAACAGTAAAATCGGCGGCGCCGCTTCCGACCGCGGCCGCGCTGGTCCCCCTGCGGCGCGGTGGCGGCCGGGAGGCGGGCGGATCGCGCCGGCGAGCGCGGGCTGCGCACCGGGTCGTTCATGACTCTGATCACGGACGATGCCGACGACGTGCACGCGTACGGGCGCGTCGATGCGGACAACCGCATCGCTGTGGTGCTCAATGCCGATACGAAGGCGCACACGGTCACGGTGCCGGTGTCGCAGCTCAGCGTGACCAACGGGTCGACGGTGGCGGATCTGCTCTCGGGGCTCGCCTAAACCGTGGAAAATGGTAACGTGACGGTGTCGGTCCCGGCCGACTTCGGAGCGATACTCGAGCAATGAGCAACGACGCACGAATGGCGCAGCCCGGCCTGCGGATTCGCGGTGCGCGGCTGGCGCTCGCACTCACCGTTTGCGCCGCCGCGTGGGCGGTCGCAGCGATGCCTGCGGCCGCCGCCAACTGGCATACGGGGCTGCGCTGGCAAGGTCGCACGGCCCGGGTCACCCGGCGTTCCGGCGGCGGTTACGTGCTGCACAGTCCGGTCCGTACGCGGATCATTCGCCCGCAGCCCGATCGCGTCCGCACGGCGAGCACGCTGTTCGATGCGCTGTTCGCCATGGCGCAGTCGGACCTGCGCAGGGACTCCGTGAACGCCATCCACGATCCCGCCTTCAACCACGACAAGCCCATCCCTTGCCGCTGCTTCATCGCGGGCAAGGACTGGCCGTTCGCCTGGACGCGCGATCTGTCCTATTCCACCGATCTCGCACTGTGGCGGTTCGATCCCAGGCGTGCGCGGACTTCTCTGCTGTTCAAACTCTCGCCGGTGCGCACGAGCAGCGTGCGGCCGGGACTGTACGTCATGGAGGACACCGGCTCCGGCGGCAGCTGGCCCGTCAGCACCGATCGGATGGTATGGTTCCTCGGCGCGCGGCATCTGCTCGGCGATCGCCGCTTCGCCGCTACGGTCTACCGGGCGCTGCAGGACAATCTGGCCCAGGATCGCCGCTACGCATTCGATCCCCACGTCGGTCTGTATCGCGGCGAGACGTCGTTTCTCGACTGGCGCCAGCAGACGTACCCGGAGTGGACCGCTCACAATGTGGTGTTCATCGCGCAGTCGTTCGCTTTGTCGACGAACGTACTGCACTACGAGGCGCTGCGGCTGGCGGCAACGTTGGCGCGCCAGCGGGGGCACGCCGCGCTGGCGCGCCGCTATGGGGCGCAGGCGGGGGCGCTGCGCACGGCCATCAACCGCTGGTTCTGGCAGCCGCAGCAGGGCCTCTACATGAGCTACGTCGGCGGCCGCGTGAATCCCGCGCCGTACGACGCATACGACCTGCTCGGCATCGATCTGGCAATCACGAGCGGTGTGGCGCCGCCGGCGCGCGCGCGCCGGGCGCTCGCACGCTATCCGAGCTGGCCGGCCGGCAGCCCGGTGATCTGGCCCGAGCGGCGCGATCAACCCATCTACCACAACCGGGCCATCTGGCCGTTCGTCAGCGACTACACGCTACGTGCCGCGCGGCGCGTACGGGATGTATCGCTGATCACGCACGAGCTGCACTCGCTGGTGCGCGGTGCGGCGCTCGCCGGCTCGAACATGGAGAACTTCTCCCTGCGTGCTCAGTCGACGCATGTGCCCGGCCGGCTCGGCGGTCCGGTGGTCGACTCCCGGCGTCAGCTCTGGTCGGTGGCCGGCTATCTCGACATGGTGGTGCGCGGGGTATTCGGCGTGCGTGACGACGGCAGCATTCATCCCGAGCTGCCTGCTGCCCTGGTGCCGATGCTGTTCGGCACACGCCAGACCATCAACTTGCGTCTCGGCGCCCGGCGCATCGTGCTCGTGCGACCCGCGCGCATCGACGGCAATCTCCTTGTGCGCGGGAGCGTCCGCCGGCAGGGCCCCGTGACGAGGGTTCAGCTCGTGAGCCGCCAAGTTGCCGTCACCGGGCTGCGGCTGAATGCGCCGATGTACCTGCCGCCCACGCCGCCAGCGCCCGTGGTGACGGCGCAAGGGATGCGCTGGCACATCGACTCGGCGGTACCCGGCGTCCTGTATGTCAACGGCCGGCGCTGGGGGCCGATTTCCCGGCGGGTTTCGGTCGCGAGGCGCGACGGGCTGCAATGCTTCAGCGTCACCGCCCGCGGCGCGGGCGGGCTGCAGTCCCTGCATAGCCGCTCGCGCTGCGTGGGACCGGTGAGCACGGTGGGCTCGGCCTGGCCGCGCCACTGGACCGCGCCACGCGCCGCGGTGTATCTGGCCTGGGTGGACTACGATAACGACCATGGGCCGATCAGCACCGGCATCACCGCCGCGGTACGGCGGATGGTGATCCGCTGTGCGGGCGAGCCTCGGCAGCGCCGCCCACTCGTCATGCCGCAGAGCGACGGCGTGCATGCCTCGACGGTGGTGCGCTTCCGTGCGCGTGCGGGGGCGCGCTGCACCTTCCGCCTCACCGGCGGCTTCAACATGAGCGATCTGGCGCGCTACGCGTACTACACCGGCGGGCAGGGCGGGGCCGCCGGGCCGGTGAACCGCGCGCGGATTTTCGGGCTGCATATCGCGCCGCTGGCGCCGGAGCGCAGGCGGTGAGCGCCAGGCCCGAGTTGCCGCTCCGGCAGATCCTCAACATGTCGGTCGGCTTTCTCGGCATCCAGTTTGCCTTCGGATTGCAGAACGCCAACGTCAGCCGCATCTTCCAGACCCTCGGCGCACGCCAAGCGGAAATTCCAGCGCTGTGGATCGCCGCTCCCCTCACCGGGCTGCTGATGCAGCCCGTCATCGGTTACGCCTCCGACCGCACCTGGGGACGGTTCGGGCGGCGCCGGCCGTACTTCCTGGCTGGCGCCGTGCTCACCGCCACCGCGCTCCTCGTGATGCCGAACTCGCCCACGCTATGGGTTGCCGCGACGATGCTGTGGCTGATGGATGCCTCCGTGAACGTCTCCATGGAGCCGTTCCGCGCGTTCGTCGCCGACCAGCTGCCGGCCGCGCAGCGGGCACTCGGATTCACGTGGCAGACGGTGTTCATCGGCATCGGCGCAGTGCTGTCCTCGGTGCTGCCCTGGGTGCTGGCGCATCTCGGCGTGGCCAACGTCGCCCCCCGTGGGGAAATTCCCTCCACCGTGCGGATCTCCTTCTACGCCGGCGGCGCAGTGTTGATCGCAGCGGTGCTCTGGACCGTGCTCACGACGCGAGAGTATCCGCCGGAGCGCCTACGCGCGTTCGCCGATTCGCCGCCGCCGCGCCCGCCGACAGACGTGTCCGGCGCCTGGCGGCCCGGAGCGCTGCTGCTCGTTGTCGGTGCCGCCGGGGCGCTGGCGGTCCACCGCTGCGCGCTCGAGCGGCAACTGTACCTGCTCGCCGCGGCCGGCGCGATCGCCGGTGCGCTGTTCCTGTGGCTCAGCCGCACGCGCAGCCGCGGCATGGCTCGGCAGGTGATGGCGGACCTGTACGACATGCCTGAGGCGATGCGGCGCCTCGCCTGGGTACAATTCTTTTCCTGGTTCGCGATCTTCACCGTGTGGACCTACACGACTCCGGCGGTTACCGCGGTGCAGTTCGGCAGCAGCAACCCGCTCTCGAGCGCCTACAACGCGGGCGCCAACTGGGTGGACGTGCTGTTCGCTGCGTACAGCGGTTTCGCGGTGCTCGCTGCGCTCGTCATCCCGCAGATGGTGCGCCGTGCCGGGTTGCGCGGGACGCACATCATCAATCTGATCGCCGCTGCGGTCGGGCTGATCTCATTCCTCTGGATTCGCGATCCGCGCTGGCTGCTGCTGTCGATGCTCGGCGTCGGTTTCGGCTGGGCCTCGATTCTCTCGCTTCCCTACACGCTGCTCGCCGACCATCTGCCCGCCGAGAAGATGGGCATCTACATGGGGATCTTCAATTTCTTCATCGTCATTCCCCAGTTGGCGGCGGCCGGGGTGCTCGGAGTGCTGCTGGAAACGCTCTTCCACGGCCACGCAGTCTTCGAGCTTGTGCTCGGCGGGGTGAGCTTGCTGCTGGCGGGTCTGTGCATGCTGCGCATCGCCGAGCCGGGACCGCGGCCGCTGACTACTTCCGCCAGAACGTGCGCGTGAACAGCACGATGACGCTGAAGATCTCCAGCCTCCCGAGCAGCATCGCCACCGTGCAGATCCAGGTCTGCA
>JAJZLX010000430.1 GCA_021850555.1 Pseudomonadota bacterium | reverse complement strand
ACTGGTAGACGAAGCCGAGCGTGCGATTGCGCAGCTCGCCCCTTTCCCTCTCGGTGAGCGCGTGTATGTCGCGTCCATCGATCATGACCTGCCCGGTGCTCGGCCGGTCGAGGCCGCCGAGAATCTGCAGCAGCGTCGTCTTGCCGGAGCCGGACGCCCCGACGATCGAGAGCCGCTCGCCCTCGGTGATCTTCAGCTCGACGCCGCGAAGCACCTCGAGCGTCACCGGGCCCTGCTGGAAGCTTCTGCCGACCCCGCGCGCCTCGAGCACCACGTTACTCATGCCGCAAAGCCTCCGCGGGGGCGGTGCGCGCGGCGCGCCAAGCCGGATACACCGTCGCGAGCGCGCACAGCAGGAACGCCACGCCGCAGACGCGCAGTACATCGGATCCCTGGACGTAGGCCGGCAGTTCGCTCATGTAGTACACCTGGGGGTTGAGAAACTGGGTGTGCAGCAGCCGCTGAAGCGCCGCGACGAGCGCCTCGAGGTGATCGGAGACCAGCACCCCGAGCCCCGCCCCGAGCCCCGTCCCGGCGAGCCCGATCAGCGTGCCCTGCACCGCGAACAGGGCGAGCACGTTGAGAGGCCGTGCGCCGAAGGTGCGCAGGATCGCGATGTCGGACTGCTTCTCCTTCACGATCATGACCAGCGTGGCGACGATGTTGAACGCCGCCACCGCCACGATCATCGACAGAATCACGAACATCATCGACTTCGTGCTCTCGATGGAGCGGAAGAAATTGACGTGCTTGTCCGTCCAGTCGCTCACATAGTAGCCGGCGCCCCCGAGGGCATAGGCCACCTTGCGCACCACCTGCGGGGCCTGCCAGGGATCATCGAGCCTCAGGCGCATGCCGGTGACCTCGTCCGGCCCGAGACCAAACAGCCTCGATGCGTCCGTCAGGTTGATCAGCGCGAGCCCCCGGTCGTACTGATACATGCCGGAGTGAAACAGTCCCACCACCTTGAATCTGCGCATCCGCGGCACGAGTCCGGCGGGTGTGGCGATGCCCTCCGGCGCGATCAGCACCACCGACTGCCCCACCCGCACATCGAGCGCGCGGGCCAGATCGACGCCGAGGATCACGTCGTAGCGGCCCGGACGCAGATCCCGCAGGCTTCCGGCCTCGAGGTGGCGCGCCAGCGAGGTGACGTGAATCTCCCGCGCGGGCCGCACGCCGCGCACCGAAGCGCCGGCGATGCGCTCGCCATGAGCAAGCATGGCGTGCTGCTCGATGTAGGGGGCCACCGCGAGCACGTGCGGCTGGCGCTCGATCTGCCGCTGCACGGCCTGCCAATCGGCGATGGTGCCCTGCAGTCCCATGATGGTCGCATCCGAGGTGACACTCAGGATGCGGCTGCGCAGCTCGCGCCCGAAGCCGTTCATCACCGAGAGCACCACGATCAAGGTGGCCACCCCGAGCGCCAGGCCGCAGACCGACATCAGCGCCACGAAGGAGACGAAGCCGCGCCGATGCGTCGAGCGCAGGTAGCGCGTGCCGATCATCCATTCGTACCGGCTCTGCATCGACTGCCTACTCGTAGCGCAGCGCTTCGGCCGGAGAGGTGCGGGCGGCGCGCACCGCCGGGTACACGGTGGCCGCCGCGGTGAGCAGCAGCGCCGCTGCGCCGATCGTCACAACGTTGCTCCATTTCACCACCGAAGGGATGGTGGTGATGTAGTAGACATGGGCGTTGAAGATCTGGAAGCCGAAGGCACTTTGCAGGAAAGCCGCCACCGGATCGACATGCCAGGCGAGCGTCAGGCCGAGCGCCACCCCGAGGGCCACCCCCAGCCAGCCGATGGTGAGACCCTGGGTGAGGAAGATGCCGAGCACCCGCCGCGGGGAAGCCCCGAAGGTGCGCAGAATGGCGATGTCGGTGCGCTTGTCGTTCACCACCATGACCAGCATGGCGACGATGTTGAAGGCGGCCACCGCCACGATCAGCAGCAGGATCAGGGACATCATGGTCTTCTCGATGCGGATGGCGCGAAAGTAGGCCGCATTGTCCTGCGTCCAGTCGATCACCCGGAAGCGCCTCGGCAGCCGCTCGCGCAGGCGGGCCGAGACCTGCGGCGCATCGAGCGGGTTGCGATAGCGCACATGCAGGCCCTGATCGAGCCCGCCGGGAGGCAGGAGCGCGCGCACATCGTGGATGTTGGCGAACACCAGGGTCGCGTCGCTGTCGGCGAGCCCGATCGAGAACACACCGGCGACCTCGAATCTGCGCAGCTGCGGCACCGGCAGCCCGCCGGAGGTCACGGCGGGAATGAGCAGCGTCATCCGGCTTCCGGGCTCGAGGCCGAGCTCCTCGGCGATCACCTCGCCGATGATCACGTGATCGCTTCCGGGGGCGAGGTCCGAGAGCTTGCCCGCCTTGAGGGCGCCGACGAGGCGGCTCACCGAAGGCTCGACCTTCGGATCGATGCCTCGCAGCAGCACCGGCAACATCTGCGGGGTGCGCACCGCGAGCGCCTGCAGCTGCGCGAAGGGGGCGACGCCGGTCACGCCGGGAGTTGCGCGGATCACCTTCTCGGCCGCGCGCCATTGCGCCGGGCTCGCCGAGCCTGAGCGCTGCCCGGGATCGCGCGTGACGACGCGGGCATCGGCATCGAGGGAGAGGAGGCGTGACCTCAGGTCGCTCTCAAAGCCGTTCATCACCGAAAGAATGACGATCAGGGCCGCCACCCCGACGCACACCCCGGCGAGGGATGTCCAGGTGATGAAGGAAACGAAGAACTTGTGAGAGCGGGCGCGCACGTAGCGCCAGCCCACGAACAGCGACAGCGGATGAAACATTCCGGGCATTTAACCATAGTCCCCCCGCGGCCCGCTGCTTGAGCCGCGTCACAGAATTGGCCTGCGGCGGCCGGCGGCGGCTTTGACGGCAAGCTCCGGGGCGTATAGTCCGACAGGTTCCCTGGAGGTCTGCTCATGCGTGCTCGAACACTCCTGGCACTGCTCATGGGTTGCGCGGTGAGCGTGGCGTCGGCTGAGACGATCGTCGTGAGCGGGCGGCTGATGATTGCGCCCTCCTCCATCCCACGCCCGCACCGGGGCCAGACCATGCGCCAGGTCGAGGCGCGCTTCGGACGGCCTGAAAAGCGCTACCCCGCCGTCGGCGCCCATCCGCCGATCACGCGCTGGAACTACCCCGGCTACTCGGTCTACTTCGAGTACGACCGCGTCATAGACGCGGTGGTGCACGGCTCGCGCCAAACCTCCCGCTAGAGGGGGCGGTCGCAAAGGCGCACGCGTATGCCCGTCCCGGGACGGGAGGCAGGGATACCCGCGTAAAGGCGCGCAGCCTCCCACTGACCCCTGCGCCCCTCACCCTCAGGTCCGTGATCCGGTTCTCGTTCCCTAAAGTTCCAGCCCGCCGGGGCCGTTAAGCTAGGGCAGCGCGGGCATATTACCTCTGTCGCGGTATGCCGACATGCGCCGCAGGGATTATGGTACCCTTGCCGTTGCCCTTGACAGAAGAACTCCAGGAAAACTCCCGTGGCCGTCGATGCGTCGCTCAACATCGAGGAGCTGGTCGAAGCAGGTGCCGTGCGGCGCCAGCTGGCCCAGGCACACCTCAAGGCCGAGGTTCGCCGCCGTGAGGAAGTGCTGCGCCGTGCCGTGCTGCGCTACGTCTCTCCCAGTTTGGCGGAGAGGATCCTGGAGGACGTGCAGCTGCGCGAGACACTGCTGTCCGCCGATGATCTGCGCGCCCATGCGGTCGTGCTCTTCGCGGATCTGCGCGGTTTCACGGGCCTGTCCGAGCGCCTGGAGGCGCGCCAGGTGGTGCCGCTGCTCAACGAGTACTTCTCGCTGCTCACCGAGATCACGCTGCGCCACGACGGCACGGTCTTCCACATGGCAGGGGACTGCCTGATGCTCGGGTTCGGGGTGCCGCTCGAGCAGCCCGACAGCGCCCGCCGGGCGGTGCGCGCGGCACAGGAGATGCTGCACAGCTTCGCCGCGCTCGCAGGCTCGTGGCGGGAGCGCTACGGGGTCGAGGCGGGGCTCGGGATCGGCATCAACGAAGGTGACGTCGTCGCCGGCAATATCGGCTCGAGCTCGTACATGAGCTACACCCTCATCGGCGATACGGTCAACGTGGCCGCGCGGCTGTGCCAGCGCGCCCGCGCCGGGGAGATGCTCTTCTCCCGCGCGCTCAAGCAATCCCTCGATGAGCTCGGCTTCGATGTCGGCGCCACGGCGCTGCCGCCGATGCAGCTGCGCGGCCGCTCCGGCGCAATCGATATATACTGCGTGCCGGCCGCTCCGCGGCTTCAGATCACGGAAGCTCCAGTCGCCGTTTGAACATCCTTGACCCGCCCGTCCCAGGCGCCGCCCGGCGGCACCTGCGCTGGCATCATTTGCACGGCAGCGCCACCGCGCTCGCGCTCGCCGAAGCCACCCGCTCCGACCAGAAACTGTACGTCGTAGTGGTTGATGCGGCCCGCGAGCTCGCGCGGCTGACGGCTGAGCTCGCCTTCTTCGCCGGCGGGCGTCTCGTGCCGCTCACCTTCCCCGACTGGGAAGTGCTGCCCTACGACCTGTTCTCGCCCCATCCCGACATCATCTCGCGGCGCCTGCGCACGCTCTACGAGCTGCCGCAGCTCAAGCACGGCTGCCTGATCGTCGCGGCCGACACGCTCATGCAGCGCCTGCCGCCCAAGCAATACGTACAGGCCCGGGCGTTCGTGCTCACGCGCGGCCAGACTCTCAGCCTCGAGCCATTCCGCCAGCGTCTGGCCGATGCCGGCTACGCGAGCGTGAGCCAGGTGAGGAGCCCGGGGGAGTTCGCGGTGCGCGGCTCGCTGTTCGATGTGTTTCCCATGGGCACGGAGCAGCCGCTGCGCATCGATCTGTTCGATGAGCAGATCGAGGCCATCCGGCGCTTCGATCCGGACTCGCAGCGCTCGCTCGAGACGATCGAGAGCCTGCAGCTGTTGCCGGCGCGCGAGCTGCCTCTCGATCCGGAAGCCGTGCGCGAGTTCCGGCGCCGATTCCGCACCCGATTCGAGGGCGAGCCGATGCGCTCGGCCGTGTACCGGGGGGTGAGCGAGGGGCTCTCGCCGGCGGGCGTGGAATTCTACCTGCCACTCTTTTTCGAGCAGACCTCGACCCTGCTCGATTATCTGCCGGCGAACGCGGTGATCGTGCGCGACGCGGCGCTGCCCGAAGCGCTCGAGAGGGCCTGGAAGGACATCGAGACGCGCTACGAGGAGCGCCGCCACGACATCGAGCGGCCCGTGCTCGCTCCGGCCGAGCTGTTCATCGACCCCGCGACCCTCGCAGCTCAGATCGAGCGCTTCGCTTCCGTCACGCTCGACACCGAGACCGCTGCCGGGCCTGCCGAGGCGGCCGCGATGCGGGTCTTCCCGGCGCTTGCGCCCAAGGAGCTGCGCGTCGACATGCGCTCCGAGCGGCCGCTCGAGGCGCTCGAGCGTTTCCTCGCCGCCTTCGGCGGCCGGGCGCTGATCGCCGCCGATTCCCCCGGCCGCCGCGAGGTGCTGCAGGAGCTGCTGAGCAGCCATCCTTTGGCTCCGATCGGAGCCGCGGGGGGTGGGACGGATGAGAGGGGGACGGAAAGTCGCACCCGCGGCCTCCCCGTACAGGTGGTATCCGGGTGGGAGGAGTTTCTCGCCGGCTCATCCCCTCTCAACCTTTGCGTGGCCCCCGACTTGACGGGCCTGTGGCTCACCGAGCCGCCGCTCGCGGTGATCGCGGAAGCGCAGCTGTTCGGCGCGCGCGCCCGCCAGGAGCGCCGCCGCAAGCGCGCCGCGGCCGACCCGGAAGCCATTCTGCGCGATCTGCAGGACCTCAACCCCGGCGCCCCGGTCGTCCACGAGGAATACGGTGTGGGCCGCTACGTCGGCCTGCAGCCGATGGAGGTGGCCGGTCAGGCCGGGGAATTCCTGGTGCTCGAGTATCAGGGCGGCGACCGGGTGTACGTGCCGGTGCACTCCCTGCACCTCGTGACCCGCTACACGGGAGCGGCGCCCGAGAGCGCGCCCCTGCACAAGCTCGGCACCGATCAGTGGGCCAAGGCGCGCAGGCGCGCCGCCGAGCAGATCCGCGACGTCGCCGCGGAGCTGCTCGACCTCTATGCGCGGCGCAAGGCTCAGCCGGGCCTGAAGCTCACGCTCAACGAGGCCGACTGCCGCACCTTCGCCGAGGCTTTCCCCTTCGAGGAGACCGACGACCAGCGCGAGGCGATCCGCCAGGTGCTCGCGGACCTCGGGAGTCTCAGGCCGATGGACCGGATCGTGTGCGGCGATGTCGGGTTCGGCAAGACCGAGGTCGCCATGCGCGCGGCGTTTGCCGCGGTGCAATCAGGCAAGCAGGTGGCGGTGCTCGCGCCGACGACGCTGCTCGCGCAGCAGCACCTGACCAACTTCCGCGACCGCTTCGCCGACTGGCCGGTGCGCATCGAGGGACTCTCCCGCTTCGGCAACGCGAAGGAAACCCGCGCGACGCTCGAGGGACTCGAGCGCGGCACGGTCGACATCGTGATCGCCACGCATCGGCTGCTGCACGCGCACGCGCAGTTCAAGGACCTGGGACTGCTGATCGTCGACGAGGAGCAGCGCTTCGGGGTCCGCGACAAGGAGCGCCTGCAGGCGCTGCGCGCCAACGTTCACGTGCTCACGCTCACCGCCACGCCCATTCCGCGTACCCTCAACATGGCGCTCGGCGGGCTGCGCGATCTGTCGCTCATCACCACGCCGCCCGCCGAGCGGCTCGCCATCAAGACCTTCGTCATCGAGTGGCACGGCCCGACGCTGCGGGAGGCGGTGCTGCGCGAGCTGCGCCGCGGCGGGCAGATCTATTTCGTGCACAACGAGATCCGCACCATCGAGAAGATCGCCGCCGATGTGCAGGGCTTGGTTCCCGAGGCGAGCGTGCGCATCGGTCACGGCCAGATGCGCGAGCGCGATCTCGAGCAACTGATGGTGGATTTCTACCACCGGCGCTTCGATCTGCTGCTGTGCACCACCATCATCGAAAGCGGCATCGACGTGCCGACGGCCAACACCATCATCATCAATCGCGCCGATCACATGGGACTTGCGCAGCTGCACCAGCTGCGCGGGCGTGTCGGTCGCTCGCACCACAGGGCCTACGCCTACCTGATCGCCCCGCCGCGGCGCGCGTTGAGCGCCGATGCGGCCAAGCGGCTGGAGGCCATCGAGTCGATGGAGGAGCTGGGCGCGGGTTTCGCGCTCGCGACCCACGATCTGGAGATCCGCGGCGCCGGGGAGCTGCTCGGCGAGCACCAGAGCGGCCAGATGTCCGAGATCGGCCTTGCGCTGTATCTCGATCTGCTCGAGGAGGCGGTGGCGGCGTTGAAGGCCGGCCGCGAGCCTGACCTGACGAAACCTCTGGCGGCGGCCACGGAGGTGGAGCTGCGCCTGCCGGCCTTCCTGCCGGAGAGCTTCATCGCCGATGTGCACGTGCGCCTCGGGCTTTACAAGCGCATCGCGGCGGCCGCGGGCCCCGAGCAACTCGATGAGCTGACGGCGGAGATCCACGACCGCTTCGGCCCCCTGCCCGAGGCCGCGCAGCGCCTGATCCGACTCGCACGGCTGAAGCTCACCGCGCGCGCGCTCGGCATCCGCAGACTCGACCTCGGGCCCGCCGGCGGCGCCGTGACTTTCGAGCAGAGCACCGCCGTCGAGCCCGCCGCGCTGGTGAAGCTGATGCAACAGGCGCCGCGGGAGTACCGGCTAGAGGGGCCGCTGAAGCTGCGCATCTCGCGCGCCCTGCCGGAGGAGGAGGCGCGCTTCGAGTTCGCGAGCGCGCTCATGAAGCGCCTGGGGGGCCGCCCGGCAAGACCGAGCTGATCCGCTTTTCAGGTAGACTGCGCGGATGAGATACCGCGCCCTTTCGTGCCTGACTGTGCTGCTTGCGCTGGCCGTGGCCGCTTGGCAGCCCGCTTTCTCACAGCTCGCCGCGCCTGCGAGGCAAGGCGCACCGCCCGCCCAGGGCAACCCACAGGCATCGGGTGTGGCCGCCGCCGGCTCTGCCGCCGCCGATTCCGGCGCGGCGCCGAGCACTCACAGAAGAGCGTATTACATCGAGATCGTCATTTTCCGCACGCTGGTGGCGCTCGGGAGCCCCGAGGACTGGGCCGCGGAGACCGGCATGACGGCCACCGTGACGGGCGGTGAGGCGGCTACCGGCTCAAACGTCGGACAGCTGCTCGACCTGGCGCCCCCATCGCAGTACCGGCTGAGGCCCATCACCGCCATCCTGCGCGGCAGCCGCGACTATCACGTCGTGGCACACGCCGCCTGGGAGCAGACCGCGAGCGACTGGGGCAGCAATGCCGGCTTCACGCTCCAGCAGCTCGGCATCGACGTGCCGGGCCTCACGGGCGAGGTGTATTTCGAGCGCGGGGCGTTCCTGCACCTCGGCATGAGGCTCGATTACGCCATTGCCCACCCGCCCGCCGGCCTCGGCGCCGCGCCCGGCACCACCTTCGTGCTGAACGAGATGCGCCGCGTGCGCTTCTACCAGCGCAACTACTATGACAACCCCGCCTTCGGCGTCATTGCCCTCGTTCTGCCCGTTCCGCGGGCGCACCCGCCGGGGCGGTAAAAGGACGCGGGCGCGCCCGCGGCGATTTCTGCGCAGAGCCGGGGCCCCTCAGGAGAAGCCGCTCGACGCCGCCGGCGCACGGTTCGTCGAAATTCGCGCTCCCACGCGGAATGTTGCGCTCCAGCGCCGTCTCTAACGCGAGACGGCCGATCCGGCCCCCCGTGACGAGAGATTGCCGCATGCCCCGCCTGATCGCCCTGCCGTCCCTGTGTCTTCTGATGGTGTCCATGTCCGCGTTTGCGGCGCCGCCCAAGCCCGCCGCGCCCGCGCCCGCTGCGGTGCCCAAGGAGCGCGCCGTGAGCACGCAGCACAGCGAGACGATCGGCGGGCGCACGATCCGCTACACGGCCACCGCCGGCACGATCCTGCTGCGCAACGGGCAGAATCAGCCGATCGCCAGCATGTTCTACGTCGCCTATACCAAAGACGGCGTGCGCAACCTCGCCGACCGGCCCGTCACCTTTCTTTACAACGGTGGACCGGGCGCCGCCTCCGACTGGATACAAATGGGCGGACTCGGGCCCTACCGCGTGAACATGACCAACGGCGGCCCCACGCCACCTGCGCCTTATTCGATCACGCCCAGTCACGAAAGCATTCTCAACGACACGGATCTGGTCTTCATCGACGCGGTGGGCACCGGCTACAGCCGTGTCGTGGGCAAGGGCCAGGGCAAGATGTTCTGGGGCGTGGATCAGGACGTGAAGTCCTTCGCCCAGTTCATCTATCGATACCTGAAGCAGTACAACCGCTGGCAGTCGCCGAAGTTCCTGTACGGTGAGAGCTACGGCACCACGCGCTCCGCGGCCCTTGCCGATTACCTCCAGAATCACGGTATCGCGCTGAACGGCGTCATCCTGCAATCCTCGGTCCTCAACTACTTCGACTGGATGCCCGGTTCCGACAACAAGTACATCTTCTACCTGCCCTCTTTCGCCGCGATCGCCTGGTATCACCACAAGGTGCCGAACCGGCCGGCCAGCCTGCCCGCCTTCGTGCAGCAGGCGCGCGATTTCGCCTCCGGCCCCTACGCGCAAGCCCTATGGCAGGGCGACACCCTGCCGAAAAGCGAGCTCGACTCGGTCGCGAAACGGATGCACGAGTTCACGGGCCTGCCGGTCGCCTACCTCGAGCGCGCCAACCTGCGCGTGACCGCCGCGCACTTCCGCAAGGAGCTGCTGCTGCCGCAGCGCGAGCACATCGGGCGCTATGACGCGCGTTTTTCCGCCTCGGACGCCGACGCGGTCAGCTCGCGCAACTCCTTCGATCCCTCCAGCCAGTTCACGGCGGCGCCCTTCGCCGGCGCCTTCGAGTGGTATTTGCATGACATCCTGAAGTACCACTCCAATCGACTGTACAAGGAGGAGAGCAATCAGGCTTACAAGAAGTGGGACTGGAAGCATGAGCATCGGGCGAGGCCGTACGTGGCCGGTGACCTGGCGGCGGCCATGCGCAAGAATCCGTACCTGCGGGTGTTGTCCGAAAACGGATACTTCGACCTGGCGACGCCGTTTTACGAGACCGAATACGACCTCGATCACGCCATGTTGACCCCGAAGCTGCGCAAGCACATCACGTTCGCCTACTTCAGGTCAGGCCACATGATCTATCTGAATCCGAGCGCGCTGAAGGCGATGCACTCGGTCCTCGATGCCTTCTACAGCGACACGCTGAAGGCGGATGCAAGGGGCGCGGGCAAGTGAGGCGGGAAACCCGGGGACGCGAATGCGCAGGGCCGATTGGCGCGGCGCGGTGAAATCCCGCCCGCCGTTGCCTGCCGCGCGCATCAAGGATCAGGAGCCGACCCACCGGCTCACCGGCCGCGACCATGGCGCACCGCCAGAGCCCGCCGGTGTGCTCGACAACCCGGTGCCCGGGCACCTCGAGCCATTCCACCAGGCGCCACCGGCAATCGCTTCACGCACGGATCTGCCGCGCCCGAGAGCGACATATCGCGTCTAAGGCTCGCGCAACCCCTCGGTCACCGGCATGCGCGCGGCACGCACCGCCGGGAACAGGCCGCCGAGGAATCCGATCACGAGCGCCCATTTCAGTCCCTCGCCGATGAGCGCCGGCGTGATCCGGAACTGGAAGATCACCGCGCCGAAATTCGGTCCCAGCGTCGAGGCGGTGAAGTGACGGAACAGCAGCCAGGCGATGAGCGCGCCCACCAGACCACCGGCGAGCGCGAGCAGCAACGTCTCGCTCAGCACCGAGAACACCACCACGCCGCCGCGGAACCCGATCGCCCGCAGCGTGGCCACCTCGCGCGTGCGCGCCGCCACGCTCGCATACATGCTGTTCAGCGCGCCGGCGAGCGCGCCGATGGCCATGATGCCCGCCACCACCGCGGCGAGAATCCCAATGACGTGCGTCATGCCCTTGGACTGATCGGCGTAGTACGCCTTGGTGGTCTGTGCCTGCACTTTCAGGCGCGGGTCGCTCGCGAGGGCCGCCTTGAACGCATGGAAGGCCGTGGCGCCGCTTAACAGCGCCGTGACCGACTGTACGCTGCTGCCCCGGTGAAACGCGGTGCCGATCACGTTGACGTCACCCCAGAGCTCCGAGTCGTGCGCGCCGGCGTGCGCGAATTCCCCAACGACCTTCCACGGCTGCCCGTTGATCCGGAGGGTCACGCCGACGGCGGTGTGCGCGAACTCCCGCACCACGTTCTTGCCGGCGATGAGCTCGCGCATCCCGGTCCGGAAGCGCCGGCCGGCGATGATCTTCACGTGGCTGCGCACCGCCCACACCTGCGGGCCCACGCCGCGGATCAGCACCGTTCCCTCGCGCCCTCCCCGCTTCGTGAGCGACGCCGACACCACCACCTCCGGGGACACGAGCGGCTCGCCCCGGGCATTTCGGGCGACCTGCGGCATCTGCCCGATGAGCATGACGCTTTGCGGATTGAGGTCCGAGGTGGCCTCGGTGAGCGCGCCGCTGCGCAGCACGATGGCCCGCCGGTCGCTGCCCGTCGCGCGGAAGGTCGCCTCGTAGCCCCTGCCCATGGCCAGCAACGCCACCAACACGCCGACGACGCCCGCGATACCCAGGACCACCACCGAGGCGCTGCCCCAGCGCTGCGGCAGCGTGGACATCCCCGAGGCGGTGACGGAGATGGCCTGCCGGCCGGCGCGCGTGAACGCGAGCCACACGAGGAGCAGCGCCGCGAGCGCCGCGATCCCGAGCCAGGGCAGGACGATGACTACCGCGACTGCGAGCGCGAGGGCGAGGGCGAGAAGGAGGCTTGCCACCGGCAATGTCTTCTTCAGCATCAGCCCCCCCTCACCGCCCCGCCAGGGCGTTCACGATGGAAAGCCGCATGCCGCGCCGCGCCGGCAGCGCTCCAACCACCAGTCCGATCGCGACCATCGCGATCACGCCGCGCAGCCAGATCGCCGCGCCCACCGGCAGCATCGGCAGCTGCGCGCCCATCTGCGCCTGCAAGGCGTGCACCGTTGCGGCCGCAAGCAACAGGCCAAGCGCCCCGCCGGCAACCAGCAGCAGCACCGATTCAGCGAGCACCAGCGCGAGCACGGTACGGTTGGAAAAGCCGAGCGTCTTCAGCACCGCGAGCTCCGGCGTGCGCTCCCGCACCGCCTGCGCCATGGTGTTGCCGGTCAACAGCAACAGCGTGAAGAACACCGCCCCCATGACGGCCCGGACGATCAATCCGAAGTCCACGTACTGACTGTAGAAATCCGCCGCGAAGGCGCTCGCGGTCTGCGTCCTGGTCTCGTGGCCGGAGTTGGCCGAAAGCGAATCGATCGCGCCGGCGATGTGCCCGGCCTCCTTCGGGTGGGCGATCTGCTCGACGTACCAGCCCACGGTCCCGCCGCCGAAGAGCGCGGCCTCATCGAGATAGCGCCAGCGGAAAAACATCATCTGCTCGCGCAGCGGTGTACGGTCCTGAAAGATGCCCACGATGTCGAACATCCAGGTATACGAGTCGTCCTTGCGCGGGTAGATCATCGCCTTGATCGGAATCTGATCGCCCACCTTCCAGTGAAATCGCCGGGCGAGCGCCGCGCCGACGATCGCGCCGGTCTGCGTCGCATCGAATCTCCGGCGCGCGCCCGCCGGCAGTTTCATGGTCGTATTCAGGTCCCAGAAATTGCGGCTCACCGCCATGACGTTGATGAAGTTCTTCGGCTTCTGGTAGGTGCCGCCGAAGAAGGTCTCGTTGCTCACCACCTGCACCCCGGGCACGGTGCGGATCTGGTCCTCGAGACTCAGCGGCAGCGGGGTCATGAACCCGGACCTCGACACCGTGATCAGCCGATGGGCCGCGCCGATGCTCTGCCCCACCTGGGTGAACACGTTGTTCACCGATTCCAGCAGCCCGAACAGCAGGAACGCGGCCACGACCGACAGCAGCGTGAAGAATGTTCGAGCCTTGCGCCGCGTCAGCGCCGCCCAGAGCAGATGCAGGTATTTCATGCGGCGGCGCCTGCGGCCTCGACCAGGGTGCCCTTGTCGAGGTGCAGAATGTGGCTCGCGTACTCCGCCGCCTTCGGATCGTGGGTCACCATGACGATGGTTTTACCGTGATCGCGATTGAGCTGCTGCAGCAACGTCAACACGTCCACGGCCGATTGCCGGTCGAGGTCTCCCGTGGGCTCATCGCACACCAGGAGCATCGGATCCGAGACGATGGCGCGCGCGATGGCCACGCGTTGCTGCTGCCCGCCGGATAGCTCGCCGGGCTTGTGGGTGGCGCGATCGTCAAGTCCAACCAACTGCAGCGCGATGCTGGCGTTGCGCCGCCGCTCGGCGCCCTTGAGCTTGGTCAGCAGCAGCGGCAACTCGACGTTGCGCTGCGCCGAGAGCATCGGCAACAGGTTGTAGAACTGAAACACGAACCCGACGTGCGCGGCGCGCCAGCGCGCGAGCGCCCCCTGGCCGAGCTGATCGATGCGCTCACCGGCGACCGCGAGCGTGCCCTCGCTCGGGCTGTCCAGTCCGCCGATGAGGTTCAGCAACGTGGTCTTGCCCGAGCCCGAGGGACCCATCAGTGCCACGAATTCGCCCCGTGCGACATCGAGGTTGACGTGATGCAGCACCTCGATTCGCTGCCGGCCCCGCTGATACACCTTGCTCAGGTTGCGGATCTCGACCAGTGCACTCATGACGCCTTACCCCTTGACTTGACGCTGACTCGATCCCCATCGGCGAGATCCGCGGGCGGCGAGCGCACGACGGCGCTGCCGGCGGCAATGCCGCCCACGGCCCTCAGGCCCGAGCGGACCGGTCCCAAAGTGACGGTGCGCGAGCGCGCCCGTCCGTCCTGGACGACGAACACCACCGCGTGCGCGCCACGCTGCACCACGCTCGAGGCCGGCACCCACACCATGTCCACCGGGATGCTCGAGGGCGCAGCATGGGCCGCTCTCGGGCGCTGCAGAAACGACACGCGTACCCCCATCTGCGGCAGGATGCGCGGGTCCCTGCTCTCGAGCGCCACGCGCACGCGCACCGTCGCCTTGCTCTTGTTGGCCGTCGGTACGATCGCGATCACGTGCGCCGGGATCTTCCAGTTCGGATAGGCATCGAGCACCGCCACGGCCGGCTGGCCGGCGTAGACCCGGTCGATGTATGCCTCGTTGACATCCACGTCGATCTCGAGGGAGTTCATGTCGACGATGGTCGCGATCCCGGTCTGCGTGAAGCCGCCGCCGCCGAAGAATGGCGAGATCGTCTCCCCCATCTGCGCCGGCCTGTTCACCACCACCCCGGAAAACGGCGCGCGCACCACCGTGTAATCTTCCTGCACCTGCGCCGCCTGCACGCCGGCGCGGGCCACGGCCACGTTGCGCCGCTGAGTGAGCACCTGTGCGGCGAGGGAATCGACCTGGGTTCGGGCGTTGTCGAAGGTCTGCTGCGACACCAGGTGCGGGCCGATCAGCGCCTGATCGCGCGACAGGTCCAGGCGCGCCAGCCTGAGCTGCACCCGGTATTGCATCAGCTGCGCCTGCGCGGCCGCCAGCTGCGCGCGCGACTGGGCCAGCACGGCGCGCTGGGTGCTGTCATCGAGGCGCGCCAGAATCTGCCCACGGCGCACGGTCTCGCCCTCCTGGAAGTACACGTGGGTCAGCATGCCCTGAATCTGCGCCGAGACCGTCGCTTCGCGCTCGGCGGTCACATAGCCGCTCGCCTGCAACACCGCCGTCGGGGTCGACAGCGCCGAGGGTGCAAGGGCGGTGACCTCGGCGACCTCGACCGCGTGGCCCCGCGCGAGCAGGAACCAGCCGCCCGCCGCGAGCGCCACCGCCACGGCCAGGGCCCCGAGCCCCCACCAGCGCGCAGGACTCCCAGCCTCCTCGCGCAGCTCACGGTCGATCCTCAGCCGTTGCAATAATTCGCTCTTGTCGGCCGTCATCCCAGGTCCCCGAAATGCTGTCAGCGCCGCTGCGGGTTCTGCCGCCGCCGGGGCAGTCTCACCGGACCGGCGCAGTACAGGTCCTGTCACCCTGCGCATCATGCCCGCTCCGGCGAGCGGCCGGCGCCCGCCGCCCGCGCACATGCCCTGGCCGGTATCGTTGAGAGAGTCCCATCGCGCAGGCGTGCCCATGCTATGGGGGCGCACCGAGCGGGTCCAGTTACGGGCGTCAGCACCCGTGGGTGACAATCGTCACCTCGGGTCACCCCGGGGTCCGCTAGCCCCCGGCGTCCAATCGCAGCGCCGGGGTTCCGGCGCAGCCCTCGAGCAGCTCGCGGGCGCGGCGCCACTGCGCAGTCGATCTGAGCGCCTCCGGGCTGTGACCGTCACGGCCGTGCATCCGGATCAATCGCAGGCCCGAGGCGGGCTCGGGCGCGCTCTTCAGCCGCTCGAGCAGCTCAAGCACCGAGTCGCGCCGGTTGCACACCGGCAGCATGTCACAGCCGGCCGCGAGCGCCCGCTCGGCCCGGCTCACGACATCCCCGTAAGCCTCGGCCGCCCCGCCCATCGACAGGTCATCGGCAAACACCGCTCCCTGGAAGCGCAGCTCACCGCGCAGTACCTCGCGGATCCAACGCCCCGAGAGACTCGCCGGGACATCGTCCACGGCCGGAAACAGCAGATGACCCACCATCACCGCCGGCAGCCCATTGGCGATGAGGCGCCTGTAGGGCATCAGATCCCCGTCAAGATCGGCCCTCTCGCGCCGGTCGACGGGCAGAGTCAGGTGCGAGTCGGCAACCACCGCCCCGTGGCCGGGGAAATGCTTGGCCGTGGCCGCCATGCCCGCCTCCCGCATGCCCTGCACGTACGCCGCGGCAAGCTGTGTCACCACCTGCGGCCGGCAATGGAAGGCGCGATCGGTGATGAAGCTGAGGCCATAGTCGATGTCCACGCAGGGAGCGAACGACAGGTCCACCCCATGCGCGCGCAGCTCCGCGGCCATCAGCCACCCCATGGCGCGGGCGAGCGCCAGGCCCTTGCGGGCATCCACGTCGAATTCGTGCCCCACGCGCCGCGCCGAGGGAAGCGGCGAGAAGCCCTCGCGGAAGCGCTGCACGCGCCCGCCCTCGTGGTCCACCGCTACGATGAGCGCCGGGGTGCGCACGGCGTGAATGTCGGCGGTGAGCCGCGCCAGCTGCGCGGAATCGGTGTAGTTGCGTGTGAAGAGGATGACGCCGCCGACCTGCGGGTGGCGCAGGAGCTCGCGCTCCTCCGCGCTCACGGCCGTCCCCTCGAGGTCGATCATGAGGGGGCCCAGGGTCATGTCAGGGTCCGCTCAGCACCGCGATGGACTCGACGTGGGCGGTATGCGCAAACATGTCAACGACGCCGGCCGCCTCCAGGGTGAAGCCGTGCTCGTGCACCAGCACTCCCAGGTCGCGGGCGAGACTGCCCGGATGGCAGGCAATATACACCACGCGCCGCGGCCGAAGCTGCGCCACCGTGCCGAGCACCTCCCGGGCGCCGACGCGCGGCGGATCGAGCAGAACGTGGGTGTAGGTCTCTCGCACCCAGGAGGTCTGCGGGTCGATCGGCCGGGAAAGATCCGCCACGTGGAATCGCGCATTGCCGAGGCCGTTGCGGTGCGCATTGTGGCGGGCGCGCTCGACCAGAGCCCCCTCGCCCTCCACCCCGACCACCCGGCCGGCGGATCGGGCGAGCGCGAGCGAGAAGTTCCCGAGACCGCAATAAAGGTCCAGGACCGAGGAGGCGGGGGAGAGCTCGAGCAACTCGATTGCTCGCGACACCAGCGCCCGATTCACCTCGCCGTTGATCTGCACGAAATCCGTTGGCGCAAACTCCAACTTCACGCCGAATTGCGGCAGCTCGTAATGGAGCGGCTCGGGCGGCCCCGCGAGCAACTCGACGGACTCGAGCCCGGCCGGCTGCAGGAAGATCCGTGTCCCGTGACGCGCGCCGAACTCCCGCAGGCGCTCGAGGTCGGCCGGTGAGGGCGCGATCAGCACCCGGAACACCAACGCGACGCCATTGTCGGCCACCGCGACCTCGATCTGCGGCACCTTGCGGCGGATATCCAACGCGCCGATCAGCTCACCGAGCAGTGTCGGCCACTGCCCCACCGGCTCAGCCAGCACCTGGCAACGAGACACGTCGGCGACGTAGGGCGCCAGGCGCTCGCGGAACCCGACGACCACCTTGTCCTTTTTCTGCACGTACTTGACGCCGAGCCGCGCCCGTCGCCGATACGCCCAGGCCGCTCCGCCGATCGGCGCGAGCCATTCGCGGCACTTCAGATGCGCCACCCGCTCCAGGCTGTCGCGCAGCTCGATTTCCTTCAGGGCGAGCTGCGCCTCGGGGGCGAGGTGCTGCAGGGCACACCCGCCGCACACCCCGAAATGCGCGCAGCGCGGCGTCACTCGTGCCGGGGCGCTCTCGAGGACCGAAAGGAGTTTCCCCTCATCGTGCTGGCGGTGGCGGCGCACGCGCTCGAAGCGCACCCGCTCACCGGGCAGCGCCCCGGGGATGAATACCGTCTTGCCCTCGCGCACGACTCCCTCGCCATCGTGGGTCAGGGCGAGCACGGTCGCGACTTCGGCGCCGCCGGCGACGGCACCGGCACTCAAGCCGCGCTCTCCCAGGCGCGAAGGAACTCGCCGAAATGCGGCTCCTCGCCCGCGCGCAGCAGCGCCTTGACCCGCTCGACCTCCTGCGCGTGGCGCTCGCGCGTGAGCCGGCCGCGCAGCAGCTCGAAGCGCAGGTACACCAGGTAGGTGTTGAGCACGTCGGTCTCGCAATAGCGGCGGATGCCGGGCAGATTGCCGGCGAGAAAGGCATCCCAGACCTGTGCGCCCGAGAACCCGAGCTTGCCCGGAAGCCCGAGCAGCGTGGCGATGTGCTCGAGCGAGACCCGGCCCCGCCCCTGGAAGCCGGAGAGCACGTCCATCAGGTCGATGTGCCGCCAATGGAAGCGGCTGAGGTAGTTGTTGTAGCGGAACGCCGGGTCGTTGTCGCCGGTTTCCCAGAACCGGGCCGCCTGCACGCCCGCGCGCAAGGCCCGATAGGTCAGCACCGGCAGATCGAACCCCGAGCCGTTCCACGAGACGAGCTCGGGCGAGAAGCGCTCGAGCCCGTCGAAGAATCGCTCGATGAGCTCGGCCTCCTCAGCCTGCGCATCCCCGAGGCTCCACACCTTGAGGGCATCGCGGCTGCGCAGCACGCAGGAGATCGCCACGATCCGGTGCTGCTCGTACGGCAGGAACTCCCCGCCGGAGTCCTGGCGGCGCAGCGCGAACATCGCCTTGGCGACCTCCTCGTCCGCCAGGCCGGTGAGCCCGTAGAGCCGCCGCCCGAGCGCCACATCGGGCACCGTCTCGATGTCGAATACCAGACAGTTCATTGACCGGCCCTCATGAGCACCGCGACCGCGACCACGAGGCCGGCCTCGTCGGTGAGCGTGACATACCCTTCGCCGATCCCGAGGCAGCGGCGAACCCGCTCCCCGCGCGGCGAATACACCACCTCGGGCCGGCCCCAGCTGTTCTGCACCACCCCGACGTCGCGGATCCAGACACCGTGCGCGAAACCCGTGCCCATCGCCTTCACGATGGCCTCCTTGGCCGCGAAGCGCATGGCGAGAAAGCGCTCGCGGCGCTTCGTACGCTCGAGCTGCGCCCGCTCCTGCGGCATCAGCAGCCGCTCGACGAAGCGCTCGCCGTGACGCTCGAGAGCCTTGCCTACGCGCTCGGCCGAGAGCGCATCGACCCCAATGCCGAAGATCATGCGCGCGCGGCGGTCATCAACGCCTTCATCTCGCGCACGGCCGCGCCGAGGCCCTCGAACACGGCCCGCGCCACGATGGCATGTCCGATGTTCAGCTCGACGATCTCGGCGATGGCCGCGACCGGCTGGACGTTTTGATAGTCGAGACCGTGGCCGGCGTGCACCTCCATGCCGCGGCCCGCCCCGAGCCGGGCGCAGGCGATGAGACGCTCGAGCTCCTTTGCCCTCGCCGCACCGCTCGCCTCGGCGTAGGCGCCGGTGTGCAGCTCGATGGCCGGCGCCGCGACCCTCGAGGCCGCCTCCACCTGCTCCGGCTCCGGGTCGATGAACAGGGCCACCCGCACCCCGTGCGCCCGCAGCCGCTCGAGCGCCGGGCGCAATCTGCCCTCCTGGGAGAGGACATCGAGACCGCCCTCGGTGGTGATTTCCCGGCGGTTCTCCGGCACCAGGCAGCAGTGCGCGGGCCGCACCTCGGCGGCGATGGCCAGCATTTCCTCCGTCACCGCCATCTCGAGGTTCATGTGTGTCTTGAGCAGACCCCTCAGCACGCGCACATCGGCATCCTGGATGTGGCGGCGATCCTCACGCAGGTGCAGCGTGATGCTGTCGGCGCCGGCCATCTCGGCGGCGAGCGCGGCGTGCACCGGATCCGGACAGTTCCCGCGCCGCGCCTGGCGCAGCGTCGCGATGTGGTCGATGTTCACGCCTAAGGCGATGGATGAGTGAGTCACTGACCTGTCCTTTGAGCTCGGCGCTCGAACCGACTGGCAACCGGCACAATTCTTACTTACTCGCGCTCAGGATGCGAACTCTTGCGCGCCACCGCCCTCGCCACCCGCCGCGTCGCGAGCTCCCGGCCCTCCAGGCACTCATCGAGCGCCGCCTTGAGGAGCCGGCGCGCATCGGTGAGCGCCCGCTCCCCCTCGAGCGCCTCGCGCTCGAGGGCCAGCAGCGATCGGCCCGCGAGCACCCCCGGGTCATCGGCCCCCACCCGGTACAGGCCCTGCGAGGGCCGAAAGCGGTAAAAGCCCTCCTCCTCGACGGGGCTGCCGTTGCTTTCCTCCGAGAGCGTCACGCCGTACCCCAGGCTCCAGAGCAGGCGCCGCTCGAACAGGCGCAGTGTCCGCTCCGGCGGCCCTCCTTCTCGAAACCGCTCGAGCGCCTGGCGGTAATCGTCAAACAGCTCCGGCGCCGGATCGTGCCGCGAGGTGAGCTTCAGCAGCAACTCGTTGAGGTAGAACGCCGCCATGAGGCTCCCCGGGGGCAGCGGGGCAACGGGCTCGGCGCACTCCGCCCCCGAGAGCTGACCGGCCTCGCGCCCGAGGTGAAAGGAGAGCAGCAGCGGCTGGAAGGGCTGCAGCGCCGCCGCGAGCCTGGATTTCGGGCCGCTCACGCCCCGGGCAAACAGCGTCAGCCGCCCGTGCTCGCGCACCAGCACCTCGAGGATCCTGCCACTCTCCCGGTAGGGACGATGGTGCAGCAGGTAGCCCGGCGAGAGCTGTACTCGGCGGGACTGCCCGCTCATGCGTTGCTACTCGAGCTCCAGGTCCTTCAGCGCGCGGGCGTTGTCCGCCCAGTTCTCGCGCACCTTCACCCACAGCGTCAGGTGCAGCCGCCGCTCGAGCAGCGCATTGAGCGCCAGCCGGGCGGAGCGGCCCACCCGCTTCAGCCGCTCACCCCGCGCCCCGATCACGATCGGCTTCTGGCCCTCGCGGTCCACCCAGATCGCCGCGTCGACGGCGAGCTGTCCGTCCTCCTCGGCCAGCCGCTCCACCTCCACCGCAATGCCGTAGGGCACCTCCTGGTTGAGCTCGAGCGTCAACTTCTCCCGAATCATCTCGGCGATTCGGAACTTCAAGCTCCGGTCCGTCAGCTCGTCCCGGGGAAACAGCGGCGGGGAAAGCGGCAGCTGCGCCGAGATGATGCTCAAGAGATCCTCCAGTCCCTGCCCCTTGAGCGCCGACACCGGCACCAGAGCCTTGAAGTCATGGCGCTCGCCGAGTTGCTTCAGATACGGCAGCAGCCGCTCCTTAGGCCGCACCTGATCGACCTTGTTGATGACCGCCACGGCCGGCTTTCCCGAGCGCACGATGCGGCTCAAGACGAGCTCGTCCTCGCCCGTCCAGGCGAGCGCCTGCACCACCAGCACCACCAGGTCCGCGTCCTCCAGGGCCGTCGCGGCGGTGCGGTTCATGGCCTTGTTGAGCGCCCGGCGCGCGTGCTGGTGCAGGCCCGGGGTATCGACAAAGGCGATCTGCGCATCCGGGCGCTGCACGAGCCCGAGGATCCGGTGCCGGGTGGTCTGCGGCCGCGGGGTCACGATGCTCAGCTTCTGCCCCACCAGCGCGTTGAGCAGCGTCGACTTGCCGACATTCGGGCGCCCGACGAGCGCCGCGAAGCCGCAATGCAATTCAGGTGACTCGCTCAAGGGCGCGTTCCGGACGAAGCAGTGATTGATTGGATCATGAATGATGCGGGTCGCAACCCGAGTCGATGAGAGCCAGTATGCGCTCGGCCGCCTCCTGTTCGGCGCGCCGGCGGCTCGATCCCTTGCCTTGAGCGTCAAGCCCCAGGTCCTTAACCCGGCAGCGGACCGTGAAGGTCTGCGCATGCGGCTCGCCCTCGACCCCGTCCACGGAATAGGCCGGCAGGGCCAGGCCGCGCGACTGCAGGTGCTCCTGCAGCCGGGTCTTGGGGTCCTTCAGCGCCTCCGGGGCCGGGAGCGAGGCGATGCGCGGCCCGAGCAACCGGGTGATGAGCGCCTCGGCCGCCTCGAGGCCGCCGTCGAGAAACATCGCCCCGAAGAGCGCCTCGAGCGCATCGGCGAGGATCGACTCGCGACGAAAGCCGCCGGTCTTGAGCTCCCCGGTGCCGAGCTTGAGCGCCTCTCCGAGCTCGAGCGAGGCGGCCACCTGCGCGAGCGGCTCCCCGCTCACGACCCGGGCCCGCAGACGGCTCAAATCCCCTTCGGTGGCCTCGGGGAAGGCCTCGAACAGGTGCCGCGCCACCACGAGGTTGAGCACCGCATCGCCGAGAAACTCCAGACGCTCATTGTTCGGGCCAGGCGCACTGCGATGCGTGAGCGCGGCGCGGAACAGTCTCTCCTCGCGCGGCGCGTAACCGAGCCGCTCCTGCAGCCAGGCCCGAGGCCAATCCGCTCTATCCACCGCGGCCAAAGGTGACGGATTTGTCGAATTTGACCTGGATGGACAGCGGGCCGAACAGCGGCGCGTAATCGTAGTAAGCCGCCTCCACGCGCCAGCCGGCCCCATCGCGGGTGATCGCGATGTCATTGACGGTGGGGTAGTTCACCTCATCGATCTCGAAGTGCCGCCCGATCGCATTCTGGATCTGGCTGACGCTCTGCGCCCCCCCGCCGCTGCGATACTTGCTCGCCACCTCCTCGAGCGTGTGCGACACGTTCATGTAATTCAGATACACCGGTATCAGACGGATGCCCGCGTACACGACCAGGGTAAGCGGTATCAGGAGCACCAGCCAGCCGATCAGCGTGATTCCGCGTTGTCGATGCATCGCCCCCCCCTTTACTTGATCTTCATGCCGATGCGGCTCCAGATCGGGCCGCCCTTGCGTTCGACGTCCCAGTTGAACCAGATGTAGGTCGCCTTGCCGACGAGGTCCTTCTGCGGCACGAAGCCCCAGAAGCGGCTGTCGTCGCTGTTGTCGCGATTGTCGCCCATCATCATGTACGATTTGGGCGGCACGGTCCTGTCGAACAGCGCCGGCTCGGTGAGCGGCAGGGCATCCGGGGGCGGGTTACCGCCGCAGAAATACCCGCGCGCATCGGCCCGCGGACAGGTCGGCAGCGGATCCTGCGTGACCTCGAGCGGCACCGGGCACAGCAGCGCCTGGTGCACGTGCGTGCCGATGTGCTCCGTGGCGATCTGCATGTTCTCGTAGCAGCCGTCGCTGTATTTGCCGGTCACCTCGAAGGGCACCTTGTGCCCGTTGATGGTGATGCGATCGTGGCGCACCACCACGTGATCGCCCGGAAGACCCACCACGCGCTTGATCCAGTCCTGGGACAGCTTGAACGGCGGGCGAAACACCGCCACGTCGCCGAGGTGCGGCTCGCCGGTGTTCAGGATCTTGGTGTGAGTGATCGGCAGGCGCAGGCCGTAGGAAAACTTCTCCACCACGATGAAGTCCCCGTCGAGCAGCGTCGGCATCATGGAATCGGAGGGGATGCGGAACGGCTCGAACAGGAACGAGCGCACGAGCAGCACCACGATCGCCACCGGAAAGAAGCTGCGCGCGTAGTCCACCGTGGTCGGCTCGATCCGCGAGGCGGGCTGCACGCCTGCGGCCTTGGCGCCGCGGCTGCGCCGCGGGGCGAGCAGCAGCGCATCGAGCAGCCACACGAGCCCCGTCACGGCGGTGATGATGACCAGCACGGCGCTGAAGTTGAGCGTCTCGGAGATGAATATCCGCAGCACCACCGCCACGACGACGATCGGCAGCGCGCGGTAGCAGAGCCTGACGAGCGCGTGCTCGGCGGGCGCCTCGCCGGCCTTCAGCCTGCGCGCGGGCCTCAACAGCCAGTCGTCGATGAAGCATACCAGGCCCACCGGGATCGCCAGCCACGAGAGAACGATGATGAGCTGCATCACGACGGACGGCATGAGGACTCCATGGGTGACTTCGGGAACTAAACGGGAACTTGAGGAATTGGGAAACGTCGGGCACTTGTTCTCACGTGCCCCCCCGGCGCTATTTGTGGCCCACTTTCAGGACGGCGAGGAACGCCTCCTGCGGAATCTCGACCCGACCCAGCTGTTTCATGCGTTTCTTGCCTTCTTTTTGCTTCTCGAGCAGCTTGCGTTTGCGGCTGATGTCGCCACCGTAGCACTTGGCCAGCACGTTCTTGCGCAACGCCTTGACCGTGGCGCGCGCGATGATCGCGCTGCCGATGGCCGCCTGCACGGCCACCTCGAACATCTGCCGCGGGATGAGCTCGTGCATCTTGTCGACCAGCTCGCGGCCGCGCTGGTAGGCGCTCTCGCGGTGCACGATGATCGAGAGCGCATCCACCCGCTCCCCGTTGATCAGGATGTCGAGCTTCACCAGCGGGGCGGCCTGGAAGTGCGAGAACTCGTAGTCGAACGAAGCGTAGCCGCGGCTCACCGACTTCAGCCGATCGAAGAAATCGAGCACCACCTCGGCGAGCGGCAGCTCGTACTGCAGCGAGACCTGCGTGCCGAGGTAGAGCATCTTCCTCTGCACGCCGCGCTTGTCGTTGCAGAGCTTGAGCACCGCGCCGACGTGATCGGGCGGCACCAGTATGTTGGCGGTGATGATCGGCTCGCGGATCTCCTCGATCTCGTTGGCGGGCGGGAGCTTCGCGGGGTTGTCCACGTACTCGATCTCGCCATCGGTACGGGCCACCTCGTACACCACCGTGGGGGCGCTGGTGACCAGATCGAGGTGGTATTCGCGCTCCAGGCGCTCCTGCACGATGTCCATGTGCAGAAGCCCGAGGAACCCGCAGCGGAATCCGAACCCGAGCGCACCGGAAACCTCCGGCTCGTAGTGCAGCGCCGAGTCGTTGAGACGCAGCTTGGCGAGCGCGTCGCGAAAGCTCTCGTAGTCCTCGGAATTGATCGGAAAGAGCCCTGCGAACACCCGCGGCTTGATCTGCCTGAACCCCGGCAGGGGCGCGGATGCCGGGCGGCTCTCGAGCGTGATGGTGTCGCCCACCGGAGCGCCGTCGATCTCCTTGATGCCGGCCACAATGAAGCCCACGTCCCCGGCCGAAAGCTCCTGCTCGACGATCGGCTTCGGGGTGAAGCGCCCCAGCCGATCGACGGTGTGCGCACGTCCGGTGGACACCACGCGGATCTTCTCGCCCGTGCGCACCGCGCCGTTGACCACCCGCACGAGCGACACCACCCCGACGTAGTTGTCGAACCACGAATCGATGATCAGCGCCTGCAGGGGCGCTTGCGGCTCGCCCTTGGGCGCAGGAATACGCCGGATCAGCGTCTCGAGCAGCTCCGGCACCCCCTCGCCCGTCTTGGCGCTCACACGCACCGCATCCCGCGCCTCGATGCCGATGATCTCCTCGATCTCGCGCATCACCCGCTCCGGGTCCGCGGAGGGCAGATCAATCTTGTTGATGACGGGCAGGACTTCCAGACCCTGCTCGATCGCGGTGTAGCAGTTGGCCACGCTCTGCGCTTCCACCCCCTGGGAGGCGTCGACGAGCAGCAGCGCACCGTCGCATGCAGCCAGCGACCGCGAGACTTCATACGAGAAATCCACGTGCCCCGGGGTATCGATCATGTTCAGCTGGTAGCGCTGTCCGTCGTGCGCCTCGTAGTACAGGGTCACGCTCTGGGCCTTGATGGTAATGCCCCGCTCACGCTCCAGGTCCATGGAATCGAGCACCTGGGCCTGCATCTCCCGGTCATCCAGACCCCGGCAGAGCTGGATGAAACGATCGGCGAGAGTGGACTTGCCGTGATCGACGTGCGCAATGATCGAGAAATTACGTATGAGCCGCATGAATCCGGGTCGCGTTCTCTGCCGCGCCAGGTTTTCACGGCTGCGGGATTGATATGGCGCGCGATTATACGCGCCTGAGCATTCGCTGCAGCTCAGGCGCATCGAGCCGGTGGCGGCAGACCACCGTGCCATCGAGCAGGAGCACCGGCACGTGCAATCCGTGGCGGCGCTGCAGCAGCGCATCGCTGTCCACATCGATCAGCTCGATGG
>JAJZLX010000198.1 GCA_021850555.1 Pseudomonadota bacterium | reverse complement strand
ATCCAGCGCCGCAAGGTCGCGATGGGAACGCCCGCCTGAGTGGCAATCTTTCTGACGGAGACCGGCGCGCCATCAGGGGTCCGGCACTCCTCTATCAACCGCGTCAGCGCCGCTGCAAAGGGTGGCTTCGAGCCGGCCATTGCGGCGGACTCTCGGTCCAGTGCGTTCACGAGTTTCCGCCACACCTTCAAGGAACTGCGACGATTGGCGATTACCCGTAAATCGACTTTCCGTGCCGAGAGTGCTGCCGTGTGCGCGGCCAGTGCCTTCGGATAGCCGAGCCGTAGAAGCCCGCCAATCGGCTCATCCGGCTTCAAACCGCGTTCTTCCGCAAAGTGTCGCAAGGCAGTCTCGTAGTTCGGCAGAGAAGCTCGCGTCGGCAGCCCGGGCTGCCCGGCCCGCTCGCGCATCACTTCTATCAAGGTCGTAGTCGTCAAGCATGTCATCGCCATTGCGCGTCTCCGCGCTCTGCGCCGCTGACGGGAGTCCGGACGCTCATGAAGTGAGCTCGGCACCAGATAATGAGAAAAACCTGTATCTGTCTGTTTTTTAAGAACTTTTCGTTTCATGTTCCACGTTCTCTCTTTGGTAAGAGAGAGGTCGTGGACTTCATTAACCGTCGTGGCGCTCCGTGGTTATCTCCGGTGCCGTGCCCTACTCTGTCAGCCAACGCAGAGCTCTTTTTGCTGTTGTGCTGCGTGTAGCGACCATGGAATTAAACGAGACGACCGAGAACCCCGCCGCACCGACCGCATGGCGCGTCACCCAATGGACCTAGCAGGGGCGTGTGTGAGTCGTGCAATCGACAAACGAATCGCGCGCAAATGCGCTCACGAACCGATCGCTTCGGCAAAGACCCACCGTAATAAGAACACCCCTGCTTTCAGCACAAATCCGTAGCCCCACGAGCTCCGCGTAGATCTCGCACGCGTGGTACCGGATCGACGGTTATTTGGCAGTCAACATGAATATTCGCAACAGACATCTCCACGGCGCCGTGGTGGCGCTCGAAGACGGACAGCGCCGACTCGTCGCGACTCGGTCTTTTTCGCCAGATACCGACGAATTGATCCTTCACGAAACGCCCGTCATCTGGGCGCCGCAGCGCTTCTTTCCCGCGTATCGTGCATGGCTAATCGTTCGCCAGATCGTCGACGATCCAGCGAAGCTCAGGTGGATAGCCGAAAAGAATTTCGCGATCACGCCGCAGCCGTGGGACGCCGAAGATCAGTCTTTCGCCCAGGAGATTCAAAGCATACGCGGCGTTGATCCGCAGACCGCCCAGGCACTTTATTTTTCCGTCGCTACCAATCACCTAGCGTTCTGGGACGAGACGGGACGACTCGCGGGCACCGGTCTGTTTGACACTCTGTGCTACACGAATCACTCATGCGCGCCCAACGCGGATGTGACGCCGATCACCGGCCGGCGCGGGACAGCGCTTCGCGCGATCAAGGCGATCGCGCCCGGCGAGGAAATCACTTGGAACTATTTTTCGCCAACCGATATTTCAGTGCTGGCATTTGCGGATCGGCAACGCCTGATCCAGGATGTATTCAGATTCCGGTGCCAATGCGTTCGATGCCGACATCGTACGTAACGTCTTTGTCAACCCAGCTCAAGATCCCTGCTTCCCCAGTACCATTACGCGCTCCCTCGATCGCTGGGGGCGTGATCTCGGCGCGCAGCTGTGCGACTTGGCCGATCAAAAGCTGTCCGCAGTGCCAGAGCCGGACGATCGATGAGGCGCGAGTTCATGAAAGTCCCGAGCCGATCGCAACGCTGAGCTCGAGCGCGCCCAGGTGCAATTGATGCACGCGTGCGTGGAACTCGACCGGACCGTCATCTCGCCCAGCAACATCGCATGGAGGCCAATGACCGGCACAGGGCCGATTGATTCGCGGTGGCCGCCCCAATCTCCGGGCTGGCGCTGCAGACCGGACCGATGTGGGAGATCGTCTGCGAAGAGGTTGGAGCCAAGCGCGTGGTGGGCGGTCACAGGCATTCTGGGAGGGGCGCACCCCGCGCCGAGGCTAGGCCTGCGCTTGCCAGGCGAACCGCTCCGGTGCCATCGGAGCAATCAGCGCGCGGAGCTTGGCTACCGCATCCGATGCGACATGCGGCAGGGAGGTGAAGATGACCTTCCTGCCGCTATCCAAGCTCCAGGGGCTGAATTGCTCTGCCTGCGGGATCGACGGCCGCGCAGCGTCCAGCGGGTACGCCAGTACGCCCCAGGACACCCTGCCGACTGCAGGAATGAAGCGGCCGAGGTACGCGGCCATCTGGTACAGATCCTCGCGCTGCGGACCATTTGGTGCGCTTGCAGATGGGTGCAGCGACTTGTACTTTGCGTCGACCACGCCTTGAACCTGCCCTCCTGCATGGAGGATCGCATCCGGGATCAGCGTGCCCAAACCCTGGCCCGTGACGTCGCTGTGAAGCATCTTCTTGGTGGCGGCCTTCTCCCTGGTGCCATGAGTCACGGTCAGCGGTGCGGCGGCCTTTCGCAGCACGTTGAGCACGTACATCTCCCACAACTCGGCCACGTCAAGAAGGACGCCCTTCGTCTCGCCACTGGCATCGACATCGGCGGCAAGACCTCTGCGGTTCGCAATCTGGCGGGAGAGTTCTGCGATGGGCGCAAAGCCCGCCGTGATCGGCGTGTAGCGAATCCGCTCGAGCTCGGTCTTCGTCGGCACGCGCGGGCGGGCACCAGTGACGGACATCAGCTGCGGGATCAGTTCCTTCGCGCGTGCCGGCATCCATTGCTCGTGTGGTACGCCAAGCCAGCGGCGCAGCACCTCGTAGGCGGCCACGATGGCGTCGGATGCAGCGTGATCCAGTGACCGCTCAGAGCGTATGGACACGACCTGGCCTCCGCCTGCAGCGATCAACCGGAGCGACCCCGAGACGTCGAGCCGTCCTCGAATCGTCGGGCCCCTCGTCGCGACGTAACGGCGCAGTGCGGGCAGCCCGCGCCGTGCTGCCTCGACAAACCCGTGAGCCCAGACGGATGCCAGCAGTTGCGCTATGAAGGACTCGTCCTCCCGCAGCTTTCCTGGTGCATCGGTCAACATGACTGACGTCGCCTCAAAGAGCCAGTTCCGCAGCGTGGCCAGGCCGAAGCGCGGCTCGATGGTCAGACTGTTCCCCTCGAAGGAAAGCGAGCCGACGTATCTGCCTGCCCACCAGGTGCCGTCCCAGGCGCAGTAGACGACCGGCTCGTCCTCGTCACGTTCGCCGGAGACTGGAACAACGAGATCCGTGGCGCGTACGTTGGTCGCCAGCCGGCGAAGCCAAGCAGCCTCTGCGGCCGTCGGCTGCGGCGCGAGCGGCAAACAGTCCCGCGCGACGAGTCTCACTCGGTCACCGTGGGCTCGAGCAGAACCTTCGATAGCCGGTCAATCTCCGCGTTGCGGGCGGTCGCATCGAGGCCCGCGAGGTACTGCTCCAGCAACGGACGCAGGGACAGGTTCCAGACCTGCACCACAGGCTCAAGGGCTTCGTCCTTCTTGTTCCAGAGGTAGTTCCGCTTGCGCGTCGGCCGCGGGCCGAGGAAGTTGCGCAAGAACACGACCACATCGAGCAAATAGGTGTGCCCGATCTCGTACTGGGCGCCAAGCAGTGGGCTGTCGTGAATCTCCCTGTTCAACGCCGATGCTGCAGCGGCCAACTTGCGGAAGTCAGGTTCGATGCGATCCCAGTCCAAGCCCGACCTCAGGTCCCTCCACTTGGCTTCGGCGGCACCGAGCAGGGCCACGGTGTCAAACGGGCATAGCAGCCATAGGAAGCGGCGGCGCAGCGCGAAGTCAATCTGCTCGATGGACTGGTCGATCAGATTCATGGTGCCGATCACGAAGAGATCGTCCGGGATGCGCAGCTTCATCGCAGCCCCATCACCGTCGCGGGCTGGAAGTTCAATGCTCTCGTTGCGGTCTTCGAGCAACGAGAAGCATTCGCCAAGCATCCGGCTCAAGTCGGTCCGGTTCATCTCGTCGAGGATCAGGACGTGTGGCAACCGCTCCGCGCAAGGCTTCTTCCCGATGTCCTCGATGAGCCGGGGCAGGTAGCCCGCCCGATACTCGGTGCCCCCGCCGTTGGAAATGTGAAGCGCCCGGATGAAGTCCTCGTAGCTGTACGCCGGGTGCAGCTGCAATCGGTGAACGTTGTCCTGGATAGCCGCATCAATGACGGCCTGAGACTGGAAGTACCGAGCCGGCCCCATCTGACTCAAGGCTGCGGATCGAATGACGCGCTCCGCGAGCTTCTTGGCACGGTATGTCTTGCCGGTGCCCGGCGAACCGGCGACATACTGCCCATACCCACCAATTCGACATCACGGTTCACTATCGCTTTCATCCGCGTCACGGGGAGCGCTTGGGTGTCATTCGAACACACAGCTTTCGCGGCGAACGCGC
>JAJZLX010000149.1 GCA_021850555.1 Pseudomonadota bacterium | reverse complement strand
ACCGTGACTTCCTTCGCCTCGCTGCTCGCGAGCCCCGAGATCTCGAACACCTCGCGGCCGGTGAGCCCGAGCGAGGCGGCGCTCTCGCCCGGCAGGAACTGCAGCGGCGCGACGCCCATGCCGATGAGGTTCGAGCGATGGATGCGCTCGAAGCTCTCGGCGATCACCGCGCGCACGCCGAGCAGCATCGTGCCCTTGGCCGCCCAGTCGCGTGAGGATCCCGTGCCGTACTCCTTGCCGGCGAGGATGAGGAGCGGGGTGCCCTCGCTCTTGTAGCGCATGGCCGCATCGTAGATCGAGGTCTCATCCCCGCTCGGCAGGTGCACCGTCATGCCGCCCTCGACGCCCGGGACCAGCTGGTTGCGCAGCCGGATGTTGGCGAAGGTGCCGCGCATCATCACCTCGTGGTTGCCGCGGCGCGAGCCGTAGGAGTTGAAATCCTGAGGCTGCACGCCGTGCTCGAGCAGGTAGCGCGCCGCGGGGCTCGTCCCGGCGATGTTGCCCGCAGGGGAGATGTGGTCGGTGGTGACCGAGTCCCCGAGCAGGGCGAGCGCGCGCGCGCCGCGGATGTCCTCGACCGCAGGCGGGGTCCGGGTCATGCCCTCGAAGAACGGCGGATTGCGCACGTAGGTGGATTTCTCATCCCAGCTGTAGAGCTTGCCGGCCGGTATCTTGATGGCCCGCCAGTTCTCATCGCCCTGAAAGACGCTGGCATAGCTGTCCTGGAACATCTTCGAGTCGATCGAGCGGGCGAGGGCTTCCTGCACCTCCTCATCGCTCGGCCAGATGTCCTTCAGGTAGACGGGCTTGCCGTCCGAGCCCGTGCCGAGCGGCTCGCTCGTCAAGTCGATATCGAGCGTGCCGGCAAGCGCGTAGGCCACCACCAGAGGCGGGGAGGCGAGGAAGTTCATGCGCACCTCCGGGTGCACACGGCCCTCGAAGTTGCGGTTGCCCGAGAGCACCGAGCAGGCGGTGATGTCGCCCGCCTTGACGCCCGCGGAGATCTGCGGCTTCAGGGGGCCGGAGTTGCCGATGCAGGTGGTGCAGCCGTAGCCGACGAGCTCGAACCCCACCGCGGCGAGGTCGGCCAGCACGTTGGCCTTGCGGAAGTAGTCGGTCACCACGCGCGAGCCGGGGGCGAGGCTGGTCTTGACCCAGGGTTGCGCGGCGAGTCCGCGCTGGCGCGCCTTGCGGGCGAGCAGGCCCGCGCCCAGCATGACCGAGGGATTGGAGGTGTTGGTGCAGCTGGTGATGGCGGCGATCAGCACCGCGCCGTCCTTGAGCTCGAAGCTCCTCTCATCGAGCGTCACCTGCGCGGTGCCCTTGGCGGCCGGATTGCGGGCGGCGCGCTCCTGCGCGGACTTGCCGGCATTGGTCTCATAGACGCTCTTGGCCGAGCGCAGCGGCACGCGGTCCTGGGGCCGGCGGGGGCCGGCGAGGCTCGGCTCGACGGCGCCGAGCTCGAACTCGAGCACCTCGGTGTACTGCGCCGGGCTCTTACCCGGCTGCCGCCACAGGCTCTGGTGCCTGGCGTAGGCGGCGACGAGCTCGATGCGCTCGCGCGGCCGGCCGGAGAGCTCGAGGTAGCGGATCGTCTCCTCGTCGATGGGGAAGATGCCGCAGGTGCTGCCGTACTCGGGCGCCATGTTGGCGATGGTGGCGCGGTCGGCGAGCGGCAGGTTGGCGAGTCCGTCACCGAAGTACTCGACGAACTTGTCGACGACGCCCCGCTTGCGCAGCATCTCGGTGAGGGTGAGCACCAGGTCGGTGGCGGTGGCGCCGGGCCGGAGCCTGCCGCTCAAGCGCACCCCGATCACCTGCGGGATGAGCATGGTTACCGGCTGACCCAACATCGCGGCCTCCGCCTCGATGCCGCCCACGCCCCAGCCGAGCACGCCGAGGCCGTTGATCATCGTGGTGTGCGAGTCCGTGCCGACCAGCGTGTCGGGGTAGGCGCTGTGCGCGCCATCGCGCTCGGCATCGAACACGACCCGGCCGAGATACTCCAGGTTGACCTGATGCACGATGCCGGTGCTCGGCGGCACCGCGGCGAAATTGCGGAACGCCGATTGTCCCCAGCGCAGGAACGCGTAGCGCTCGGCGTTGCGGGAGAACTCGATGCGGGTGTTGGCCGCGAGCGCCCCGGGGGTGCCGTACTCGTCCACCTGCACCGAATGGTCGATGACGAGCTCCACCGGGGCGAGCGGGTTGACGCGCTCGGCGTCGCCGCCCAGGCGCACGATGGCCTCGCGCATGGCGGCGAGGTCCACCACGCAGGGCACGCCGGTGAAGTCTTGCAGGATCACTCGCGAGGGTGTGAAGGCGATCTCGTGGGCCGGGGTGGCCTTGGGGTCCCAGTCGAGCAGCGCCTCGATGTCCGCGCGCGTGACGTTGACGCCGTCTTCGAAGCGCAGCAGGTTCTCGAGCAGGATTTTCAGGGAATACGGCAATCGCTCGACCTTCTCCCGGGGCAGGGCTGCGAGGCTGAAGATCTCGTATGAACGGTTGCCTGCCGAGAGGGTGGTGCGCGCCTTGAAGCTGTTCGTCATGAGTGGAGCTCTCCGGGAGGGGGCCATGAAAAGGCGGCGCGGATTATAGTCTGTCCGCGGGCCGCTCGCTCCGTGTCATGCGCGTACGAGGTGCTGCACCGGCTTGAATTCCTAATACAAATCGATACCCCTTTCGGCTCAGGCCCGCTCCTGCCCCATGACGTTCTCGATCACCGCGCCTGCCAGGCAGCGCTCGCCCTCGTACACGACGGCGTATTGACCGGGGGTGACCGCCCGCTGCGGCCGCTCGAACAGAATCCGGGCCGCTCCACCGGGCAGCGGCTCGAGCGAGGCGGCCTGATCGGTCTGGCGGTAGCGGACCTTGACGGTGCAGGGGAAAGGCGTGGGCCGCGGGCTCGCCAGCCAGTGCAGCGGACCGGTCGTGAGCGAGGAGCTCAGAAGCAGCGGATGCTCCTGCCCCTGTACGACGATGAGAGCGTTGCGCGCGCTGTCCTTTGCGGCCACGTACCAGGGCAGCTGCGCCCGGCCGGGGCGCCCGCCGATGTTGAGCCCGGCTCGCTGGCCCAGGGTGTAGAAGGCGAGTCCCGTGTGCTCGCCGAGCGGCTCGCCGTCTGCCGACTCGATGGGCCCGGGACGATCGGCAAGGTAGCGGCCGAGGAATTCACGAAAGGGGCGCTCGCCGACGAAGCAGATGCCGGTGCTGTCGGGCTTGTCGAACACCGGCAGGCCCGCTTGCCGGGCCCGATCGCGCACTTCGGCTTTCTCGAGATCCCCGATCGGCATCAAGGTGCGCGCGAGCTCGGATGCCTGCACGGCGTGCAGGAAGTAACTCTGGTCCTTGGCCCGATCTCGCGCCTTGTGCAGCTCGATGCCTTCACGGCCCTGCACGAGGCGCGCATAGTGGCCCGTGGCGAGCGCCTCGGCGCCGAGGCGCTCGGCGTAACGCAGCGCGACGCCGAACTTGATTTCACGGTTGCAGAGCACGTCCGGGTTGGGAGTGCGGCCGGCGCCGTACTCCGAGAGGAACTGCCGGAAGACCCGCTCGCGGTACTCGGCCGCGAAGCTCGCCCGGTGAAGGGGAATGCCGAGCTCGGCGGCCACGGCGCGCGCGTCCTGGAAATCCTGCGCCGCGGTGCAGTAGCCGTCATCGTCCTCCTCCCAGTTGCTCATGAACAGGCCGTGCACTTCCCAGCCGCGCTCCTTCAGCATGAGTGCCGCCACTGCCGAGTCGACCCCTCCGGAGAGGCCGACGATGACGCGCTTCATACCTCGGCCGCCGCCACCGCGCCCGCCGAGTCGAGGTCGAGCTGCGCCACGTGCGCGAGCGTCGAGCGCGCGCCGGAGAGGAAGTCGTCGATGCAGCGCAGCACCAGGGGGCTGCGCAGCGTCACCTCGCGCGCGCGAATCTGCTCGGGCGTGAGCCAGTGGGTGGCGACGATGCCCTCATCGAGCGGCTGTGCGGGACGGTGGTCGCTCACCGAGCCGGCGAAGGCGAAGCGCTTGAAAAGGCGGCCCGTGCGCGGGTGGCGCCAGAGGTACACGCCAACCAGTCCGCTCGCGCTGAAGCGCCACGCGGTCTCCTCCCGCACTTCGCGGATGATGGCCTGCAGCAGGGTCTCCCCGCGCTCGAGGTGGCCGGCGGGCTGGTTGAGCACCAGGCGCCCATCAATGCGCTCCTCGACGAGCAGGAAGCGCCCCTCGCGCTCGGTCACGGCGGCGACGGTGATCTCCGGGGTGGGCATGCCGGCGATTATAGAGCCGGACGCGCCTTATCTGCGCGCGATGCGCAGGCCGGGCTCCGGAGCGCAGGCTTCCCAGAGGTGATCGAACTCGTGCAGGTAGAGCTTGGCGACCGGCGGATTGTCGATGTCGGCGATGCCGTCCCAGGTGTCCGAGCGCAGCCGGTACACGAGGGCGTGGCT
>JAJZLX010000231.1 GCA_021850555.1 Pseudomonadota bacterium | reverse complement strand
AGCTGGAATGCGGCTTTCCGTGGACTCAGTGGATACCGAGGGAAACTAGGATGGTGGGCCGTACTGGATTCGAACCAGTGACCAGCGGATTAAAAGTCCTAGCAGCGCTTCGTGGCGCCTTGTCTCGCCCGCACTTGTAGCCGGACTTCCCCCCTGCACATCGACCTGATCCAGTCGGTTCCCGCTTGGCTGTGGCACGTTCTCGTCACAAGCGAGCTCACAGAGTTGCTTAGCACCCGCGGTAGCTACGCCGCGTGGTCATGGGGGCGGTAAGCTACCCCTACTGTCACCTAGATGATTTCGTCATGGCCAAAGTCCCGAACCTCGAAACAGATTTTCTCGGCTATGTCACGCGCAGATTGGAGGCTTATAAGGGCGACGCGACCGAGTTCGAAAGGTCGGTCGGAGCCTATGTCCTCGGTCTGTCGGTTGGCTGGAAGCCTCTGCTTCTCATCCATGACCGCAAGGTGGTGCGAAAGTACGGCGACATCCTTGGCGTGGATTTTAAGAAGGCGTTGCCTGAAGTTGGACCATTGGCCCATCGTTCTCTGGCGTGGAAGCTTGCCCAAAAGGTGTCGAGCTTTTGGAAGGCCGCTAAGGGCGAGATCGCTGGTATTAAGTCGAGTGTCCTTGGCTGACGTGCTCAGTGTTTCTGCGGTTGGGGCGATTCGTCCGCATGGATCAGCTTGTGCATTTGCTCCAGGTATTCCTGTGCAACCTTCGGCGATGCGGCGACCTGCTCTTCTATCGTGCGTGCGATGACGTCAGCCCTGTCCATCCCCATGCCTAACTCCTTGCGGGCTTTTTCTAGACGCACGGAGGGTTATTCCGGTGTGTTCCGAAGTCGGTGGACGTTAATGAGCTCACGAATCTGCGCGAACGGCATGTCCTTTATCAACTTACCGGTCTGTGTGATCTGATCGATTGCGGGAGAGGTTTCGCGGAACAGTTCCTCGTGGTTGGCTTGAAACCACGACCAGTAGAGCTGGGCTTCGCCAGGTATGTTGGCCGTCAGGCGCGCGAGCGATGTGACCGCATCAAACAGGAACTCCTCTGTGAACCTCGCGAGCGGTTCGATGTTGATACGCTCGGTCGGGTCTCTGTCGGCGTGCTTGAAGAAATTCGCAGCGATTTTGATCCCGTGAGTTGCGATCATCCTCGTTGGCTCAATCTGTCTGTGGCGGAGAAGGTCCGTGATGATCTGGTGCGCGGCCGTTGTGATGCTGTGAACGGCAATGGGGTCGCACTCTTCAAAATGTAGTCGAATCGCGACCCTGAGTAGTCGGACGACAACGCCGAGCTTATCTATCCATTCTGGCTGATATGGCTCTTGATCGGCGGTCATTGTTGGCTCGGAGGTCGCAGGCGTGGGGTTGACAATGGCCCCTGAAATGACCGGTCAACATGGCCAGCTTCTGGCGCCGAAGCGATTGCGACAATCATGACCGCGAACAGCTTGACTTTTGCCAAGGGCACGCTGGTTTGGCGATTTACGAGCGATTGTGTTCCTAGGATCGCTTCGCTTCAATACTTGAACAGAGGGGTAGTTGACGCACCCCATGACACTGCCGTAATGTGGGGTGTATGGCGCACCCCTACGACAACCTGCTCTCACCGCCCGAGCCTCCCATGGGGCCCGAGGCACTTGGCGATGCGAGCGCTGTCGCGGGAGTCGGGGGTGCGCCGCCTGGTAACACAGCACCCCCAAAATACAGAGCGGACGAACTGCGGGCCGTCAAGGTCGCTCCAGGAGCGGTCGATTCCCTCTACGTGAGCTACGCGGGCACCCTGTTCGAATCTGTTGCGGAGGAGCTGGCCGACCTCAAACGCCTGGCTCAGTCGCCGGAGCCTGAGGCACAGGAGCTTGCGCAGTACGCATCCGGATCGCTGCTGTTCGCGGTGTCGGATAAGGGTCGTCGAGGTGCCGAGTTTGTGCTTCGCAGCCCGCACCTTCAGATCGACGTCTCGCGGGGTCCGCGCACGCCGCTGGCCTATGTGCAGCTTGGCAGCTCCTTTTTGACCGCTGTCGGCGTGGATGCAGCGCTTCAGCAGTTGCGAAGCGCGGTGAACACGCTCGGAGCCGTCTCAGGCGATGAGACGATCAGCCGCCTGGATCTCTGCGTTGATTTCGTCCCCTCCCTGCCCTTCGATCACTGGCCGGACCAACGTTGGGTTACTCGTGCCGCCAAGATTGATTCGCACCGGACCAAAGGTCACTTCACGGGATGGTCCTTCGGTGCAGGCGCGGACCTGTCGGCGCGGCTGTACGACAAGCGCTACGAAGTCGAGAACATCAGCCACAAGTTCCATATGTATGGCGTCTGGGAATCGGCGGGTATCGCGGCGACAGACTCTGTGTGGCGGCTGGAGTTCCAGTTGCGGCGCCCCGTGCTCAAGGAATTGGGCATTCGGTCCTGGGCAGACGCGAAGGCTCGCCTGGGTGAACTCTGGGCCTATTGCATGCAGTGGCTTTCGTTGCGTGAGCCGAACGGCGACCAGAACCGTTCGCGTTGGCCTGTTGCGCCGCTGTGGGTGGACTTGGCGAGCGCACCATGGGTCGGCTTCGTCGTTCCGGCCAAACGGTGCAGGACCGCGGGGGAGATGGGCATACGAGCCACCGTGCAGGTGATTCTTGGCTTGCTTTCAACGCTTATGGCGAGGTACGGCATACTGACATTTGCGGAGGGTCTTGGAACCTTTCTGCATTGGGCGGATGTGCTGTGCATGAACGAAGGGCGCACGTTCGCGCAATCGGTCGAGCAAAAGGCACGCGCCAAGGCAGCCAAGCTTTGCACCGTCAATATCCGGACGGCGCGTGGCGTGGATGATGCGCGCGTGGCTGCCACTGCCAGGGCTTATCGAGGTCGGCGCTCGGGTCCGGGCTTTGCCTCCGGGTCTTCCGGCCCGCTAAGCGATGGCGTGCCGTGAGGACGCTTACGCTCTCGGAGGCTGCGGACTTCCTCAAGTTGCATCCGGAGGAAGTGCGTCGCCGCGCGAAGCGTGGGGCGATTCCTGGTGCGCGGGTGGGCCGGCGCTGGGTGTTTATCGAGGATGACCTGACAGCGTGCCTGCGGTCGCTGTATGCGCGACCGGCACCGTCCTGCCTGGAGTCGGGTCTACAGGAACGGAGCGATACGCCATGGCACTACGCAAACGGGGCAGCGTCTGGTGGGTGGACTTCACCGCACCGAGCGGCGAGCGCATTAGGTGCTCGGCTCAGACAGATGACCGGACCCAAGCGCAGGAATTTCACGACCGCTTGAAGGCCGATGCATGGCGCGTGGCGAAGCTCGGGGAGAAGCCGCGCCGCACGTGGGATGAGGCAGCGCTGAAGTGGCTGGAAGAGACCTCGCACAAGGCGACGCATCGCGAGGACGCCGCCAAACTGGGGTGGCTGCAGCCGCATCTGACCCTGCGTCCCCTGGATACGCTGACGCGCGAGCTGGTTGCCGGGATCGCAGCGATCAAGGCACGGGAAGCCTCGCCGGCGACGGCGAACCGCTATCTGGCCTTGATCCGCGCCATTCTTCGGCGAGCGCGCGATGAGTGGGCATGGATCAGCGAGGCGCCGAAGATCAGCCTCTACAAGGAAGCGGCGCGTCGCGTGCGGTGGCTCACCCATGAGCAGGCGGAACGGCTGTTGCAGGAGCTACCGCCGCACCAGCGTAACCTGGTGGTCTTCGCTCTGGCCACGGGCTTGCGTCAGTCCAACGTGCTCAAGCTGGAGTGGTCGCAAGTGGACATGACGCGCGGGATCGCCTGGATTCACCCTGACCAGGCGAAGGCTGGTCGCGCGATCCATGTGCCGCTCAATTCCGTGGCGCTGGACGTTCTCCGGGGGCAAATGGGCGCGCATCCGGAGCGGGTATTCACGTACCGGGGGCGACCGATCAACCAGGCGAACACCCGCTCCTGGAGGCGCGCTCTGGCGCGTGCAGGGATCGAGAACTTCCGCTGGCACGACCTCCGCCATTCATGGGCGAGCTGGCACGCGCAGAGTGGAACGCCCCTTTACGTTCTGCAGGACCTCGGCGCGTGGAAGACCGAGACCATGGTCCGGCGCTATGCGCACCTGGCACCGGGCGATTACGCGACGTACGCCGAGACAGTGGCCGCGCCGCTGGGCGCGGCCGTCGCGCGCGGCGGGCCGCCAGCGGCGCAGTCTCGCGGCACGATTCCGTCACGGGCGGCTCGGGCCAGCGGTCGCGATGCGTCGTAAGCATTTGATTAGGTGGTGGGCCGTACTGGATTCGAACCAGTGACCAGCGGATTAAAAGTCCGATGCTCTACCAACTGAGCTAACGGCCCACGCGGAACACGTGACGCGGGCCGGTATTGCCGCGGCCCCCTGCAGCGCTGTCCGCGCGCTGCCGGACACGACCCTCGCGCGCAGCCCTGGAGCGCCTGCGCGGGTGTGAAAGTTTACCAGCGCA
>JAJZLX010000445.1 GCA_021850555.1 Pseudomonadota bacterium | reverse complement strand
CCGGCGAGCGCCAGGGATGGGGCTCGGCGCTGAAGCCCGCGCACGAGCCGATCGTGCTCGCGAGGAAGCCTCTCGCGGAGCGGACGCTCGAGGCGAATGTCACGCGCTACGGAACAGGCGCACTCAATATCGATGCCTGCCGCGTGCCGGCGCCGGAAGGCTCCGTGGTGCGGATCGCGCACTTCGAGAGCGGAGCGAAGCGCGGGTTCGGCGGCGGACTCAAGGGCGGAGCACGGGTCTCGCCGCAGCGCCAGGGTCGCTGGCCTGCGAACGTCATCCACGACGGCAGCGATGAGGTCCTCGGACACTTCCCGGAGGCACCCGGCCAGCTCGCGCCAGCAAGAAACGACGGGGAGCCGCAGCGCAACTCGGTGTACGGCCCGCTGAGGCACGTCACTCGGCAGCCGGAGCCTCGAGCCGATTCCGGGGATAAGGTGTGCAGCACTGCTGCGCGGTTCTTCTACTGCGCGAAGGCGAACCGCGCGGATCGCGGCGACGGGAATTCTCACCCGACCGTTAAGCCCACCGCGCTGATGGCCTATCTCTGTCGTCTGGTCACCCCGCCGGGCGGCACGGTGCTCGACCCCTTTGCCGGATCGGGATCCACCGGTGTCGCCGCGGTGCGCGAAGGATTCCGCTTCATCGGGATCGAATCTCAAGGCACCTACCTCGAGATCGCCCGCCAGCGGATCGAGCGCGAAGATCGCGCCGCGCGCGAGCGCTGCGGCACGGCTTTCCGTGGCGGACAGATGGACCTGCTGTGGGCATAGCCTCCACACCAGGCGCTGCACGGATGATGCGGGACTGCTCCCCCGGCGACTGTCCAGACCTCCTCAAGACCTTCCGCCGTCGCCACTTCCACACCGTCCTCGCCGATCCCCCGTGGCAGTTCCAGAACAAGACAGGCAAGGTCGCCCCCGAGCACAAGCGACTCGCGCGCTACCGCACGATGACGCTGAATGAGATTGCCGGGCTCCCGGTCGCGCGGCTCGTGACCGAGCCGGCGCACCTCTACCTCTGGGTCCCGAATGCGCTGCTACCGGAGGGCCTGCGCGTCATGGCCGAGTGGGGTTTCCAGTACAAAAGCAACCTCGTCTGGCACAAGGTCCGCAAGGACGGAGGCCCGGACGGGCGTGGGGTCGGCTTCTACTTCCGCAACGTGACCGAACTGGTCCTATTCGGCGTGCGCGGGAAGAACGCCCGCACGCTCGCCGCCGGACGCCGGTAGGTGAATTTTCTCGCCACGCGCAAGCGCGAGCACTCGCGCAAACCCGACGAGCTGTACCCAATGATCGAGGCGTGCAGTCCCGGTCCGTTCCTCGAACTCTTCGCCCGTGGCCCACGGCCAAGGTGGGCGGTTTGGGGAGACCAAGCCGATGCCTACTACCCCACCTGGCCAACCTATAGCAACCACTCGCAGACGAGGCGCGGGGAGGACTCTTGAACCGCCATCCACTCAATCGCGGCATTGTCGCTGAAGGGTTCATCAGCATGGCCGTCGCCAGCCTCGCGGGATTCGCCTGGCTGCACGCCGGGCCCAGCCTCGCCGGCCCCGCGCTGTCGATCCTCCTGCCCCTCGCCTGCGCCCTCGCCCCGAGGTGGCGCAGCCGGCTCATGGCGGCACTTCTCTATTACGGGCAGTGTTCGTGGCCCGTGCTCGGTGCCATCCAAGGGTATTGGACCCCTGCGGGGGGCACTCCCGAGCCGCACATCATGCCGCTCGCCGTCGGTGCTTGGATCGGAGCGAGCCTGCTGCTCGCGACCCCATGGGCCTTCGCCTCCACCTGGCCGCGCGCGCTGCTCGCGCTCGCGCTCACCGCGATGCCGCCGATCGGGCTCATCGGGTGGGAATCCCCGCTGAATGCGGCCGGGGTATTCTTCCCTAACACGGGATGGATCGGCGTTGGCCTCACGATTGTGGCCATCGTGCTGCTCGCCGACCTGCCTCGGCGGCACCTGCAAAGCAGCGTCGGACTCCTGTTCCTGGCGCTCGCCGCCATCCCGCTCAACATCGGGTATTGTCCGCTGCCCCCGCCGCCAGACTGGCTCGGCGTCGACACGCACATCCAGCCGGCACGTTGGAACGTCGGCCGCGAGATCGCGAACTGGCAGTCAATCCTCGCGGCCGGCACGCACGGCAATCGCGGGAGCGAGCCGGTGCTGGTATTCAGCGAGGGGTTGCTCGATGACTGGTGGCCCGGCACCCAGCAGTACATCGCCGATGGCATGCAGTTCGCCGGTGTCTCGCACCATTCGACCTGGCTCATCGGCGCCTCCGCGAACGGCTATGATGCACTCGTCGCCGCGCGGCCGGGGCACCCGATCCGCCGGCCGCAGGCCCGCGCCGCGGCCATCCTGATCGGTGGGGATTGGCTGCCCTGGTCAGAGAGTGCCCATATCCACGGCCTGCGGCCGGCGTGGTGGCAACGCACGTTCGAGCTCGACGGACAGCGGGTGTGGGCCTCTATCTGCGCCGAGCAGCTCTTTTCATGGACGTGGCTTGAGGCGATGGCCACCGGGCCAGGCCGTCCCGCCCCGACACTCATTCTCGCCGTGAGCAACGTGTGGTGGGCACCGCCAGGAAATGCGGCACCGGCCATCCAGGCATCCTCTACCGCCGCATGGGCGCGGTTGATGGGTGTCCCGGTCATTTCAGCGGTGAACCGTTGAGTCCAAGCGGATTTTGCAGATCGGGGCTGTTGCCGAGAAACTGCGCAGAGCCTTCCTATGGATTGCGCATTCGTTCGACCATTGTGGTAGGCGGGGCGACCTCGTTCGGACCCAAATATGGCTCGTTGGGCTCGACTGCGAACCTCCCGCTTATGACGACCATCGGCACGTCCCCCTGGTCCGCTGGGTTTGAGCAGAGGTCCCCAGGGTATCGGGCCGCCAATCCCGGGATTGGAATACCGGCCTCAATGAGAATGCTCCTGAGCGGCTCGCCCTTTGTCGGTTCACCGTCTGGATTCACAAACGCCCGTCTGTCACAAATGAAATTCGCCGTCCCGGAAACACCCGGACCACGCGTCAGCAATTCAACCTTTATCCCTATTTTGGTTAACGCGGTCGCAAGAACTGTAGCGAACCACGCTGGTTCAGCGTCCCTTTCGGATGCGATGATGACTTCCGAGATCTTTCCTTGGAGTTTTTTAAGAATTTCGAATTGTTCTTTTGTTAACGAACGAGCCGCAAGTCGCGCTTCGAGTTCAGTTCGCGCCAAATCTGCTTTTGCCGCGCGCTCGTTCGCTTCACCAGCCGCAACGGCAGCCGCCTGAACCTTGGCGTTTGACCGGGTTCGCAGTTCTGTTTGAATACGGCTATCCAATATTCCCAACATAACTTCGCCGACGATGCCCGCTGCGATAAAGAAATCGGCCGTTGCCGAACCCCACCGCTCTAAAGTCGAATTATACGGAGGATGAAAAATCGCGATAACGAATTCCACTACCACAAAAACTACGACTACTGCTGCGCACCAGATACTACATCGTTCGCATGATGACGACGCGGCTTCTAACGCACCTTCATTGGCATTCTTAATGCCGTTTGGCAGATACCACTCTGGTAGGAACATTATGCCGTTGCTCATTGCCAACTCGAATTGCCAACTAAGCGGTGAACCGTTGAGCGCCTCGGCTGCTCAACGGCCGAGTTTTCGGCCTTTCTACTCAGATCCGTCACGCTCACAGGCGCACGCCTTCCTGCGCGATATTTTGCATCAAAGCGGGATTCTGTGCCGTGTCGGGATGTTGCCATTCATCCATCTACACGGGAAGCGGCGAGATCTCTATACCATCCTTGAGCAGCACTGCCACATCGGCATCGCTATCGGCCCGATGCGTGCCGCGCGCACGACTCCTATAGAGGATCGCGCCCGCTACGTCGTAGCGAGGGGCGATCAACGACAACAAATGTCGCACTACTTCCTCTGTTTTCGGGTCGATATCCACGGGTGGGCGCTCGCCGAATCGTTCCGGCAAATTATATACCTGGCGCGCCGCCTCTTTACCTGAGCGTCGCGCCGCCGAGCCACTATCTCCCGAGGTCCTGCTCGTCCTCGATTTCCTCGTGCAAGCGCTCAATTTCAAGCACGTCCTCCACATGCGGTACGTCGGTGATCCGCAAGTCCTGATAGCCCGCCTCAGTGGCCGCCTCGATCACCTCATTACGGTTCAGGCAGCCTGCGACGCCCCACACTGCCTTGCCCTGCTCGAGGATCTGCCCACCCATCTCTCCGGCCTCGCTCGGATAGATGTAGAGCGCCATGGACCGTGCCTGGCTTTCGGGGACCGCGCGTTCCCCTTCCAGGGCGCGGCGGCCCGTGCGATACGACTCGAGCATCTCTTGCGCCCAATGGTGATGACCGGTGCTCTCCTCGAACCGCAGCCCATAGCCCAGCGCGCCTGCGGTCTCCCAGGGTGTCTGGCCCAACGACTCCGGCCAAG
>JAJZLX010000145.1 GCA_021850555.1 Pseudomonadota bacterium | reverse complement strand
CAACAGCGCGTTCGCAAGCGTCGTCTTGCCGGTGGACGTTCCACCGGCAATCAAAATGTTCTTGCGCGCTCGGACCGCCTCCTCGAGAACCTGCGCCTGGATCTCCGTCAAAATCTCATCCGCGACGTACTTCGACAGCGGAATGACCCCCGCCGTGCGCTTGCGGATCGAGAACGTGGGTCCGCGCACAATGGGCGGGAGCACCCCCTCGAAGCGTTCGCCGGTCTCGGGGAGCACGGCGGAGATGATCGGCGCACCGGGATGGACTTCAAGACGCAGGTGCGCGGCAACGAGCCGGATGATGCGATCCCCGTCCTCCCGCGAAAGACAGATACCGGAGCGGCGCCGGCCGGTATCGAGCCGGTCGAACCAGAGCGCCCCGTCGGGGTTGAGGAGTATCTCGACGACCTCCGGGTCCTCGAGCGCCGAGGCGATCGCCTCCCCCATCGCCGTGCGCAGCATGCGGGTCTGCCGGCTCGTCATGATGGCGAGCGCCGAGCGCTGCTCAGCGTACGCGGGCGGCCGGTCGCACTCCGCCATCACGCGCCCTCCCCGATCGCCTGCTCGGCATCATCGGCGGCCTTCGTGTACTCGCGCCCCTCGGCGCCGAGCTCCTCCGTCACTCGCCGGGCCAGGCTGTGACCGCGATGCAGATGGCGTCCCAACTGCTCGACGAACTGCTCGAAGCGCGCCCGTCCCTGCGCACGCACGGCTTCCTGGTGTGCCGGAGGAACCGGCGTCGAGACCGTGAGGTAGTGGCGGATGAAGAGCGCCACCGCCTCAATCAGGATCGTCTGATCGCGCTCGAGGAGATCGAACTGGTGAGTGAGCCGATCCAGACGACGCGCGATCACCGCGTCGCGCTGGTCAGCGCCGTCCGGTGAGAGAAACGCGGCGAGCGCCGCGGCGACGATGGCGGACTTTGACAGTCCCCGCATGCTGGCGAGCTCGCCCAGACGCTTCGCATGCGCGGGCTGCAGATAGAGATTCAACCGCGCGCGGCTCACAGCGGCAACCCGTCATCGGGATCAAGCGGCGCCAGGCGCGCGGCCCGCTCGAGGGCGGGCTCGGACTCAAAGAGCTCCCCGGTCTCAAAGTCGCGGTCGAGATCGACGAAGTCTCCGAACTCCTTGGACCGCGAGCCACCGAGATCCGCATCGATGACACCTTCCTCGCGAGAAAGGCCGCCGCCCTCATCCTCGACGCCTGCACTCGCCGCCTGGGGTACCGGGTGGCAGTGGGAGGGTGGGATGGCTGCCAGCCAGTCGTGGGGAGGGGCAAGCGGACGATCACAGGCGCCGACAGCCGAGGGCGAAGGCGGCGGCAAAAGACGTTCGGTGAAGTTACGGTCCTCGAAGTAGCGCAGCTTCTTCGCACGCACCGGCGGGTGACCCGAGATCATCACGATCTCCTCATCGGGCGGCAGCTGCATGACCTCGCCCGGGGTGAGAAGCGCCCGGGCCGTCTCCTGACGCGAGACCATCAGGTGCCCGAGCCAGGGCGAGAGACGGTGCCCGGCATAGTTACGCTGCGCGCGCAGCTCAGTCGTCGTCCCGAGTGCATCGGAGATGCGCTTGGCCGTGCGCTCATCGTTTGTCGCAAAGGCCACGCGCACATGGCAGTTGTCGAGGATCGAGTTGTTGGGGCCGTAGGCCTTCTCGATCTGGTTCAGCGACTGGGCGATGAGAAAGGCGCGAAGGCCGTAGCCCGCCATGAAAGAGAGCGCCGACTCGAAGAAATCGAGCCGCCCGAGGGCGGGGAATTCGTCCAGCATGAAAAGCACGCGGCGGCGTTTCGGCTGGCCGCCTCGCAGCTCCAAGGTCTCGGTCAGCCGCCGGCCGATCTGATTGAGCAGTAATCGGATGAGCGGTTTGGTGCGGACGATGTCCGCCGGCGGAACGACGAGGTAGAGCGAAACGGGATGCTCGGCATCGACCAGGTCCGCGATACGCCAGTCGCAGCGGCTCGTCACTTGGGCCACCGTCGGATCGCGGTAGAGGCCGAGAAAGCTCATCGCCGTCGAGAGCACGCCCGAGCGCTCGTTTTCCGCCTTGTTCAGCACCTCCCGGGCGGCACTCGCAACGACCGGATGCGGGCGGTCGCCGAGGTGATTCGTCGTCATCATCGCGCGAAGCGTCCGCTCGATGGGCTGGGCGGGATCGGAGAGAAAGCTCGCGACGCCGCTGAGGGTCTTGTCCTCGCACGCGTAGAGCACGTGGAGAATCGTGCCGACGAGGAGCGAGTGGCTCGTCTTCTCCCAGTGATTGCGCCGCTCAAGCGCGCCTTCGGGATCGACCAGGATGTCGGCGATATTCTGCACATCGCGCACCTCCTGCGCCCCGCGGCGCACCTCGAGGAGCGGGTTGTACGCCGCGGAGCGCGCGTCCACGGGATTGAAGAGCAGACAATGGGAAAAGCGAGAGCGCCAGCCAGCGCTCAGCTGCCAGTTCTCGCCTTTGATGTCGTGGATGACGGCGGATTCCGGCCAGGTGAGGAGTGTCGGAACCACAAGCCCCACCCCCTTGCCCGAGCGGGTCGGCGCAAAAACCATGACGTGCTCAGGCCCGTCATGGCGGAGGTACCGGCGACCGATCCGCCCGAGGACGACGCCGGTGGGCAAGGTAAGCCCGGCGCGCTGGTGGTCGCGATGGATCGCCCACCGCGCCGATCCGAACGTCGTGACCAGCTTCGACTGCCGAGCCCGAAAGAGCGATCCCAGGATGGAGGCCACCGCGGCCAGCAGCCCGCTCCCTCCCGCGATTATCCCGCCCGTGTCAAAGATCCCCGGCGCATAAGGCTCGTAGGCGTACCACCACTCGAAAAGCCGCCAGGGCTGATAGACCGGAATACCGCGAAACACGAGCCAGGGCGCACCCAGCCGGATCTGGTAGCCCAGCGCTCCGGCCGTCCACTCCGTCGCATACCAAGTGCCCGCCAGCACGATCCCGAAGACGATCAGGATCTGGCCGATCAGTACCTTGGTGGGGGTCACGTCGAAATTCCTCCGCTCCGGGTGCCAGCTGGGTGCTTGCTGGCGTGGGTGGAAAGGATTTCTGAATTCACCAGATCACGTCAAAGACCGTTTTCGCAACAGATGTCACAAGCGAGTAATCGATGGAAACCGGAGTGCGTCCAGGCGTACGTAAGCGCCTTCAAGGGTTCAAGGAGATTCGCTACCATGAGCACGGATTAGCTCACCATCAGTGCGTCGTCATGCTGCTCGATCTGCAGACCTTTATCGAGAAGGTCGATACCGTAACGCCGAGACTCGACCAGGAAACACCGCTCGAGCAAGCGTTCAGACAACTCGGCATACCATCTGAGACAGGTTTGGGACGAAGCACAGTCTCCGAGCAACTCCAGAATGAGATTCAGGCTGCATTCTCCTCCGGACACTCGGCAGTGTTTTATCACTGCAAGGAATTACGGAGGCAGCTCATCCACGAACACATCGCCAACGGAATGCCCCTCGATCCCTACTTTGAAATCCTGAGCCGATTGATGGACGCGATGCGGCTTAGAACCTCAGGAAATACTGTCCAAGGCAACTGGGACGCGGCGCTTCGCGCAGCCGTGGAGCAGCGAGCGTTTGCAGGAGAAATTCATCGGCCGTCATACGGAAATCTATTTCAGGCCGATATCGAACGGGCTCGCGCCGCTATCCGTCTCAAGGGAATTCAGGCAAACGGGCGGATCGACCGAGTTCCGTATGGATTGAGCCCAGAGCGAAATGTGTTAATCGCGCGTTCAATTGCCAACCGCGTATCGAAAATGGGCGGGAGCGAACTCGCTGCAAGGCTCTTTCAGTATTTGCAGAAAACGTACTGTGAAGAACACGGCTGCTACCATGATGTAAATCGCTTCGCACCTCCCGGGTCGGCACCCTTCGCTCCTCGCTTGCCAAGTGCGTTATTGCTACAGCTGGCGGCAAAGTACCCTAGCGGGAGGCGACCCTATAAGAGGACGCAGCGAGACTGGGAAGAGTTACGACAGATGAGCACGGATTACGCCACGTTACACGCAGTCCAGCCCACCTCCAACATCGAGTGGTGGAACAAAGATCCACAGATGGTATTGTCTTCGATGAGGGATATCGCAATCCACGACGCTCTGTACACGCTGCCACAGCTCAGACCGCGGGATGTGCCCCGGATACTTCGTGGGTTGTTGGATTCTTTGGTGAAGCTGCAGAAAATCCCCGATCACGTCTTGGCACAATGCGAGCGGCTTTTGTGCGTCATAAATGGAATTCAAAGCGCTATCAGGGATCGTCGCGGGCCAGTGGTCATTCAATCATCTGATGTTCAGAAGAACTGCGAGGGGATGAGCCTTCCCGAGGTAAGATCGTTGCTGCGCGACGTACTAGCACATCCACGTGAAGGCGCAAATAGGCGATACACCAGACCAACGGAAGTACCAGATGAGTCGCTACCGCGGACAGAGCGTGCAGGCGCAGACTTCGCCGAGC
>JAJZLX010000230.1 GCA_021850555.1 Pseudomonadota bacterium | reverse complement strand
CGCCGTGTTCGGACTCCAACCGCCCGCCACCGCGAGCGTGTCGGCGCGGACCCGGCTCACGCGTCCATCCTCGCCACGCACATCGATCGCTTCGACGCCTCTGCCGCCACGGGTACCCAACACGTGGGCGCCGGTCATGATGCAGACCCCGTGCCGGCTCGCCTGCGCACGCAGCGCCGGAGGGGCCTCCCGGCGCGCATCGATGATCACGGGCACATCGATTCGCGCCTCGATGAGATCGAAAGCCGTCTTCCAACCGTCATCGCAGGCCGTAAAGACCGCGACGCGCCGTCCCGGCGCGACCCGGAACCGATTGACGTAGGTTCGAGCCGCCGAGGCGAGCATGACGCCTGGCCGATCGTTTCCGCCGAAGATGACGGGTCGCTCGAGCGCGCCGGCAGCCAGCACCGCGCGCCGTGCGACGATCGTCCACAGGCGTTGACGCGGCAGATGGGGCGGGGGGACGCGCATGTGATCTGACACGCGCTCGAGCGCGGCGAAGGTGCTGCCGTCGTAGACACCGAAGACCGTCGTACGGGTGAGGAGGCTCACCTCGGGCAAAGAGCGCAACTCCGCTTCCGCGCGCCGGGCCCACAGCGCGCCACTGTCCCCGCCGATCCGGTGACGATCCCCATTCAGGCGGCCGCCGAGGAGGAAATCCTCGTCGCAGAGCATGACGCGCGCGCCGGCTCGAGCGGCGGTGAGCGCCGCCGCAAGCCCAGCCGGGCCACCGCCGATCACCAGCAGATCACAGAACGCGTGCACTTTCTCGTAGGTGTCGGGATCGGCCTCGCGGCTCGCCCGGCCGAGCCCGGCGGCCCGTCGGATCGCCGGCTCGTAGAGCCTCTCCCACCAGGCGGGCGGCCACATGAAGGTCTTGTAGTAGAACCCTGCCACGAAAAGCTTCGACAACAGGGAGTTCACCGCGCCGACATCGCAGGCGAGCGACGGCCAGCGATTCTGACTGCGCGCCGTGAGACCCTCGAACAGCTCGACCATCGTGGCGCGCGTATTGGGCTCACGGCGCGCGCCGGTGCGCAGCTCGACCAGCGCGTTCGGCTCCTCACAGCCGGCCCCGAGCAGCCCCCGCGGCCGATGGTATTTGAACGAGCGCCCGAGCAGCCGCACACCCGAGGCGAGCAGCGCCGAGGCGAGCGTGTCGCCCGGATGGCCCGTGTAGCGCCTGCGGTCAAAGGTGAACGACAGCGTCTGATCGCGCTGAATGGCGCCTTCGCCGCTCAGACGGTGCGAGCTCATGGGGCGGCGCTTTCCCTGGCGAAGCGCACCTCGAGAATCTCGTGGGTGCGGGTATCGCGGGTCACCTGCAGCCAGCGGCGGCAGCCGAACTCGTGATACCACAGCTCCCGATGCGCCGCGGCGGGGTTCTCGCGCAGATACACCGCCTCGACAAACAGCGCGAGCGCATCGTCGGCGCCGGGCGCCGGACGCGGGCAGGCGGCATCGCCCAGGTAGGTGAACTCGCTGTGATCGCGCTCACCGCAGAAAGGACATTCGATGCGCACGGCTCAAGGTCCCTCAGTGCAGGTTCGGCTGCGGGCCCTGCCCCTTCTCATCGAGCAGGTGTCCGGTGGCGAAGCGATCGAGGCGAAAGGCGCGCGCGAGCTCGTGGCTCTGCTCGCGCGCGAGCAGGTGCGCGAGGCACAGGCCCGCCGCCGGCGTCGCCTTGAATCCGCCGTAGCACCAGCCCGCATTCAGATAAAGACCCTCGAGCGGCGTGCGGTCGATGATCGGCGAGCCATCCATCGACATGTCCATGATGCCGCCCCAGGAGCGCAGCAGCCGCAATCGCCCGATTGCTGGCATCAACGCCATGCCGCTCGAGCACACGTCCTCGACGGTCGGAAGATTTCCGCGCTGCGCGTAGGAGTTGTAGCCGTCGATGTCGCCGCCGAAGACCAGGCCGCCCTTGTCCGACTGGCTGACGTAGAAGTGCCCCGCGCCGAAGGTCACCACGCAGGGCAGGACCGGCTTCAGCGCCTCGGAGACGAACGCCTGCAACACGTGGCTCTCGATCGGCAGGCGGATGCCTGCCATCGCCGCCACCCTCGAGGAGTGTCCGGCGACCGAGACGGCGACCTTGGCCGCCCTGATATCGCCGCGCACGCCCGTGATCCGCCCGCCTTCGCGCAGCAGCCCGGTCACCTCGCACTGCTGCACGATGTCCACGCCGAGCCCGCTCGCCGCGCGCGCATATCCCCAGACGACCGCATCGTGCCGGGCCGTGCCGCCGCGGCGCTGCAACAGCCCCCCCTGGATCGGGAAGCGCGCGTTCTCGAAGTCTAGAATCGGCAGCATGCGCCTGACCGCTGCCGCATCGAGCAGCTCGGCATCGACCCCATGCAGACGCATCGCGTTGCCGCGGCGGACGAAGGCATCGCGCTGGGCGTCGGAGTGGAACAGGTTCAGCACCCCCCGCTGACTGACCATCACGTTGTAGTTGAGGTCCTGCTCGAGCCTCTCCCAGAGCTGCATCGAGAGCTCGTAGAAGGGGTTGTTTCCGGGCAGCAGATAGTTGGAGCGGATGATGGTGGTGTTGCGACCGGCGTTGCCGAGGCCGATGCAGCCCTTCTCGAGCACCGCCACGTCGGTGAGGCCGTGCATCTTGGCGAGGTAGTAGGCGGTCGCGAGGCCATGTCCGCCACCGCCGATGATGAGCACCTCATAGGCGCTCTTCGGCGAGGCATCGCGCCAGGCCGGCTCCCATCCCCGGTGTCCCGAGCAGGCTTGCCGCAGCAGGCTCGCGAGAGAGTAACGCATCGGTGCGGGCCCGCCCCTTCAAAGAGGCGACATGCGGTCGACCATGCGGATCGTGCGCGTCGCCGCGCCCGAATTGGCGCTTTCCCCGTGCGGCAGTTGTCCGGCCTTGGCGATGCGGATCGTGATCATTGAATTCGGATACAACACGATTTCGTTCTCCCCCCAGCCGCGCATGGTCGGCAGGAAGTACTGGCGGCCGCTTACCGCGCCCACGTAAGGCGTGAAGTGAAAGCCCATCTTGTAGAGGTTGCCGGTTTTCGGGCCCCGCTCGGCGCCGGACGGCCCGAGCGATGCATCGCCACTTTGCACCAGCGCGTCGCGGGCGTTCAACAGGTCCTCGGTCAACCCGCGGTGCAGGATCTGCCGTGAGCCGGCGGCACCACGGTTTTGAAAGAGGAGCGCAATCTTGCCGAGATCGTCGAGCAGCGGGTAGTAGCCGGCGTGGAACCAGGGAACGCCGCGCCTGCCATCCGGCTCCCGCGTCCTCACGATGGGCGCGTGGGGAATGCCGATGGGCTTGAAGACCTCGGCTCGCAACATGTCCCAGATGTCGGCCTGAGGTCCGCGCACGGATTTCAGGAACCGGTCGAGGGCGGCGCCGAGCAGGTAGTAGTCCTGGTCGCGATAGCGCATCACCGTGCCCGGCTCCCAGGGATAGGGCTGGTCGGCGAGCTCCATCTGCCGCAGCTTGTCCTTGTGGGAGCGCGCCTCCATCCACTCCTGGTACCGGCCATCCAGATAGCCGTCCTCCGGGTCGTTCGGATGGGTCTTCCAGGTGCCCGCCCCGCCGAAGCCGCTTGCCATGTTGGCGGCATCGATGAAGCGGACCCGGCGGTACTTCGCGTCGAGTCCGTCGACATAATCGCCGACTTTCAGCGCGAGCACGTAAGGCCCGTAAAGCTGCGCCAGGCGCAGCAGCGCGAGCGGCGCCGCGACGCCCTTCAGGATCGAGCGCACCCCGAAGCGCATCTCGAGCGGATAGGGATAGTTTCCGTACGGCGTGCGCGCCTCCTGGTAATACAACGTGCCGTCGCGGACCAGTCCGGTCTGCACCCGCCACTGCTCGCGCACCGGAGCGCCGAACTCGTTGAGCCGTCCGCGCTGGAACTCCCGCGCAAGATCGCTCAACGGCTTGTGCGGCAGGCGCCGCTCGAGCTCGACGAGCGCCTGCGCGCGGTGCGCCGCGGAATCGGCCGAGCGCGGCTCCATCCAGCGCGTCTCGGCGCTTCCCCAGGCGACGAAGTGCTCCTTCAGCAGGTAGGGTGCGGTCTGCTGCACGAACTGGAACTCGAGCCCGCTCACCTCGCGGTCCTTGTATTTGAACCTCGCAAGCCCCTGGTGCGCATGCGTGTCGCAATTGCTGACGAGCATCAGCGGAAACGCGGCGTTCGACCAGCCGCCTTCCGCACGGCTGCGCCACACTCGCCCAAGCTGCGGAATGACACACCAGAAGCTCGGCGTCTGCCCCGGGTTGCTCTCCCGAACCATCTGCCCGCGCTGCAGCGGCACGAGCACGCCTTCGGCCGTGACGAACTCCAGCGTCAGGCCCGGAAACAGACCCGCGTCGCCGCAGCCCTCGACGATCAGATGCTGCGCTTGCGGCAGCATGCGCATGCGCGCCGGCGCGATGCGCAGCGTCCCGGAGAAATCCGGCGCCGCATCCGCGTCACGCTCCGGAAAAAAAACCTCGTT
>JAJZLX010000019.1 GCA_021850555.1 Pseudomonadota bacterium | reverse complement strand
GCTCCCCATGCGCCCGTTCTCCGAATCGCTCCCCATGGCGTTGCTGCGGACCCGCGAGGCGGTCATGCGGCTCTTTCGCCCCGGACTGCGCAGTCGCGGAGTGACCGAGCAGCAGTGGCGGATCCTGCGGGCGCTGGCCCACCAGGGTCCGATGGAGGTCACCGACCTCGCCGAGGCAACCTTCCTCCTCGCCCCCAGCCTCTCGCGCATCCTGCCCGACCTCGAGCAGCGCCGGCTCGTCGGCCGCCGCACGGTAGACACCGATCTGCGCCGTTCAGTGGTGAACCTTCAGCCCGAGGGTCTGCGGCTCATCGCCGAGCATGCGCCCTATTCCGAGCAGATGTACGCGCGCATCGCCAAGCGCTTCGGCACGGGAAAGCTCGTGGAGCTGCTGCAGCTGCTGCACGACCTGGAGACCTCGCTCGGGGAGCTCGCCGGGGAGCTCGAATCCGATCCGCCCCGTGCCCGCAGACGAAAGCACTCACCATGAGCCTGTACTACACTCAGAAGCTGCTCTACCAGCTCAATCGAGATCCCGCGATCCGCCGTCGGTTCGAGGAGGACTTCGAGGGGCTGCTCGCAGAATACGAGTTGACGCCGGAAGAGCGCGATGCGCTGCGCAAGCCCGAAATCGGACTGCTCTATGTGATGGGCGTCAACGGCCAGATCCTCATGCACTACGCGGCGCTGCGCGGGTACGAGTGGAATGCGTATCTCGAGGCCATGCGCGAGGGCGAGCGCAGCTATGGCCCGGTGAGAACGGGCCTGTACACGCGAGCGGATTCACGTTGAGCGTCCTTCAAACTGATTCCAAGGGGGTTTGATCATGGCATTGGTTTTCGCAGGCGTCTGCTCTCACGCGCCCGGTATCACCGGGCGCGCCGAGCGCGCCGACCCCCAGGCCCGGGACACTTTCTATGCGGCGATGGGACGCATGCGGGACGCGATCGAAGCTTCCCGGCCCGACGTCCTGGTGGTGATTGCGGCGGAGCACTTCGCCAATTTCTTCATGAACAACATGCCGGCCATCTGCGTCGGCATGGCCGAGCATTACGAGGGACCGATCGAGGACGAGAAGTGGCTCGGCATCGCGCGGCACCGCATCCCGGGGAACAAGTCACTCTCGCGCGAGCTGATCCAGGAGGTCATGAACGACATCGACCTGGCATACGCGGAGGAGTGGAAATTCGACCATGGCATCATGGTGCCACTGCACTTCCTCACCCCTCACTACGACCTGCCCGTCATCCCCGTCAACATCAATTGCCAGGGGCCGCCGCTGATTCCGCTCAAGCGCGCCTATGAGTTCGGGCGGGTGCTGCGACGCGCCTGTGATGCGCGGCCCGAGCGCATCGCCGTCATCGGCACCGGAGGAATCTCCCATTGGCCGGCGACGCCGGACTCCGGGCGCATCAATGAGGCCTGGGACAGGGAGTTTCTCGAGAAGTTCCTGCACAACCGCCGGGATGCGCTCCTCGCCTATCGGGACGAGGATGTGTGGCGCGAGGGCGGCCAGGGGGGATTCGAGATCCGCACCTTCATCGCCGTCGCGGGCGCGACCGAGGGATGCGCCGGCGAGCTGTGGTGCTACGTGCCGATTCCCATATTCGCCGTCGGTTGCACCGTGGCGGTGATGCGCCTGAGTTGACCCGTTCCGGCGAAGGCCCCGCCTGGCTCTCGGGCTCTTGACCGTCACATCACGCGGTGCGCGCGCTCTCCACCCCGAGCTTCTGCTCGAGCTGCTGGCGGATCAGGTACTTTTGCACCTTTCCGGTGACCGTCATGGGAAACTCCCTTACGAAATACACGTAACGCGGCACTTTGTAGTGGGCGATCTGCCCGCGACAGAACTCGATGATCTCCTGCGCATCAACGCTCGCGCCCTCGTGCAAGCGGATGACCGCGCAGACTTCTTCACCGTACTTGCGATCGGCAATCCCCACGACGGCCACATCGAGCACTTTCGGATGCCGGTACAGGAATTCTTCGATTTCCCGGGGATAGATGTTCTCGCCGCCGCGGATGATCATGTCCTTGACCCTTCCCACGATGTTGCAATAGCCGTCCTCGTCAAGAACCGCCAGGTCGCCGGTGTGCATCCAACCCGCCTCATCCACCGCCTCCGCGGTGCGCTCGGCGTCCTCCCAGTAACCCCGCATGACGCTGTAGCCCCGCGTGCACAGCTCACCCGGCGCGCCTCTCGGCACGACTTTGCCCTCGTCATCGATGATTTTCACCTGCACGTGCGGATGCACCCTTCCGACGGTCGAGACCCGCTTGTCGATTGGATCATGCACATCCGACTGGAAGCTCACCGGACTGGTCTCGGTCATGCCATAGCAGATCGTGACCTCGCGCATGTGCATCTCATCGATGACCCTGCGCATGACGGCGATCGGGCACGGCGCCCCCGCCATGATCCCCGTGCGCAACGAGGACAGATCGAACTCCCTGAAGCGGGGATGGTCCAGTTCCGCGATGAACATGGTCGGCACGCCGTGCAGTGCCGTACAGCGCTCGGTGGCGGCCGCCTGCAGGGTAGTCTCGGCATCAAATGCATCCGACGGGAACACCATCGTTGTCCCGTGCGTGGCCGCGGCGAGCACGCCCAAAACCATGCCGAAGCAATGATACAAGGGCACAGGGATGCACAGCCGGTCCTGCGGGCCCAATCGCATGCCCTCGCCGACGAAGAACCCGTTGTTGACAATATTGAAATGCGTCAGCGTGGCGCCCTTGGGCAACCCCGTCGTGCCGCTCGTGAACTGGATATTGATCGGCTGGTCGGGATCGAGGCCCGCCTCAACGGCTTCAAGCGGTCCCGGGTCGGCGGCGCTGCCCGCCTCACACAGCTCATCGAAGGACATGAAGCCCTGCTGGGCCCGGCTGCCCAGCTCGATCAGATATTCCAGCGAGGGATATTGCCCGGAGTGCACTCTGCCGCCGCCCGACCAATCCCCTTGCGGCAGCAGGGATCTCATCATGCCGACGTAGTCGCTCGATTTAAACGAGGGCGCCAGCACGAGCGCCCGACAACCGACCGCGCGAAGCGCGTAGTCCAGCTCCGCCGTCCGATAGGCCGGATTGATGTTGACAAGAATGAGGCCCGCTTGCGCCGTCGCGAACTGAGTGAGCACCCATTCCATGTTGTTCGGCGACCAGATCCCGACGCGGTCGCCGGACTTCAGTCCCAGCGCAAGCAGCGCCCTCGCCAATTCCGTGACCTTCCCGTAGAGGTCGGCATATGTCAGCCGGACCTTCTGGTGGCACACCACCAGCGCCTCTCGATCCGGCCACTGCTCGGCGGTCAAGCGCAACACCTCGCCCACAGTGCGGTAGAGCAGCGGCGAATCGGTCCGCCCACAGACGTAGCTTGGTTCAGGCACGCGAATTCCCGCTCCGCCCCGCGGCGCCCGGGACGCCGCGGGTTTTGATTGTTTCCCGGCCTGCCCCCGGCCGAGCCGCAACTATCTTACACCGCTACATCGCATAATTGATGCACAGGGACTTGCTCTCAAGGCATGAGTAGACCGCCTCGCGCCCCAGCTCCCGGCCCCAGCCGGACTGTTTGTAGCCACCGAATGGCATGGCGGCGTCCAGGATATTGTGGCAGTTGACCCACACCGTACCGGCTCGGATCTTCGGCGCCAGCGTGAACAGTCTTTTCACGTCGCGCGTCCAGATGCTGGCTGCCAAACCATAAATCGACTCATTGGCCAGCCGCGCGATTTCCGCCAGGTCCTCGAACGGCTTCACCACGAGAACGGGGCCAAAGATCTCCTCTCGCGTGATCGTCATGTCGTCGGAGACATTCGTGAATACCGTCGGTTCGACGTAATACCCCGGCGATTCGACCTGCCGTCCGCCCGCGACCGCGGAGGCGCCCGCCGCGAGCCCTTGAGCGATGTAGTTCATGACACGCTCTCGCTGCGCGGAAGAAACCAGCGGTCCAACCTCGGCGCGTGAGTCCAGACCGGGGCCAAGCTTCATGGCCTTCGCGCGTTCGGCCACGCCCTCGACGACACGATCGAAGTGACGCTTGGCGACGTACAAGCGCGAGCCGGCGCAGCACACCTGTCCCTGATTGAAGAATATTCCCGAGGCCACTCCCGGGATGGCCTGGTCAAGATCCGCGTCGTCGAGCACGATAGCGGGCGACTTACCGCCCAGCTCGACCGTGACTTTTTTCAGGTTCCCCGAGGCGGCGCGCACCACGAGTCTTCCGACCTCGGTGGAGCCGGTGAAGGTGATCTTGTCGACGCCCGGATGTTCCGCCAGCGCCGCACCAGCGGTCGGTCCCATCCCGGTGACGATATTCAGCACCCCTTTGGGCAGCCCCGCCTCGAGCACTATCTCCCCGAGTCGCAAAGCGGTGAGGGGCGTCTCCTCCGCGGGTTTCAAGACCACGGTGCAGCCGGCGGCGAGTGCCGGTGCGATCTTCCATGTTGCGAGCAGAAACGGGAAGTTCCAGGCGATG
>JAJZLX010000680.1 GCA_021850555.1 Pseudomonadota bacterium | reverse complement strand
CGGCCCCGATTACCTGTCCGTACTCATAGGCAAGCCGGCGCGAGAAGGTCGCGGCAAGTGCCGCCCCTGCGGGCAGCTGGGTAACTCCTCTCGCCCCGTCGCCGACGCCACTTGGACCGTCCCTGAGGTCAAATGGTGGCAGGCAGGTCGTGCCGGAATCTCCTGTGTTTCCGAAGCAGAGTTTTATCCCAGGGCCGTGTCTCCCGACCAGCCTGATCTCGTCAGCCAAAGTCATCCTGCGCATGAGCAGGGCCACTCGTCTTGCGATCGGCAGATGCGAATTGACCCAAGGACACTCTGTGCGCGTGCAGACCGGACCTGGGGGCTTCGCCGTAACGTGAGTCTTGGCGTGACACGCGGTCAGTGTTAATGACGCAGCGCCAATGCCTGCAAACAATAGCGCTCGCGCTCCACTGAACCGCGCGACAAATCGAGGTGACATATCCGGTCTCCTGGGGACACAATCAAGAAGGACATCCCTGCGGGTATCGGCGTGTACTGGACGTACTGGGCGAGCTGCTACGGAAAGCTATTCCGCTTCTGCTCAGGGCGCCATAGGGGCCAACAACAATTAACTGGTATCAGACCTGTCCCAACGTTGATGAGCGCCTAGGCGATAACCAGTAACGCGACACACAAGTATCGCAACGTTCCGCGTAGAGCGGAGGCGGTGCCAATGGTTGCTGGCCGCTGCCAATTACTGCCCTGACGTTGCAAAAATACGGTGTCGTGGTGCTAGCTGTCCGTCGTCGGTGGATCGATGCCCCCGACGCATAAATACTTTAAGTCGGTGTACTCCAGAATGCCGTGCCGCGAGCCTTCGCGTCCTATTCCTGACTCCTTGACGCCCCCGAACGGAGCGACCGCTGTGGATATGAGGCCGGTGTTTAGCCCGACCATGCCATACTCCAGAGCCTCCGTTACGCGCCAGCTGCGGGCGATGTCGCGGGTATAGACGTAGGCGGCAAGCCCAAACTCCGTGTCGTTCGCCAGTTTGATCGCTTCTGCTTCCGTCGCGAAACGGAACAGAGGCGAGACGGGGCCGAACGTCTCCTCGCGTGCGATGCGCATCGTGGGGGTTACGTCGAGTAATACCGTCGGTTCGAAGAACGTACCGCCCAGCGCATGGCGTTTCCCGCCAGTCGCCAGCCGCGCGCCTTTGGCGAGGGCGTCGCCAATCTGTTCCTCGACTTTGCGTACGGCCCGAGAGTCGATCAGCGGCCCTTGGTCCGAATCACATACTCCATCTCCGACCCGCAGGCGTTCGACTGCGGTGCTGAGTTTGTGCGCAAAGGTCTCATAAACGCGCTCGTGGACGAGGAAGCGATTGGCGCAAACGCAGGTCTGTCCGGTATTGCGATACTTACTTTCCATAGCGCCGCGTACCGCCGCATCAAGGTCCGCATCCTCAAAAATGATGAACGGCGCGTTCCCGCCGAGTTCCAACGAAATCTTTTTCACTGTACCGGCGCACTTCGCCATCAGCAGCTTGCCGACCCGGGTCGAGCCGGTAAAGGAGAGCTTGCGCACCAGGGGGTGTGTGGCGAGTTCATCTCCTATGTGTTCGGGCGAGCCTGTAACGACATTGAAGACGCCGGGGGGAATCCCAGCGCGCTGCGATAATTCGGCGAGCGCGAGGGCTGAGTAGGGCGTTTGTGCGGCGGGCTTGCAGACAAAGGTGCAGCCGGCGGCGAGGGCTGGCGCGGCTTTGCGCGTAATCATCGCAGCGGGGAAATTCCACGGCGTTATGGCGGCTGCGACCCCGATCGGCTGGCGCAACACGAGCAGGCGTTTGTCAGTCGCATAGGATGGGATGAGTTCACCGTAGACGCGACGAGCTTCTTCAGCGAACCACTCGATGAAGGAGGCGGCGAAGGCAATTTCATCCCTCGACTCCCGCAGTGGCTTACCTTGCTCGGCGGTCATGATCGACGCGAGGTCCGCGTGATTGGCCATGATCAGTTCGAACCACCGTCGTAGTGTGTGCGAACGCTCTTGGGCAGTGCGCGCGGCCCAGCGCGGCTGTGCTCGGGCGGCCGCCTCAATGGCGGTCCGGGCTTGCTGTGGGGACACCTCCGGCACCGTACCGAGTACTGCGCCGGTGGCCGGATTCACGATTTGGGTGGATGCCCCGTCTGCCGCATTGATCCATTGTCCGTCGATGAAGCATTTCTGGCGCAGCAGGGTCGGATCAGCAAGTTTCATGGGTCCGCCGGTAGCAAAATGAATGACAAGCGCGCCTGCGCATGCTGAATCAGGTACTGCACAAGGCATCCCGTACGGAGCGGGCCGTGACGTCGCTCACACGGACGTTTGACTCGTCAGTGACGCCTGCAATGTGCGGCGTAAGTACGACGTTCTCGAGGTCACGCCATGGACGGCCGTTATCGGGCGAGAGTGGTTCGTTTTCGAAAACGTCGATGGCGGCACCGCCGAGTTTGCCGCTGCGTAGCGCATCAATAAGCGCCTTCTCGTCGACGACGCCGCCGCGTGCGGCATTGATGAGAACCGCGCCGCGCTTCATTCGGGCGAGCGCAACGGCGTCGATCAAATGCCGGGTCTCGGGAGAGAGCGGGGTATGTAGGCTGAGTACATCGCTCTCGGACAGTAGAGCCGGTAACTCGAGCCGAGCGACATTCTGCCACGCGGTATCCTGGGGCGGTACGAACGGATCATATGCCGCCACCGTCATGCCGAGCGCGAGCGCCTTGCGGGCGGTCAGGCGCGCAATTGCCCCGAATCCGACCAGTCCCAGGCATTTGCCGGACAGCTCCCGCCCGATCAGATCCATGCGCGGCCACGTGCCGGCGGCCACGGCCGCCGTTGCGAACCAGGCCCGCCGCAGCAGCAGCAGGGCGGCCGTGAGCACGTATTCGGCAACCGCCAGATCGTTGGCGCCGGTTGCCGGGCACACCCGGATGTTGCGCGCTGCGCAGACGGCTACGTCAATGTTGTCGAGTCCAACCCCCAATCGGCCGACCACGCGCAGGCGCGGCGCCGCATCGAGCAGCGCGGCGCGCACTTGCGTGCGGTTGCGCACTACGAGGGCGCGGCAATCGCGCAGCAGTTCCTGCAGCCGTTGCGGTTGGTCGACGAGCGTCGGGTCGTAGTTTACGGTGAATTCACCGAGGTGTTTCCGGATCGCAGACTCGTCCATAAACTCGCTGATCACGACATCGGTCATTTTCCCGCCTCTGCGCCCGCAGCGAGCGCAACGATGGTGGCATGTAACTGTGCGCTGATTTCAATGCCGTCCGACTCGGCGCGGGCCCGGCTCGCGAGGCGGCGATCCCCTGGGATCCGCACGCCGCTCTCGGCGCCGAGGACTTCGATCAGCTCAGCGATTCGCCGAGCGAACCGGCCGGATGATAGACGGTCCGCCGCGAGCGCGAGCAACACCTGGCCGACCGCGGGCGCTGGCCCCTGATCATCGAGAAACGAGCTCGCTTCCCATCCGTAGTGGCCGCCGGCGAGCGCGCCGCAGAGGATTTCCACCATGAGTGCAAGAGTGGCCCCTTTGACTCCGCCGGCCGGCGTCAATGCGCCCGCGAGCGCCGCGCTCGGATCGCTTGTCGGTTGCCCGGCGCCGTCGATGGCCCAGTCTGAGGGGATCGGCGTTCCGGCCTTTTGCGCCGCAACGATGCGGCTGCGGGCCACCTGAGAGAGCGCCATGTCGATGACGAGCGGGGCACGTCCGGACACCGGGGCGGCAAAGGCAATTGGATTGGTGCCCATCATCGGACGCACACCGCCAGGGAACGCCATGGCGCTCGGGGTATTCGAGCAGGCGAGCGCGACACAGCCGCGTTGCGCGAGGCGCTCGACCGTGTACCCGGCCGCGCCGATATGGTGCGAACGCGAGATCGTCGCGACCGCTATGCCGAACTCCGCGGCTAGGCGAGGCAAGGTCTCGACCGCGAGGTCGAGGGCCGGATAAGCGAAGCCACATGCCGCATCGATGTGAACCGCAGCCGGGCGAACCGGCCGCACGCCCGGTGTGGCATGCCCGTCGATCTTGCCGGCGCGCACTTGAGCGCTGTAGCTCACAAGCCGGTTAAGCCCATGTCCGGCCTGCCCATCCGCTTCGGCTGCGACCAGCGCGCGAGCGGTCGATGCGCTCGGACCGGGGGCCGTGCCGCTGGCCAGGAGCGAGCGCTCTGCCAGCTGCTCGCACGCGGCGATACTGAGCGTGGGCATGGACGAGGCGCTCAGGCGCTGCGATAGAGTTTGGTCATCACGAATTCGCGGTGGCCGAGCGCTTCAGCGCAGCTGTAGCGTCCATTGGCCGTCTGCACGATCGCATCGATCAGCGCATCACCGGCCTCGGCGATGGTCATCTCCCGCCGTATCACCCCGGATACATCGAGATCGATATGCTCGCTCATGGTGCGCACCGTGCGCGGATTGCCACTGATCTTGATGACCGGCATGATGGGATTGCCGCAGACATTCCCCTGGCCGGTCGGGAAACAGTGCACGACATAACCGGCGGCCGCT
>JAJZLX010000637.1 GCA_021850555.1 Pseudomonadota bacterium | reverse complement strand
CGACGAGTGGGCGGCGCACGGTGTGCCGAACATCTTCGGGCGCGTGCCCTTCGTCGAGGAGCTGCAAAGCGAGGGCGGCGCGGCCGGCGCCGTGCATGGCGCGTTGCAGTCCGGCGCGCTGACGACGACGTTCACGGCCTCGCAGGGTCTGCTGCTGATGCTGCCGAACCTGTACAAGATCGCCGGTGAGCTCACGGCGACGGTGTTTCATGTCGCGGCGCGGGCCGTGGCCACCCAGGCGTTGTCGATCTTCGGGGATCACTCCGACGTGATGGCGGTCCGGGCGAGCGGCTTTGCGCTGCTCGCCTCCGGGTCGGTACAGGAGGCGCACGACGCGGCACTGATCGCCCAGGCGGCGACGCTCGCCGCACGCATCCCGATCCTGCATTTCTTCGATGGCTTCCGCACCTCGCACCAGATCGACAAGATCCAGCTGCTCTCGCCGGCGCAGCTGCGCTCGATGATCGATCCGTCGCTGGTGCGCGCCCACCGCTCGCGCGGGCTCTCGCCGGAGCACCCGGTGCTGCGCGGCAGCGCGCACAATCCGGATACGTTTTTCCAGGCGCGCGAGGCCGCCAATCCGTATTACGCGCGCATGCCGGGCGTGATGGACGAGACGTTCGCGCGTTTCGCCGCGCTCACCGGCCGGCGCTACCGGCTGTTTGAATACGAGGGCGCGCCGGACGCCGAGCGGGTGATCATCATCATGGGCTCGGGCGCCGAGACCGCGCGTGCGGTCGCGCAGTGGCTGCGGCGCGCGGGCGAGCGCGTGGGAGTGGTTCAGGTGCGGCTGTACCGGCCGTTTTCTGCCGAGCACTTTCTGCGATCCCTGCCCGAGTCCTGCCGCGGCGTCGCGGTGCTCGAGCGGACGAAGGAGCCGGGTGCCAGCGCCGAGCCACTGTATCTCGATGTGGTCGCGACCCTCGCCGGGGCGCTTGCCCGCGGCGCGCGCCGCACCATGCCACGGGTGGTCGGCGGGCGGTACGGGCTCGGCTCGAAGAACTTCAGTCCCGCCCAGGTGAAGGCGGTTTTCGACGAGTTGACCCGGGCCGATCCGCGCAACGGCTTCACGGTCGGCATCGTGGATGACGTGTCCCACACCAGCCTCGAGGTGGACGGTGCGTTCACGCTCGAGCCCGAGGGCACGGTGCGGGCGATGTTCTTCGGTCTGGGAGCGGACGGCACGGTCGGGGCGAACAAGAACAGCGCGAAGATCATCGCGCAGGATCCAGGGCGTTTCGCACAGGCCTATTTCGTGTACGATTCTCACAAGTCCGGCGCGCAGACCGTTTCGCATCTGCGCTTCGGGCCACGGCCCATCCCGGCGCCGTATCTCATCGAGTCGGCGAGCTTCATCGCCTGCCACAACCCGCTCCTCCTCGAGCGCACCGACGTGCTGCGCGCAGCCGAGGTCGGCGGCACGTTTCTGCTCAACAGCCCGCACGGGCCGGGGCAGGTCTGGAGCCGTCTGCCGCGGCGGGTTCAGCGGCGGATCCTCGCGAGGCGCCTGCGCCTGTACGTGATCGATGCCTCGCGGGTGGCTCGCGAGGCCGGACTCGGCGCGCACGTCAACACGGTGCTGCAGGTGTGTTTTTTCGCGATTTCCGGTGTCCTCGACCGCGAGGAGGCGATGCGGCGGATCAAGGAGGCGATCGAGCACAGCTACCGGGAACAGGGCGCGCAGGTCGTGCAGCGCAACTTCGCGGCCGTCGAGCGGACGCTCGAGGCGCTGGCGCAGGTGCCGATCCCGGCCGTGCAGACCAGTCTGCTCGATGACCGGCCGCTCGTCCCGGCCGATGCGCCCCGTTTCGTGCGCGAAGTCACCGCGGTGCTCATGGCCGGACGGGGCGATGAGCTCGCGGTGAGCCAGCTGCCCGTCGACGGCACCTTCCCGACCGGCACGGCGGTGTACGAGAAGCGCAATGTCTCGGACATCGTGGCGGCGTGGATCCCGCGGCACTGCGTGCAGTGCGGCGAGTGCAGTTTCGTATGCCCGCACGGCGCGATCCGCGCGAAGTACTTCGAGGCGGGGCGGCTCGCGGGCGCGCCCGAGGGTTTCGAGTGCGTGCCGGTGAACGTGCGCGGCTTTCCCGACGTGCGCTTCGCGCTGCAGTTCTATCCCGAGGACTGCACGGGCTGCGGCCTGTGCCTCGAGGCCTGCCCGGCCGCGGCGGGCCGCGAGCCGGGGGATGCCGCCGGCGCCGAGGCCGCCCAGCCGGCGATCCGGCTCACGGACAAGATGCCACTGCTCGAGATGCAGCGCGCCAACATCGCGTTTTTCGAGTCGCTCGCGCTGAACGATCGCTCGCGGGTCGACTTCGCGACCGTGCGCGGCGTGCAGTTCCTCAAACCCCTGTTCGAGTTCTCCGGGGCCTGCGCCGGCTGCGGCGAGACGCCGTACCTGAAGCTGCTCTCGCAGCTGTTCGGCGACCGAGCGCAGATCGCCAACGCCACCGGCTGCTCGTCGATCTATGGAGGCAACCTGCCGGTGACGCCCTGGACGCGGGATGCCGAGGGCCGCGGGCCGGCCTGGTCGAATTCCCTGTTCGAGGACAACGCGGAATTCGGACTGGGCTTCCGGCTCGCCGCCGACCAGCAGCTCGGCCAGGCGCAGGCGCTGCTGCGCGAGCTCGCGCCACTGCTCGGCGAGGCGCTCGTGAGCGCGATCCTCGATGCGCCGCAGATACGCGAGTCGGAGCTGCGCGCGCAGCGCGAGCGGGTGCGGGCGCTGAAGAACAGGCTCGGGGCGCTCGAGGACGAGCGGGCGCGGGAGCTGCTGTCGCTCGCCGACCAGCTCGTGCGCCGCAGCATCTGGATCGTGGGCGGGGACGGCTGGGCCTACGACATCGGCTCGGCGGGTCTCGATCACGTGCTCGCGAGCGGCCGGGACGTGAACATCCTGGTGCTCGACACCGAAGTGTATTCCAACACCGGCGGCCAGGCCTCGAAGGCGACGCCGCTCGGAGCGGTGGCGCGGTTCGCCGCGGCGGGCAAGCGCACCGCGCGGCGCGAGCTGGCGCTGCAGGCGATCGCCTACGGCAACGTCTACGTCGCACAGGTCGCGATGGGCGCCAATCCGCAGCAGACGTTGCGCGCCTTCCGCGAGGCGGAGGCCTACCCCGGAACCTCGCTCATCCTCGCCTACAGCCACTGCATCGCGCACGGCTTCGATCTGCGCTACGGCCTGCGCCAGCAGCGCCTGGCGGCCGCGAGCGGCCACTGGCCGCTGTTGCGGTTCAACCCGGCGATGCGCGCGGTGGGCGAGCGGCCGTTCCAGCTCGATTCCCGGCGACCGACGATTCCGTTCCGGGACTATGCCTACCGGGAGCTGCGCTACCGCGAGCTCAGCGAGACCGATCCGCGGACCGCCGCGGCGCTGCTCGCGCAGGCGCAGCAGGTGGTCACCGAGCGGTATCGGCAGTACGAGGCGCTCGCCACCCGCGGCGGGGAGTGCTTCCACCCGGCGCGGATCGGCGCGGCGCGTCCGGCACACGACCATGGGCATTCATAACAGCGACATCGCCGATGCCTTCGATGAGATCGGCGAGCTGCTCGCGATCGAGGGCGAAAATCCGTTCCGCATCCGCGCCTACCGGCGGGCGGCGCGGATCGTGCGCAGTTTCCCGCGGGAGCTCGCCGAGCTGCACGGCGTGCGCGAGTACGACGCGATTCCCGGCATCGGCGCCGATCTCGCCGGCAAGATCGCCGAGCTCATCGACACCGGGCACGTGCGGGCGCTCGAGACGCTGCGCCGCGAGGTGCCGGCCGAGACCCGTGAGCTGCTGCGTCTGCCCGGACTCGGGCCGGTGCGGGTCCGGGCGCTGATGAGACTGCTCGGGGTGAAGAGCCGGGAGGATCTCGCGCGCGCCATCGCCGCCGGCCGGCTCACCACCGTGCCGGGGTTCGGGCCGGGGATCGAGGCGCGGCTGCAGGCCGCGCTCGCGAAGCGCGCGCCCGGTCCGTCCGCCCGCCTGCCGTGGTCGGTGGCGGCGCAGTATGCGCGGCCGCTGCGCGAGTATCTGCGCTCGCTCCCCGGGGTCTCGCGCGTCGACATCGCGGGCAGCTATCGCCGGGGCCGCGATACCGTTGGCGATCTGGATGTGCTGGTGTGCGCCTCGCCCGGCGCGAAGCGGCTGGCGGCGCTCGGGCGCTACGCCGATCTGCGCGAGCTCTCGAGCTCCGGCACCACGCGGGCGAGCGGCATCCTGCGCAACGGTCTGCAGGTCGATGTCCGGGTGGTTGCGCCGCGCAGCTTCGGAGCGGCGCTGCACTATTTCACCGGCAGCAAGGATCACAACATCCGCACCCGGCGCCTGGCGCGCGAGCGCGGCTGGAAGCTCAGCGAGTATGGCCTGTTCGACGGCACGCGGCGCCTGGCGGGAGAGACGGAAGAGGGTCTGTACCGCGCCCTGGGTCTCACCTTCATTCCACCGGAGCTGCGCGAGGACCGGGGCGAGATCGAGGCGGCCGGCCGCGATGCACTGCCGGTGCTGATCGAGCGCGCC
>JAJZLX010000769.1 GCA_021850555.1 Pseudomonadota bacterium | reverse complement strand
CAGGCGGGTGAACTCGGACAGTTCCGCACCCCCCGGCACATCATCCGGGCGATTGTGGAGATGGTGGATCCGAAGATCGGGGAGACGGTGTACGACCCAGCGGCCGGCACAGCCGGCTTCCTGGTGGCGGCCTACAACCATATCCGGCTCGCGAACTCCTCACCGGCCGGGATCCTGGAGACGGAGATCGACGGGAAGCTACAGCGGCGCGGTCTCGGCGACCGGCTGTCATCGGCGCAACTCTCGACCCTGCAATCGAAGACCTTTTACGGCAACGACGTCGACCCGCAGATGGTGCGGCTCGCGACGATGAACCTGACGCTGCGGGGTTTGCCGAACGTGCGGATCCTGCTCCGCAACGTGCTGACCAGCACGCTCGACCCAGAGAAGCGCGAAGCGCTGCAGCTCCCGGAGGAGGGCTATCACGTCGTGCTCGCGAATCCGCCGTTCGCCGGCAAGATCGATTCCGACCGGGTGGTCGATGACGTGAAAGTGGGTAATTCGAAGGCGACCGAGATCCTCTTCCTTAAGTACATGATGGAATCGCTGCGGCCAGGCGGTCGCTGCGGGGTCATCGTGCCGGAGGGCCTGCTGTTCGGGTCCACCGGCGCCCACAAGGAAATCCGCCGGCAGCTGATCGAGAACAATCGCGTGGAGGCGGTCCTATCGCTGCCCGGCGGGGTCTTCCAGCCCTATTCTGGCGTCAAGACGTCGGTGCTCCTCTTCCGGAAGGGCGGCAGCACCGAGCGGGTGCTGTTCCTGCACGTCGACAATGACGGGTACAAGCTCGACGCCAATCACGACATGCCCATCGACGCGGACGATCTACCGGAGCTCGTCGGCGCCTATGCGGCCAGGGGCGGAAAGGCGACGGACTGGGCCAAGCGCGACCCGAAGGCACCGTGGCATGAGAAATGGTGGTTCGCCGATGTCGCGGAGCTCAAGGCCAACGAGTTCAACCTGTCTGCGGGTCGGTACCGGCCGGTCAATGCCTCGACTACAGTGCACCGGGATCCGCGGGAGCTGCTGGATGAACTGGCGGAGCTGGAGCGGGAGATTCAGGCCGAAGTGGCGGCGTTGAGGGAGGCCCTATCAGAACCAGCGGTCGGTCAATGATTGTGGAAACCGTGCCGCTCCGCGAACTATGCGATGTCCGTATTGGACGAACGCCTAGCCGATCCGATGCAAGGTACTGGGGTGGACCGGGCATATGGATCTCCATTTCAGAGCTGCATGGCCGCGAACTCAGCGACTCGCGAGAGCACATATCAGAGCTAGCCATGCGGGAAGTAATGCCACCTCCAGTTCCTGCGGGCACGTTGCTGTTCAGCTTCAAACTTTCCATAGGGAAAATGGCGGTCTCCGCCGTGCCTCTATACACGAATGAAGCCATAGCAGCTCTGCCGATCCGGGACCCTGAGCGACTGGATCGTGAATACCTTCGCTATGCCCTTATGGCAACCAGCGGCGCAGCGCAAACCAACCACGCTGTATTAGGCGCGGTACTAAACAAGGCAAAAGTTGAAGCGCTGCCGATTCCACTCGTTCCACTGTCAGAGCAGCGGCGCATCGTCGATCTGCTATCGCGCGCCGAGAACATTGTCCAGATGCGGCGGGAGGCGGAGCAGAAGGCCAAGGAGATCATCCCGGCGCTGTTTCTGGATATGTTCGGGGATCCGGCGACGAATCCGAAGCGATGGGATGTCAAGCGTCTCGCCGAGCTAGTGACATTTGTTAGCGGCGGCACACCGAGCAAGTCGCGCGAGGACTATTGGCAGGGTCCACTGCCTTGGGTTAGCCCCAAGGACATGAAACTCCCTGAAATATTCGATGCGGAAGACCACATCAGCAATCAAGTACCAGTTCAAACATCGCTCAAGCTTATACCTCCCGGCGCCGTCCTGATTGTTGTTCGGGGCATGATTCTCGTCCACACGATACCTGTGGCCATCACACGAGCCCCCGTTACTGTCAATCAAGACATGAAGGCACTTTGTGCATACGGGTCCGTCAACGAGGAATACCTCATGTGGCTACTTCGAATCTCGCAGCGGTGGCTCTTGACGTTGGTTACCACGGCTGCACACGGTACGCGCAAGATTGACACTAGTCGGCTTGAATCCCTTCCGATTCCTATCCCACCGAAGGCGCTGCAAGAGTCCTTCGTTCAGCGCATCCGCAACTTCCTTTCCGTAATGGCTGGTCAGAGTCGCGCGGCGGAGTGCGCCGAGCAAGCGTTTCAGTCCCTTCTGGCGAGGGTGTTTGGAGAGATCGCATGATGGCACCGAGCAGCACGAAGGCGAGATATTCCAAATGAAGAACAAAGCACGTCGCTTGTCTCGCTCCCCAGTTGTCGAAGGAGTGCGGTCTTGCGCGGAAACGTGGTCCGTGGCCATGTTCCACCTGATGCGCGTCATAAGCTTGTGTGGAGTTCATCTTTCCGATACCGATACGGAACACAGGCGATGTCGGATATCCGCCTTACTCGGAAGGCGGCCTCCCAAGGAGCGCCACAAGTTCCTGAGGCAGTTCGACAGGGCGCCGCTGCTCGACGTGCGGCAGATAGTCGGCCGAATCCGGTCCCCAGTCGAAATATAGACCGGTACCGGGCGTACTGAGCTGAGCCGCAATGTCGCCAGTGACTTCAAGCTGCTGGGAGAAGAGCACGAGAGGGGCTTTGTCGCCAAGAAGCTTGATGTATACGGCGAGCCGGTAATGGCCGGCTGAGAACGTGAAATGCCTCCCATCCTCGGGTGTGAGGAAATGATGGTCGGTGGCAACGCCGGTCTCGCCTACGAAGAGGCCGCTTCCTCTGACGAGTTTACCCGTACTGTCTCCATACACCCACACATTGAAGTTTTGGTGAGTCTCCGACCGCGACAGTGATACATGCATGCTTTCAATGATTCGCCCGCGCTTCGATGTGGCGAAGAGCAAAGTGCGAAGATAGACCTTGGGGGCGCTGTGCGTTCGCCGGGCCTGGCCTTATCAGGACCGAAGAATATGACTGTCGGTTGTGTCATCCGAACTGTTCCCCGCCGAAAGAGAGTCAGCCATGCCGTAATCGCGGACACAGCCAAAGCGACGCTCGAGATCGCGAGTGAAATGCTGTTCGTACTGTTCACACTGATTCTCTCTGGTAATGCCCGATAAAGAGTCACGCGCCCCACACTGAGCAGTGCCACCACATCTTGCACCCCCGCTGCCCGGACTCGATGAACTGCCGCGCATGCGCGATCTGATGTGCGGAGAGCTTCGGTTTCCTCCCGAACTTCACCCCCCGCCGCTGCGCGGCCTTGACGCCGGCGCGCGTGCGCTCGGTGATGAGCGAGCGCTCGAGCTCGGCGAGCACGCCGATCATCTGCCACATGGCGCGGCCCGTCGCGGTGTCCGTGTCGATCGCCTCGGTGAGCGATCGAAACTTCACGCCGCGGTGCTTCAAGTCATCGATCATGTGGATGAGATCCCGCAGACTCCGCCCCAGGCGGTCGAGCTTCCAGACGATGAGCGTGTCCCCGGCCTGCAGGGTCTTCAGGCAATTGACCAGGGCAGAGGGCGCTGCGCCGTCGCGCCGGATATCCCCTCGTCCTTGAACACGGTCCTGCAACCGGCCTTCTTCAGGGCAGTCAGCTGCAGGGCGGGGTTCTGGTCTTCGGTCGAGACGCGCGAGTAGCCGTATTTCATGCGGGGTACTGTGCGAAGGAGGGGGTTACTTCCCGCCCCGCGGCCGCCCGAACAGCTCGCGCAGCAGCCGCTCTGATTCCCGTGCACCTTCCTCGGTGAGGAGCACCGAGTGTGCCTTGCTGACCGGGTCGGTGATGTAGCCCTTCTCGTGCAGCCGGTTCATGACCGCCCAATCGAAACCCTTCCAGACCCGGTATCCATCGTGCCGGCCGAGGGAGAGCAGCGCCAGAACAGCCTGATCGATCTTGTCGGTATCGAGTTCCATGATGGCAACCTCACGATGGATGCTCGGCGATGTCCCCGTTGTCCCAGAACGTGCCTTCCCACCCGGCGATGCGTCCCTCGTCATGACATCGGGGACAGAACCAGAGCACATCGTTGTTATCGATGTCGAAGAAGATGGTGAGCAGGGTGCCGCAGGGCTTCCGTCCCGGCCGTCGCCGGCAGCGCAGCGTCGTCGGATCGTCGTACTGCGTCGCCTGGGAGACGATCTCCGTCCAGTAGGCGAAGAGGCGCTGCGCCCGCGGCGGCAAGGGCGCCACCTTGCCCTCCGGTAACAGGAAATGACGCAGATCGATGATCCAGGACTTGATCATGCGCCCCATCAGTGCACGACCCGGCCGCCGGACTGCGGGGACCCGCAGCAGCGTTTGTACTTCTTGCCGCTGCCGCAGGGACAAGGGTCATTGCGCCCGACCTTGGGGCTCTCGCGCTCAAAGGGCGCCGGTCCCGGGGTTCGTGCGGCAGCGGCGGACCCAGCCTGGGCCAGGCGGTCAGCCTTGAAATACCGGTACGCGCGCGCGGCGCCAGCGAGCATGTCTACCCACATTGCACTCGACTGT
>JAJZLX010000554.1:3999-4543 GCA_021850555.1 Pseudomonadota bacterium | reverse complement strand
GCTCCCGATCCTATCGCGCCGCTATCCGCAGGGGAGGCGAGAACCGTCCCCTTCGCCTCCATCCGCGCTTCCCGGCGCACGGGACACGCCTGGGTGATCGTCGAGCGCGCCGGGCGCGCATCCCACCGCCACCGCGTTTCCCTTCGCCGCTACGCAGCGCTGCGGGAATGGACCCTCACTGCAGCCACCCGTCGCTGGCGTACCTCCGGCGCCTGGCTGCGCTCGAGCATCGCCGTCTCTTTGTGGGAGTCCCGCGCATGACTATGCGTCTCGATCAAGAGCGCGCCCGGCGGCAGCGGCGCGATCCGATGTCGCGGTATCTCGAGCGTTATGAACACCTGGTGCTCGGAAACCTCAGCGTCCGCGTGACGAAAGCGCCGCCCGCCGTGCCGGCCGCCGAGGATCCCGCCCCCGAAGCACCCGAGATGACCCCCGAGGCGACGGAGGCCGAACGCACGCGGCACATGGTGTGCGTGTTTCCGCCGGAGCCGCTGACGGAAGCCATCGCGGCGCTGAGTGGCATACGAGACCAGGACGCCAAGCG
>JAJZLX010000554.1:0-3989 GCA_021850555.1 Pseudomonadota bacterium | reverse complement strand
CGCCGCAAACCCGCGCTGACGCGCGCCGCGCGCGATGACGGCTGGCGCTCGGTGCCGTGGGCCGGTCCCGACGCGGTCGCCGACCCATTCGGTGACTTCGGCCCGGAGTACGAGAATTTCCGGGCCGCGATCGAACACCTGTCCATGCAATGGGCCTGCGCCCGCCATGCGCTTGACGCTGGCGAGACCCGCCTTGATCCGATCCTACTGGTTGGCCCGCCCGGCATTGGAAAAACGCGATTCGCGCATGAGCTCGCGCGACGAATGAGGACCCGGATGGCGGTCTACTCCGCCGGCAGCGCGCAAGCAGCGTTTCAGCTGTCCGGCTCCGATGCAGGCTGGAGCAACGCCAAACCCGGTATTGTGTTCGAGCTGCTGGCACATGGCGACAGCGCGGCGCCCGTGTTGGTAATCGATGAAGTCGACAAGATCGGCATGTGGGCGCGCGACAATCCGTTGAACGCACTTCTCGATCTTACAGAGCCCGAGACCGCACGGAAGTACAAGGACTGGTGCCTCCAAATCATGTTCGATGCCAGCAGGATCCTCGCGATCTGCACGGCAAATGAACAAGCCGCGCTTCCCTCGCCGCTCCTGTCCCGGCTTGAGGTCTTTCACGTCAAGCCTCCCAGTGTGACACAGCGGAAGCTCATTATTGAAGCCTGCTTTGGCCGTCTCGCCGCGACGCACCAGTGCCCAGCCGGCCTGGCGCTCGATGAGGCGAGCCTCTCACGAGCCGCCGAGACACCCGACCTCGACGTGCGGGCGCTGCTGCGCATGGTCCGCGCCGGCTTCGCCGCCGCGCTCGTGACCGCCTCAGACCGCGTGCACCTCTCCCCTCCGCGCCGCGGCCCCGTTCGGCAACGCATTGGCTTTATCTGAGGTACCCCATGAATTCTGAACTCCGACGTCTACTTGTTGCCCGCCATCCGCTGATCTTCCCGGACGGCGATTTTCCACCGCGTTCCGCTTTGGGCAGCGGATGGTTTGGCCTGGTCGACGCGCTTTGCGAACGCCTCCAGTTCTGGGTCGACCATAACCATGCACCGCAGTTAGTGGCCAAACAAATCAAAGAAAAATATGGCGAGCTGAAATTCCACGCCTGGCCGCTACATAACCCCGCGCAGCCCTGCGATCCGCCGCGTGCCGAGCAGCAGGGGATGATCTGGATGGCGAGCGCGCTGTCGCTGCACACCTGCGAACTCTGCGGCGCGCCAGGACGGTGGGTTGGCGGGCTCGGGCCGCACGTCCGCTGCGCGTCGCACGAGCAGCGTCACGTGTGTGAACCCGTCCCCGTGCTGTTCTATGTCCCGCCCGAGCCGATTGACGAGCGCGGCACGGCGATCGGAGAGATGCAGGGCGTGCTCCTTTTCGCCGATCAGACACGGCGGCACCTCACCGCGCCGACGCTCGCGGCGCTTGCCGCCGAGGCCCTCGACACCGGCCGCGAGCCGGCACAACTCATCCGCGTGCGACACGAAGAACTCCGCGCCGAGGGACAGCCGTGAAGATCCGCGTCCTTTCTGACTTGCATCTCGAATTCTCGAACTGGCGCCCCCCGCCGGCAGACGAGGATGTGGTCGTTCTGGCGGGCGATGTCGGCGAGGGGCGCTCGGGCATCCCCTGGGCACGCAAATATTTTCGTGATCGACCAATCGTTTATGTCCCTGGCAACCACGAGTACTACGGCCGAGACATCGACGAGTTACGCGAGGGCCTGCGCGAAAGCGGGCGCACGCACGATGTGCATGTGCTCGACAGCGACGAGGTCATCATCGACGGCGTGCGGTTTCTCGGCGCCACGCTTTGGACGGATTTTGAACTGTACGGCAGCGCCCCGGAAGCCGTCGGGCGCGCGATGCGAAACTGCCAGGAAGGCATGACCGACTTCCAGGTCATTCGTCGGTGGGGAGGCGCACTCCGCCCCGAAGACACTCGGGAAATCCACCAGGCGCAGCGGGCTTGGCTGCGGCGAACCCTGTCCGGCTGCACGCCCTTGAGCGAGGGCTTCGGCGGGCCGACGGTCGTCGTGACTCATCACGCCCCCTGCGCGCGCAGCATCGCGCCGAAGTTTGCGGGTGACTCACTGAACCCCGCGTTCGCGAGCGACGTCACCGACCTGATGGGGTCATCGGTCAAGCTGTGGGTTCACGGCCACATGCATAACTCCAGCGATTACGCGGAGCGTGGAACCCGAGTGGTGTGCAATCCTCGCGGCTGCGAATCGTGCGAGCCAAATCCCGACTTCGATCCTGCGATGATCGTCGAGGTAACCACATGACGGGCTACGACGAAGACCTTGCACTTTGGCTCAATGAGCGGGCCGCGCAGCTGCGCGCGCGCCGGTTCAACGAGCGCGATATCGAGAATCTCGCGCAAGAAGTCGAATCCATTGGTGCACAACCGCGAGCGCGAGATCGGCCATCGCCTCGCCGCAATCATGGCGATGCTGGTGCGCAACGTCTATGATCGCGAGCGCCGGCCGACAGACAAGATGAAGATCCACCGCGGGCAAATCATGTGCGTCGTCCGGGGCTCACCGAGCCTGCGGCCACGACTCGCGGACCCGCAGGCGCTAGACACCGTCTGGACGCGCATGCTCTGCGACCATGAGGAGCACGGATCCGATCTGCCGGAGACGTGTCCATGGACGCCGCACCAAGTGCTGAATGGCGCGTTGCCCAGGGACGTGTTGACCACCACCGGGACGAGATCGTCCGGATGCGGGACGCGGGGGATTCCGGAATGCGCGCGTATTCCGATCCGTCGCCCGTGGTGAGGATACCGAAGAAAGCTATCTCGATCTGCTCGTCGACGCCGACAGCACTATTTCGCTGTTCGACCTCAATGGCGTCCACAACGAACTGATAAAGGCTCTGGGCATCCGAGTAGACGTCGTGCTGTCCACATCCAGGTTTCCCGAACGTATTCGCGCCGCAATCCTCGCCGACGCGAAACCGCTATGATCAGGCCGGAGGGATGGCAAAGTAGTCTATTCCAACCCGTTTGGCCTGGGAGGGCGATCCATGATCGTCCGCGAGTTAGAATCGCACCCCCGTTCCGCCACTCTTGGAATGTCAGATGCACCTGTTCCTCAATACCGAGTTCTCGGACCAGAACCTCCTGAAGGCCGAGCTTATCAGCCTGGCGCTGGTGAGCGAGGACGGCACCCGCGAGCTCTACCTTGAGCGCGATCCGCTGCCGGAGCACTGCTCGTCCTTCGTGCGTCGCCACGTCATTCCGCTGCTCGATCGTGGGCCGCGCGCAGTGCCGGATCATGAATTCACCCGCCGGCTGCGGGCATTCCTGCGCGGGATCAAAGATCCGATCGTGTTCTGCGATTACCCAGGGGACAAATTCCTCTTGCAGGTCGGCCTCACGGGATTCACCCTGCCGCGCGCGCAGCTCGCGGACTGCGGACCGATCCCTGCGATCCGATGGAACATCATCGACGACACCGAGCTCGTTGCCCGAACCGAGCGGTGGTTTGCAGCGCACGGAGAGGCGCGACGGCACCACGCGCTGGTCGGCGCCCGGGCGCTCCGGGACTGCTGGCTCGTCCACAGGTGGCGATGACCGTGCGGATGAGCGCTCATCGGCCGGGTCAACGTCCCGAGCCTCCAGCGCGCGCGCCGGTTCATCACGCTCAATGAGCCTCGATGTTAGACTCGGTCCGAAAACAGGGAGTCCCTGGTGCCGCCGTCATTCTGTCATTTGTCATCGGGAACTTCGGAGACCCTCGTATAGTCAGCTTTTCATCTTCCGACCGAGTCACTGCAATACCGTGTCCACGAAAAGCGCTGTGAAATGAGCACCCATAAAAAAACACGCAAGCCCTCCGGGCGGGTCGCATTCGATGAGCGGGGAAATGCCACCTGGGAATGGCAGAGCGAGACCGGCCGATTCGACCGTGACATCGATACCGGACGTCTCAGGAAGATCGGGTCGGACTTGAGCTGCGACGGCGCGCACGGGCCGGACCCTGCATC
>JAJZLX010000086.1 GCA_021850555.1 Pseudomonadota bacterium | reverse complement strand
GTTCACGTGCGCTACTTCCTGCACGTGGACTTCAGCCGCGAGCGGCGCGAGGAGCTCGCCCTGCTGCTGTTCTCCGCGGCGCTGCTCGTGCTCATGATCGCCGGCATGCTCTGGATCCTCTACAACAGGTACATGCGCATGATGCAGCCGCGCCCACGGGCGCGGAGCGGGGAGGGGCGATGGAATTGCGGTTTCAGTGCATTCGGAAGCGGTCCGGCTCGGGCTTGCCGTACGGGATCTCAGCCGGGAGGAGCCCGATGCGCTTGGAGACTTTGAGGTACGGCCGGAACATCCAACCGCGGCGAAGATCCTCGCTCAATGGCCCCAGGTGGCGTGTCGGGGTTCTCTCGCCGGGCTGGCGCGACATCCGCCGGCGAACCAACGGCGCCGACAGGACGGCGATGAGCGTAAAAGGCAGGACCACTTCGAGCGGGAACCACCATCCCGGGTGCACAAGCGCCGGGTACAGGGCGAGGGCGATTGCTGGTGGATGGAATACCCTGAATACGCTGAGCACGAGTGCCGCCGCAAGCGCGGCGACGACTGCGGTGCTTGCATCGGCCCCGAGAATCGCCATGAGCGCCGTGCCGAGCACGGCGCCGAGGACGGAGCCAAGGATCACCGAGCGCGGCTTGGCGATCTGCGCCTCCGGCAGGTAAAGAAGAATGGCGAGCGTTGCGCCAAGGGGCAGCACGAGAAAAATCGCGTCCCGCGAGGCACTCAGCCACGCCAATGCACCAAGCAGCACGGTCATCCAGACTCCGGCCATCAGCTCCTGGCGGAACCCGGGGGTGCGAGGGCTGTGCGTGCGGCTCGGCATTTCGGTGTCAGGGAAGCTCTTGCTCGATCGCCCGCGCCGATTGCGCCACCGCATCCATGACTCGGGTGGAATACACCACCGTCGCGCCCGCGTTCACGGCCACTGCGACCCCGAGTGCTTCGGCAAGCTCCTCCTCGGTTGCCCCGAGGCGTTGGGCCGCGTCGGTATGCACGGCAATGCAGCCATCACAGCGCACCGTGACGGCGACCGCGAGCGCAATGAGCTCGCGGGTCTTGGCCCCGAGAACGTTCTTGCATTGCCCGGCGGCACTGAGTGCGGTATATCCCTTGATGGTCTGCGGGCTGAGCGTGGCGAGCTGCCTCACGCCGGCCGCGAGCTCTTTGCGGTAGTGTGTCCAATCGAGCATCATGTCCGAATCCTCAATGGCAATTACCCTGGGAGGATACGGGGCGCAAGGGGGGCTTGAAATGGCTGCGCGGATCATTCGCATGGCTGTACGGCTCAGCGGTGCTGACGTGACACTCGGGCGCATCGAGAGATTGTATGGATGATGCGCTCACCGGGCTGGCCCCGCTGCTGCGCGTGCAGCCCGAGTTGCAGCAGGTTTGCCGCTTCGGCGCGCAATGGGCGTCGAGCCACGCGGCCGAGAGCGGCCATTGGGCGCCTTTCCACCTGGTGACGGCAGGCTCATGTGCGATCGACCTCGCCGAGGGCGAGCGCTCGATAATCCTCTCGGCGGGTGACATCGCCGTGCTGCCGCATGGCAGCCGGCACACGGTGAGAGGGGCGGGCACGCCGATCGGCGCGTGCGGAAACTTCGGCATCCGCACGAGCTCGATGGGTCCGTTCGCGCTGAAAACCAATACCGATTCCGAGCCCGAAGCGCAGCTGGTCTGCGGGCGTCTGCGCTTCGGGCTGGCGCACCACAATCTCATCCTGGCGGCGTTGCCGGAGGTGATGGTGGTGTCCTCCCGCGGCAATGGCGCGGCGGCGCAACGGCTCGCCACGCTGGTCGAGGTGATCAAGGAGGAGGTTGAAGGCGGGCGCCCGGGCGCTCTCGCCGTCGCCACCGATCTTGCGAGCGCGCTGTTCGTCATGGTGGTGCGCGCGCATCTCGAGCGCGAGGGCACTCAGAGCGGGATCCTCAGGCTGCTCGCGCACAGGCAGGCGGCCAGGGCCGTCACGGCCATGTTGAGCGACCCGGCCAGGAAGTGGATGTTGGATAGCCTTGCAGCCTGCGCGAGCACCTCGCGCGCGAGCCTGGTGCGCATGTTCCACCAGACGGTGGGGCAGTCGCCTCTGGCGTTCCTCGCCGGACTCAGGCTCGAGCTCGCCCGGTCCAAACTGTCCACCTCGCCCCTGTCCGTCGCATCGATAGCGGCCGAGGTCGGATACGGCTCGGAAAGCGCGCTCAGCCGGGCCTACTACCGCCGATTCGGCACCCGGCCCGGGGAAGCGCGCAGGAGCGCGCCGGCGGCCTCTATGTCCGCGGACTCGAGGGCGGAGTAACCCCGCCCGCAGCGCCGAAGTCCGTGCCGAGGCAGACTTGTTTCCACGCCTCGAGCTCGGCCGAGAACGCCTCGAGCACCTCGCGGGTACGTTGATAGGCGTCGGATCCCAGGACCAGATGCAGGGGCGGCTTGTCCGATCGCACCGCCTCGATGATGGCCGCCGCGGCGCGCGCGGGGTCTCCGGGCTGTCTGCCGGCCATCGTGGCGAGCCGCCGCTCGGCCGCGCCGGCGGTTGTGGCGTAATCCTCGATGCTCGTGCCGCCGCGGCGAATCGATCGGTCGGACAGGAAGTCCGTGCGAAAGGCTCCCGGCTCGACCAGGGTCACGCGGATGCCGAGCGGCGCAACCTCCCGGGCGAGACTCTGCGACATCCCCTCGACGGCCATCTTCGCCGCCGCGTAATAGCCGGAGCCGGCCGCCGGCGCCACGCCGGCGATCGAAGTGATGTTGACGATGTGTCCCGAGCGTTGCGCCCGCAGATGGGGGAGCGCCGCCTGGATCACCCGGCGGGGGCCGTGAAAGTTGACCTCGAACAGATGCGCAACCTGCTCCTCGGAAGCCTCTTCCACGGAGCTGAGCAGGCCGTAGCCGGCGTTGTTGACGATGACGTCCACCCGCCCGAGGCCGAATGCGGTCTCGACGGCCTCTTTGACGGCGCGCGGATCGGTCATCTCGAGCGCAAGGAGCGTGAGGCGCCCCCGGCCGCGGGCGATTGCGGCCGATCCGTTGCGGGTGGTGCCGATCACGGTTGCACCGTCGGCGAGCAGTGTCTCGGCAAGGATCTTGCCGAAGCCGCGCGAGACGCCGGTGATGAACCAGACTTTCGATTCGTGGGTCATGAGGGCCTGCCTGTCGAGATGGTCGGAACGGCTCTGACGCTGCGGGGTGTCAGCTTCGCTTCTCCGGAAGCCGGAACCGGCTGTGCTGGAACTCGATCATCCAGCCGGGATACTCGCTCGGCAGCGCGCTCACCGCATCGAGCTCGGCGAGCTCATCGGCCGTGAGGCGCAGCCCCGCGGTGGCCAGGTTGTCATCGAGCTGCTCCAGCGTCTTCGCCCCGATGATCACCGAGGTCACGAACGGCTTGGCGAGCACGTAGGCGAGGGCGATGCGGGCCACCGAGACCCGGCGGGCATCGGCGATCCGGCGCATCACGTCCACGCAGTCGAACAACCGGTCCCGATTGACCGGCGGGAAGTCGAAGGCGGTGCGGCGCGCGTCGGCCGGGCCCGCCCCGTCCCGGGTGAATTTACCCGAGAGCAGGCCCCCGGCGAGCGGACTCCACACCATCAGGCCGAGACGCTCCGCCTGCAGCAGCGGGACGAGCTCGCGCTCGATGTCGCGCCCGGCGATCGAGTAATAGGCCTGCAGTGTGGCCGGCCGAATCCAGCCGTGCCGCTCGGCGATTCCAAGCGCCTTCATGAGGGTCCAGGCCGACCAGTTGGATACGCCCACATAGCGGACGTGCCCCTGGCGAACCAGGTCCTCGAGCGCGCGCAGCGTCTCCTCGATGGGCGTGATCTGGTCGAGAGCGTGTATCTGGTAGAGGTCGATGTAGTCGGTGCCGAGGCGCTTGAGGCTCGCCTTGAGGCCGTCCATGATGTGGCCGCGCGAGGCGCCGCGATCGTTCACGCCCGGCCCGGTCGGACTGAACACCTTGGTGGCGAGCACCAGATCGCTGCGGGGCCGCCCGCAGTTGTGCATGGCCCGGCCGGTGATCTCCTCGGCGAGGCCCTCGGAGTAGACATCGGCGGTGTCGATGAAATTCACTCCGGCATCGAGCGCTCGACCGACGATGCGATCGGCGAGCGACTGGTCCAGGCCGCCGATGGCAGACCAGTAGCCGCGGCCGCCGAAGGTCATGGTGCCGAGGCAAATTTCCGACACGAGCAGGCCGGTGTCGCCGAGTGTCCGATAGCGCATGGTGTGTCTCCCGGGCAGAGCCTGGCGCACGGCGCAGACGCTCGCCTCGTTCAGTGAAGGTGAGTCGTCATTGTATGCGCTGTCGAGCGAAAGGGAATTCTCCGAAAGCCTTATCCGGAAATCTTCCGTGCGACGCACCAATGTCTTCATCGAGCTGTCCGGATTCCTCGCCGCCGCCCGCGGCGGCATTCTCCAGAAGCCGCCGGCGGGCTTGATCCGCCATCCGCACGCGGCCGTCGCGGTGGCCTCGCGGCGCAACGCGCGGTGCCGGCGGGTCATTTCAGATGTCCTTCACGGGCGATCGTGGTCCTTGCGGCCTGTCCCGGGCACGGCGCCGGCGGCTATGAGCCGAGCGTCCCGTGCGGATCTATGACGAATTTGCGCGCGACGCCGCGATCGAAGTCGGCGTAGCCTTGTGGAGCCTTCTCCAGAGGAATCACGGTCACATTGACCGCCTTGGCGATCTGAATGCGCTCGTGAAGGACCGCCATCATCAGGCCCCGGTTGTATTTCATGACCGGCGTCTGTCCCGTGACGAACGAGAGCGACTTGGCCCAGCCGAGACCGAAGCGCAGGCCGAGGCTGCCGCTGCGGGCGGCGGGGTCCTTGGCGCCCGGATCATCCGTCACGTACAGGCCCGGTATGCCGATCGCTCCCGCGGCGCGGGTCACCTGCATCAATTGATTGAGAACGACGGCAGGCTGCTCGGCGCCGCCGTGAGCTTTCGCCTCGAAACCGACGCAGTCCACCGCGCAGTCGACCTCGGGTACGCGGAGAATTTCCTCGAGCCGCTCGGTGATGGCACCGCCGTCCGTCAGGTTGATCGTCTCGCAGCCGAATGAGCGCGCCTGGGCGAGGCGCTCGGCGCTGAAATCGGCCACGATGACCACCGCCGCGCCGAGGAGCAGGGCGGACGCCGCCGCCGCGAGCCCGACAGGGCCGGCTCCTGACACGAGAACGGTCGAGCCGGTGGTGACGCCGGCGGAAACACAACCGTGATAGCCGGTCGGCAGGATGTCCGTGAGACAGGTGAGGTCGAGGATCTTCTCCAGGGCCTGCGACTTGTCCGGGAAGCGCAGCAGATTGAAATCCGCGTACGGCACCATGACGTACTCGGCCTGCCCCCCGACCCATCCGCCCATATCCACATAGCCGTAAGCGCCGCCCGCACGCTCCGGGTTGACGGTGAGGCAAACCCCGGTTGCGCCCTCCTTGCACGTCCTGCAGCGACCGCAAGCGACGTTGAAGGGGACCGATACGAGGTCTCCGACGGAAATGAACTGCACGTCACGACCCGCTTCGACCACTTCGCCGGTGATCTCGTGCCCGAGCACGAGTCCGGGCGGGGCGGTCGTTCGCCCGCGTACCATGTGCTGGTCGCTTCCGCATATGTTGGTGGTGATCACCTTGAGGATCACACCGTGATCACAGCGCTTCCCGCGCGGATCGACCAGTCTGGGGAAGTCGATGCTGCGCACCTCCACCTTGCCGGGACCGATATACACGACGCCTCTGTTGCTTGCCATATTGCGATAATCCTCGTGTCGTTCAGCTGAATGTGCCGGCACCGGCCTCGGCGACGGCCTGGTCCTGCTCGCCCGATCCGCCGCTCACACCGATGGCGCCGATCACCTTGCCCTGCCTCCTGAGCGGTATGCCGCCGGCGAAGATCATCACGGCGCCGTCATTCGAGGCGTGAATGCCGAAGAAATCCGCGCCCGGTTGGGCGAGTCTCGCGAGGTCTCGGGTGCTGATGTCGAACGCCCGGGACGTGAATGCCTTCTTGATCGAGATGTCGATGCTGCCAATCCATGCGCCGTCCATGCGCACGTGGGCGATCAGGTGTCCGCCGGCGTCGGCGACCGCGATGTTCATGGGCTGGCGAAGCTCCTTCGCCTTCTGCTCGGCGGCGGCGATGATCCGCCGCGCCTCATCTAGGGTGATCATGCGCAACTCCTGCGGAGGGTGCGGCAATGCTGCCGTGCGCCGGGAGAGTAGGCGCGCGCGAGCGCGACGGATTGAACATCCGTGCGTGACTTGCCGGATTGAGGCGAAAGACCGCCGCTCGCGCGCGGCATCGAGCGCCGTGCGCACGCGCCGCCCGGTGCGCCCGCAGCCGACAGGCGGTCCGTACAATGAAACCGGCGCCGCCCGTGGCAGACTCGGATGCGCGGCGGTGCCCTCGCGAGGCGGACTGCCGCGCGTTGAGACCCCCCGAGCACCCGAGGACAGCTGCCATGGCCGAAAAGCTTCAAGACAAGGTCGCCGTGATCACCGGCGGCACCAGCGGCATCGGCCTCGGCATTGCAAAGCGGTTCGCCCGCGAGGGCGCGCGCGTGTTCATCACGGGTCGCGAGCGGGCGAAGCTCGAGGCGGCCGCGGCGGACATCGGCGCCGCCGCCGTCCCCGTGCGCGCCGATTCCGGCGATCTTGCGGATCTCGACCGCCTGTTTGATCGGGTGAATGCCGAGGCCGGCCGCATCGATGTGCTGGTCGCCAATGCCGGTGGAGGGGAATTCCAGCCGCTCGGCGCCATCACCGAGGCATCGTTCGAGGACACGTTCGGGCGCAACGTGAAAGGCGTGCTGTTCACGGTGCAGAAGGCGCTGCCGCTTCTCGTCGATGGCGCCGCGGTGATACTGACCGGATCGAATACGAGCATCAGAGGGACGGCGAACATGACTGTTTATGCGGCGAGCAAGGCGGCGGTCCGCAGCTTCGCCCGGACCTGGACTCTGGAGCTGAGAGATCGCGGCATACGTGTGAACGTCCTCAGTCCCGGGCCTGTCAGGACACCGGGTCTCATCGGGCTGGTCGGCCCGGATCCGGCCGCGCAGGCAGCCTTTCTCAAGCAGTTCGGTGCGCAGGTGCCGCTCGGCCGCGTCGGTGATCCCGATGAGATCGGCCGGGTGGCGGTGTTTCTCGCCTGCGAGGATTCCTCGTTCGTCGCGGGCATCGAATTGTTCGCCGACGGAGGACAGGCGCAGGTCTGAGAGCGGCCCGGCCTCGATCCGGGCGCGACCTGCGGCGGCGCCCCGGGTTAGGGGAAGGGCGGGCTCCGGTCGATTGTTCAAGCGCACGGTCGTTCGCGCAATCCGATTGCCCGCCGCGGGGGCGAGCATGCAGGCCCTTAACAGTCCCGAACAGGACCGTCCAGCTCATGAGGTCTGTCATGAACGCGCCTGAGCTCATCGATTCGGATTTGGATCCGTCCAAGGCGATGTCCGAGCCGATGTCTTTCCAACAGTTTGTCGGAGCGGGTGCGCTCGAGCCGGCGCTGCTCGAGCTCGTGAAGCTGCTGGTATCACAGCTTCTTCCCTGTGCGAATGGCGTGGCCCGGTACCGGCGGCGGGCGCTGCTGCGCGGGGAGAGGTGGGAGCGCGTGCGCATCCTCAGCCGGTGGCAGGAGAGCCGGGTCTATACGGATCGCGAGCGCGCGGCATTCTCCTGGGCCGAGGCGCTGGTGCGGGTGCCGGCATCGGTGCCGGACAACATATTCCGCATCGTGCGCGAATGGTTCACGGAGGAGGAATTGCGCGGCCTGACGGAGTCCATCCTGGCCACGATCGCCTGGAACCGCTCGTTCGGAGTGGGCGAGCGGCGCATCTCATGATCGACGGGGGGGGCGGATCGGGGGCGGGTGGCGCGGCCGAGCGCCGCACCGGAGCCTGGAGCGGAAACAGCCGCGAGATGGCCTCTGGTGCGATCACTGCCGGCATCGCCAGGCCCGAGGCGCTCGTGAGCGCGGAGGGCGAGCGTGTGGATTGGGCCGAGGCGCGGCACCGCCACAAGCTAGACGTCGATCCGTTTGCGGCCGAAGCGGCGCGCATCGACCGACCATGCCCCGGGGCCGAGGAGCAGAAGGGCCGCGCAGATCGCGGCGCGCGTGATGTGCAGGGCCGCCGGACCCACCGCGCGCAATACCAGCGCCGCCTCCATCATGATCGCGACGATGCCGGCCACCGGAGTCCATGCGCCGAGGAGCAGCAGCATGCCGCAGGCCGCCGCCAGTGCGCGCAATGCGGCTTCAGCCGCGCTGCCGCCATTTAAGCCCCAGGTGTCGCCGTGAAGGAGCAGCGGGATTGCGACGGTCAGTCTAAGCAGGAGCAGTCCGCCGCCGGGCGCCGAGTTCGGGAACGTTGAGAAAAGACGCTGCATGAGTCCACGGCAGGTTAAAGCCTGACCCGCCCCGCCCGCAGCCCTGAACGTGTCGCCGCACAACCCCTCTTTCTGGGGGTGTCAGATCTGCAGGATGCCGCGCTGCAGTGCGAGCATGACGGCGTGCGTGCGATCCGTCGCATGCAGCTTCGCGAAAATGTTCTTTACGTGTCCCTTGGTGGTTTCCTCGGTGATCGACAGCCGGGCCGCGATCACTTTGTTGGATTTGCCTTCCGCGATGAGGGAAAGCACCTCGAGTTCCCGCGGCGAGAGCGCCTCGTCTCCCAGGTGACAGGCGAGGTCCGCGGCGACCTCGGGCTGAATCCTCGTCGCGCCCTCGTGGACGCTGCGGATGATATCGAGGAGATCCCGCCGGACCGACCCCTTGAGAAGGTATGCCCGGGCGCCGGCCTTGAGCGCGCGCTCGGCCAGCGAATCTCCGCCGTAGGTCGTCAGCACAATGATGCGCGCGGTGGGACATTCGAGACGGATGGCGGCGATCGCATCGATCCCGCTCATGTCGGGCAGCTGCAGGTCCATCAAGGTGATGTCGGGGCGCAGCTCGCGGAATCTCTCGATCGCCTGTGAGGCGCTGGCCGCCTCGGCGACGAGCCGCATGTCCGGCTGGCCGGTGATCAATGCGGCGATGCCTTCGCGGATGAGCGGATGGTCGTCCACGGCGAGGACCCGGATCGGCGTACGCGTTGCCCGAGGCTGCATGATTCACTCCTGATCGAGTCTGTTTGCGCGCTCATGTGTCTTGCGGTACGCGATGGCCGCGGGGATCGTGACCTCGATCTCGGTGCCGGCTTTCATCTCGCTCCACAGGCTCAGGCGGCCGCCGATGCGGGCGGCGCGCTCGCGCATGCCCGGCAGCCCCCAGTGGCCGGTGCGCACACCGCGCTCGAGGATTTCCCGGTCGAGCCCGATGCCGTCATCGCGCACGCGAACGGTCAGCGCGGAGGCGCCGAAGATGATCTCCGCTTCGAGGTTTTTGGCCTGCGCATGCCGGTGTGCGTTGCGCAGAGCCTCGCGGGAGATCTGATAGACCTCATCACGCACCCACGGGGATATCGGGCGCGGCCTGCCTTCGGCGATGACTCGAAACGACGGTGCGCCGATCTCATCGCCCGCGGCGAACTCCCCGGCCAGCGTCTTGAGCGCATCGATGAGGTCGGTGTCGCTCTTTGGGGCGCGCAGGCTGCGAACCGCATCGCGCGCCTCGGCGATGCTTTCATCGCCACGCTCGAGCGCGCGCTCGAGCGCGCGGCCGGCCTGTTGCGGGTCATCAGGCAACATCTTGCGAACGGCTTGAAGACTGAACATCAGCCCCTGAAAACCTTGCAGCAGAGAGTCATGCAGGTCCTGTGCGATGCTCGCCCGTTCCGCTACCCGCTCTTCGAAGCGAATCTCCATCTGATGGGCGAGGCGCCGGATGTGCAGGAAGTATGCCATCACGTTGCCGATTATCAAGGCGATGATGGCCGCCAGCTTGAACCACCATGTCTGCCACCATGGCCGCAGGATGTCGATTGATACGCCGGTAACGGGGCTCCAGCGGCTGCGCAGGGTCGCCCCCTCGACCTCGAAACGGTACTTGCCGGGCCCCAGGGTGGTGTAGCTCGCCGTGCGCTGATCGCTCGCCGCTTCGTGCCAGGCGCCCTGCAGTCCCAGGAGCCGGTAGCGATATCGGTTGGTGAGGGGGTTGCGAAAGCTCAGTGCCGCGAATGAGAAGGAGAAATTGTCATCGTTGTGCGGCAGCACGATTTTTCGCGTGTAGTCGATCGAGCGGCGCAGGGGCGATCCCGGGCCAAGGGCGACGGGCGCGCCGTCCAGATCGAACTGGGTGAGCACGACCGGGGGAATGAGGTTGCTCGTTTTCACGCGGCGGGGTCGAAACGTGACCGCGCCCGAGAATCCGCCGAAGTACATCTGCCCGTCCGGAGCGCGAAAGCATGCATGCCAACCGGTGAGGTCTGGGCCCGGCAGCCCCTCGCCCTCCCCGTAGTTGCGGAACCGGCCGGTCCAGGGATCGAGTCGCGAGAGTCCATCGGCGGTGCCGGCCCAGATATCGCCCAACCGGTCCTGCAGCGTGCAGCTCACGGCGTTGCCGGCAAGCCCGTTGCGCTCGTAGTAGTCCGTGAAGCGTCCCGTGCCCGGGTTGAGTCTGTCCAAGCCGTTCTGTGTGGACACCCAGACCGCGCCGGATCTGGAGACCATGACGCCGTTCACCCGGTCGTTGCTGAGCGTATCGGAGCGGCCTCGATGGTGGTAATACACCTTGAAGCGATGTGTCCGCACGCTGAAATGCAGCAGTCCCGAGCTCGGGCTGCCGATCCAGAGCGAGCCGTTTCGGCCTTGTGCGAGGGAGGTGAACTGCGCGGTGGCGCGGTGGCTGCCCGGCCGGTACACCCGGAAGCGCCCGGTGGAGCGGTCCAGCTCATCGAGACCATCGAGCGTGCCGAGCCAGATCCGGCCGCGCTGCCCGATGAGGAGGGCCGGTACGGTATTGCTGCTGAGACTTCGCGGGTCTCCTTGCCGATGGCGATAGAGCACGAAGCGGCCGGTGTGCTCGTTCAATCGCGCGAGGCCCTGTCCGGAAGTGCCCACCCACAGCGTGCCGCTGGGCTGCTCGGCTATGGACAGCACATCGCTCGCGATGCCCTCACCCGGTACGATGAAATGCCGGTCGCGGCCGGTGCGGGGATCAAAGCTGTTGAGCAAGCCTGTCGTTCCGGTCCACAGCACGCCGTCGTGGTCGACGAGGATCGCGTTGACGAGCCGCTCACCCAGATTCTCGGTGTCGGTGGCGTCGAACGGAAGGCTTCGGAACGGCAGAGGGGTCGGGGAGAAGAAGCACGGCGGGCTCGCGCCGAGACCGACCCAGATGGAGCCTTCCCGGTCCTCGTACAGCGTGGTGATGCGATTCTCGGTGATGCTGTCGGGCCTGGTGGGGTTGTGTCGATAGCGGATGAACCGATGGTCGCGGCGGTCATACTTCAGAAGGCCATCGGAGAAGGTCCCGATCCAGAGCGTTCCCGCGCTGTCCTCGATCATGGAGCTCACGCCCGTGAGCGGATGGCCGGGAGGGATGCGGCGAAGAAAGGAATAGCGCCTCAGTCGATCGGTGCGCCTGTTGAGCACGGCGAGACCGTTGCCGGAGGCATAGTAGATCCAGAATACCCCGCGGCTATCCTCGAAGAAGGCGAGCCCGCGCGCCTGGCGCAGAGGCACGTGAATCAGTACGCGGTCGTGCCTCCAGTCGAATTCATCGAGCCCCTTGCTCGTCGCCACCCACAAGTGTCCCTCGCGGTCATCCGCCGCGAACTCCACGTCGTTGCTGCTCAGGCTCTGCGGGTCGTGTGCCTCGTGACGAAAGAGCAGCGTCCGGCCGGTGCGTGGATCGAACCGGTACAGGCCCTGCATCGTGGACAGCCACAGCATCCCGCTGCGGCCCTGGCTGATGTGCTTAACGCTCACCGGGGAGCCGCTGCGCCCGAGGATCGGGAAGCGCTGGAAGGAGTCGGTGGTCGGATCATAACGGTCCAGCGCGTCATTGCAGCCGATCCAGATGTTTCCGGAGCGATCCTTGAGCAGCGAATGGATATAGACGCCACAGAGGGATTGCGGCTCATCGGAATGATGTACATAAACCCGGAACCGATAGCCGTCGTACCGATCGAGGCCGTATTGCGTCGCGAACCACAAAAAGCCCAGATCATCCTGTACGATCCCGGTTACACGGCTCTGCGACAATCCCTGCGCCAGGGAAACATGCGAAAAACGAACATCGGAGCCGTCGGTGACGGGGATCCGAACGATGCCCGGATCCACATGAACCTGGATGGGCAGGGCAGCGGAGGGGAGCCGGGCCGCCGAGGCGGCGGATTCGGCCTTTGCGGGCACGAGCACGGCGACGGCGATGATGAGCCAGGCCGGGGCGCGCCGTGTGCCGCGCTGGATCATCTGCGAAGTCTCAGCGTCCAGCCGCTGCGCTTCGGCAAACGGTGTCGCACAACATATGCTCCTTCGGCCGCCGTGATTCGTTGATTTCGGCGGCCGCCGGTTCGGCGACTACGGCATCAGCTGCTGCAGGGCGTCAATCCCCCGCAATGTGCACGGGACCGTCAGCACGCATCTGCCGGAGCGCGACAGCAAACCCTTCGAAGGGAACCGCAGGGCCAATCAGGTTGTGTGAAATATACCATCGTCGCGTCCAGCAAGGAACGGCGCCGCCGCAGGGGGAGTCGCCGGCTCGAGCGGCGCGCGAGGCGTTCCGAGCGCACGAGGTGGGCGCACGCAGCAGCCGGCGCGTCAAGAAGCAGGGGCTCGCAGGATGCGAGCGAAACTCCTCGGCGCCCACACGCCTCGCGGCGCCATCCGCGAGGCGGGGTCTGGGCCGCGACGAGTGCCGGATATTCCAACCGATGAGCGCAGGTGTTGCGTGTCGTGAGGATCCAAACGGGCATTCGGATGCGGACAATTGGGTGAGGCATCGGGGCAGCTTCGCCTGCTGCCTCGCCGCTGCCACGAGGGTGCCGGGGTGCCGCATCGGCTTCGGTCACTGGGCGATGTCCCCGACTGCAAATTGGCGGAACAATTGCACCGCGATCCGCGCGACCGGACCGGCCTGGGAGGCGCGAACCAGCACGACGTAGAGTCGCACTGTGCGCCTCGCGCCCGCCTCGAGCGGCAGCAGCTTCAGACTCCCCGCCGCGAGCCGTGTCCGGATCAAATCATTCGGCAACCACGCGTAGGCAAGACCGGCCTCTACGATCGCCGTCGATGTATCGAAGCCCGCGACCGTCCATCGAAGCTTGGCGCCGAGATAGCCCTCACTGCGTGGCGTGCGCGTGCCGGAATCCCTCAAGACCACCTGCTGGTGCCGCTCGAGATCCCGCTGTGAGATTGGCCGGCCGAGGCCATGCAATGGATGGGAGGGGCTCGCGACGGCGACAAAGGCCGTCTCGCAAAGAAAGTCTCCGAGGACGCCCGAGGGGATATGTGCGGTGACTACGACGTCTGCGGTGCCGTCCGCAATTGCTTCTTCGGCTCCCGACAGCACGGCGTCACTGAGCTCGACCTGGGTTGAAGGACAGCGAATCTTGAGCCCGCCGAGGACACGCAGAAGACGTGCCCGCGGAAACGCCTTGTCCGCGACGATCCTCAAGATCGGCTCGTTGCCCTGCTTGAGCGCCTGCGCGAAGGACTCGAGGGATCGCCATTCCTCGAGAAGCCCCCGCGCCCGCTCGAGCAGGGCTTCGCCCTGTACCGTCAACACGGCCCGCCGGCCGCGAATCTCCAGCAACCGGCATCGCAGCGACTGCTGCAGGCGCGAGATCTGATAGCTCACGGCCGACTGACTGCGATCCAGGGCCTCGGCGGCCGCCTCGTAGCTGCCGTGCTCGACCAGTGCGGCCAATGCAACCCATTGATCCAGCGATGTTTTGATGGCCGGCGCCGCTCTTGTTCTTCGATTTTTTCGATGAATTTCTCTCGTTTTCATGTCTGTATCACGTACTTTATAGATCATAGGATACGCGCCGTACGAAATTTACGGGAGCGTCAGATGCTGGAAATCAGAAAGAGCGGCGAGCGTGGCTATGCGGACCACGGGTGGCTGAAGTCCCGCCACACCTTCTCGTTCGCGGACTATTACGACTCCGATCACGTCGAGTTCGGTGTTCTGCGCGTCATCAATGAGGACCGGGTCGCCCCCGCGGCAGGCTTCGGCACGCACGGCCATCGGGACATGGAGATCCTGAGCTATGTGCTCGAGGGCGAGCTGGAGCACCGTGACTCGATGGGCAACGGCTCGGTCATCGTGCCGGGCGACGTTCAGCGCATGAGTGCCGGCACGGGGGTGCTGCACAGCGAGATGAATCCATCGGTCACCCAGCCGGTGCACTTTCTTCAGATCTGGATCCGCCCAGACGCCCGGGGCATTCCGCCAAGCTACGAGCAGAAGCACTTCGCGGACTCCGTCCGGCGTGGACGTTTGAAGCTCGTCGCGTCTTCGGATGGCGCGGACGGCTCCATCACGCTGCATCAAGACGTGCGAGTGTATGCCGGGCTCTTCAACGCCGATGAGCACGCCGCCCTCCAGCTCGGTCCCGGCCGCAAGGCCTACGTGCACGTGGCCCGCGGCCGGGTGCGCGCGGCGGGGATCGAATTGCACTCCGGTGATGGTCTGAAAGTCACCGAAGCGCGCAGCATCGAGCTCTCCGGCGGGCAGGCAGCCGAATTGCTCGTGTTTGATCTGCCCGGCTGAGGGCCGAGCCCGGTTCAATTTCCAGGAAGACCATCATGCGCCGACGCTCGAATGCTCGCCTCAGGAACCCGCGCACTCCTCCTCATGGGCCGTCGGCCCAGGACGCTGAGGGGCACCCTCGACAGGGAGCGCCGGCGCCGGTCATGGAAGGACGACATCCGCCATCCGAGGGTGAATCGGCTGTGCATAGGGCCGCACTGACGGGCAAGGTGAAAGACTCCGCTTTCGACAGGCCGATTCGTACGACGCGGGCAGGCGGGTGGATCCCCGTGCTCCTGGATCTTCTGCGGTTGGCGAGGGACGCGCTGCCGAAAGGGGAGACGCGGGTGCGAGACCTGCTCGCGCAGGCCGCCGCGCTCATTCATTCGAGCACGCGGACCGGCGCGGAAGCGACCAGTCTCGCGGATCGCTGTTTTCGCTCGGCCGGGCTCACGCGATGGCAGGCGGATCGGGTGGATGAGTACATAGATGCGCATGTGCGCGAGACCATCCGAATGAGCTCTTTGGCGTCCGTGACCAAGCTCAGCACGAGCTATTTCTTCCACGCGTTCAGGGCGACTTTCGGCGAATCGCCGTACCGCTACGTTGTACGGCGGCGGATCGAGCTCGCCAAGGGATTGATGATGGCGGGCGACAGAACGCTTGCGGACATAGCGCTCGATTGCGGCTTCGCCGATCAACCGCACATGACGCGACAGTTCAGGCAATTCGTCGGCGTGCCGCCTGCGGTCTGGCGCCGGGCGGGGCGGATGTCGCGGGACACGGGGACGAGCGATGCTGAGGACGCACAGCGGGAGGCCGCGTTGCTTCCGTAGAGCGGACACTGCGACGCAATTGAAGGTTCGTGCGGCAGAATGTGACAAGACAATCTAGGCAGCGGCTCGCGCGCCGCCTACACCGGCCGGATCCGCGGTCAGGCTCCTGGGCGGATACGAGCCGTTCGGAGAAGTCCGTACGCAGGGGAGGAAAAAGGCCGTACACTCCCGCGGGCCCGCGAGCGCTGCTCCGGCACAGCGCGCCTTGGGCGTTCTGTCATGGACCGGGCCGCTCCCGCTGCCGATTTCAATCACACCGTCGAGGAGGATGTCATGCGCGCGATACGATTCGAAGGCTTCGGCGATCCCTCGGTTCTGAAGCTGGTGCAGACCGCCGCGCCGGCCGCCGGTGAAGCCACGGCCGTGGTGCGGGTGATCGCCGCTTCGATCAACCCGAGTGACGTCAAGAACGTCGCCGGCGCCATGAAACAGACGACCCTGCCGCGCATTCCCGGCCGGGACTACGCCGGCATCGTCGAGGCGGGTCCGAGCGAATGGCTCGGCGTCGCCGTGTGGGGAACCGGCGGCGACTGCGGCTTCACGCGCGACGGCTCTCATGCCGAGATGATTGCCGTGCCGGTCGCGAGCCTGCGTCGCAAGCCGCAAGCTCTCGACTTCGATCAGGCGGCGTCGGTCGGCGTCAATTACGTGGCGGCCTGGTGCGGCCTCGAGGCAGCCGGCCTGAAGGCAGGGGAAACCGTGCTGCTGATCGGCGCCGGGGGCGGCGTGGGCAGCGCCGCCGCACAGATCGCCAGACGCCTCGGCAGCCGCGTGATCGGGGCCGACCGACACGCACCGCACCCGGATGCGCCGATTCACGCCATCGCGCAGAAGCTGATCATCGCAGCCGAGGACCTGCCGGCCGAGACGCGCGCCGCCACCGGCGGCCGGGGCGCCGATGTCGTGTTCGATCTGGTCGGCGGAGTCATGTTCCGCAGCGCCGTGAACAGCCTCGCGCTCGGGGGGCGGCTGATCGAGATCGCCGCGACCGGTCAGCGCGAGGTGAGCTTCGATCTGGCCGATTTCTATCACAACGAAAGCCGGCTCTTCGGCGTAGATACGCTGAAGCGTGATCTCACAGGATCGGCCGCGGTGCTCGACACACTCACTCCGGGATTCAATACGGGAGAGTTCCGCGCGGCGCCCATTGCCGAGATCTGCGGTCTGGGTGAGGCAAGCGCGGCTTACCTCAAGGTTGCCTCCGGCGCCGCCGGCCGTGTCGTGCTGCGGCCGCAGGAATAGCGGCCGGCAAAGCCCAGCGCAATGCCCGTGCTCAGAAGACGTGGACCCAGCGCGCCACGAGACGAAAGCCATGAGGCGTGTTGCGCTCGATCAACGGCAGGTAGGCGTTGAGGAAGAGCGCATTCCGTGCATCAGCCTGATACATCAGACCCGGGCCGATCGACAGATTGGTCGTCTCGGAGTGCGGCACGGTACGGCCTGATGCTGTGTCATTCTGGAACTGGCGAAAGTAGTAGCCGTTCACGCCCAAATTGACGTCAGGCAGAACCTTGTAGGAAGCGGTGAAGTTCGCCCAGGCGGCATCCCCGGCGCGAAACGGCGGCGCTGCGCCCGCGGGAGCGCTGTTCTTGAAATTGTGCAGGTAGTTCAGTCTGATCGAGAGCTCGGTGCTCGATGTTGGCAGGAAGGTCATGGCCCAGTAGGGATTGAGCGACCAGAAGCCGGAGCCCGGGTTGATGTCATCGGCGCGGTCGTATCGGCCGGTCGGGGAGATCACGTCGAAATCGAAGCGCTCGGCGAAAACCGGCCGACCATCCCACGTGACGGGCGGCATCTGCAGGAATACTCCCCACGTGAGATCGCCGAGCGCGGGGCCGCGGTCCGCCGTGAGCTTCACCGGGCTGTCCGGCGCAAAGCCCGCATCGAGGTGCACGATCGGCAGCAGGGCCTCGGCGCCAACTGCGCCGCCGAGCAGGTGATAGGGCGATACGTAGATGAGCTGATTCAACGAAACCAGCGCTTTGAGATCCGTTCCCCGGAATATCGGCGGCTCGCGGCCGTCGGGGCCGGCAATGGAGTCATAGTGCTGCGCCAGAAGGTACTGTTGATAGACGAATCCCTGACTGGTCCTGCCGAACCCGTCCATGAAGCTCGAGCCGCCGAGGTCGATTCCCGCCGGCTCCTCCGTCGATGCATGCGCAATGAGCGGTGAGGCGAGAGCAAGCGAGGCGGCAAGCAGGCAGGTGACCGTTCTTCTGATCATTGTCGAATCCCCGTGGAACGTGTTGAAGGCGAGCGCCTTTCCCCGGTTGAGGCCCCCGGCAAGCTCGCGAGCAAGGGTAACCGGCGAGGGGCGGGAGGGATTGCACCTTCATCCGGAAATTGTCCGATCCTGAGCGCAGTCGCGCGGCTCAAACGGAAGCCGAGATCGATCAAAAGCCCCAGCCAGGAACATTCAAACGGCGGATCGCGCTTGGCAAGCCGGTGATATCCTCGACATCACACACCGCTTGCACGCACGCGCGCCGCGCGCCCCACTCAGGGAATCCCCCGGGGAAACCGTATGCTTCACACTCAATCCAGGCCCGATACATCCGCCGTTCGCAGCGGCGGCAGGGCACTTGGCTCGCTGTTGATTCTGATGGCGCTGCTGAGTGCGTGTGTGAGCATCCCGCGGCGGCCGGCGCCGCCGTTGCTGATCGACCGGGTCGCGCCGGTCGGGTTCAGGCCGGACATACGATTCTTGAGCATCGACGGCGCCTACGTGTTGACACATCTCAGCGCGAACGTGCGGGCGGCCGATGCGGCGGCCAACGGCGGCCCGTTGCGCATCCTGGCGCTCTCGGGCGGTGGCGCGGCCGGGGCCTTCGGCGCCGGCGTGCTCTACGGACTGCAGAAGTCGGGGAGGCGCCCCGCATTCCAGGTGGTCACGGGGGTGAGCGCCGGCGCGCTGTTGGCTCCATTCGCGTTCCTCGGACCGAAGTGGGATCGGCAGCTCAAAGAGGCGTTCGATGGCAACCGGGAGCATGACCTGCTGCAGCCGCGCGGCCTCGGGTTCCTCTTCGTTCCCGGACTGTACCGAGGCCGCCCGCTCGAGGAACTGGTGAGCCGGTTCTGCACGCAACGGCTGGTCGCCGCGGTGGCGGCGCGGGCGAGGCAGGGGCGGCTGCTGCTCGTGGCGACGACCGACCTCGACAAGGAGCAGTCGGTGATCTGGAACATGGGCGCGATCGCGGAGCGTGGCGGGGCGGACGCGCACCGGCTGTTCTGCAAGGTGCTGGTCGCCTCCGCGAGCATTCCCGGGATATTCCCGCCCGTGCTCATGCACGTTACCGGCGGTGGAAGATCCTATGACGAGATGCAGGTGGATGGAGGAACGACGCTGCCGTTCTTCATCGCCTCGGAAATCGCGGAGGCATTGCGGATCCGCGTCTCCGCCTTCCGTGGAGCGCATGTATACGTCATCGTGAACGGGCGGCTGAACGCGTATCCAACGACGACGCCGATGAAACCCATGGCGGTTCTCCTGCGCAGCGTGGCGGCGGCATCCATGAGTGCGTCGCGGCGGGCGCTCGAAGAGTCGGCGGAATTCGCCCGCCGAAACGACATGCGGTTTCGCTTCACGTACCTGCCGGCGACGTTCCGCTACGGCGGCTCTCTGGACTTCAAGTTCGCCAACATGAACTCGCTGTTCGAGTTCGGCAGCAGATGCGCGCAGTCCGGTCGCATATGGTCCACACTCCTGCAGGCGATCGTTAAGGGCCAACGGGCGGCGAGTGCGCCGCCGAAGCCATCGGACGAGTGCCCCGGAAGCACGATTGCGGTAACACCGCGCAACGGGCCCGCCGGCGCGCGACTCATCCTGGCGGCCTCGCGGTAGTCGGCGCGCTCCTCCCAACCCCCGAAAGGGGGGCTTCCATTATGTCCTATCGAGGGTCCCTCGCGGGGCGCCGTGTGTCTACGCTCGGTCACAAGCACAAAGCAGCGGGTGGAGCGGAGACGCATATGGTCACTTCAGCAGGCACGGCGGAAATCCCTGGCATCGACAGATCCAATCGCGTGACGCGAGGAGCCGGGTGGATGCCGGCGCTCATGGATCTTCTGCGGGTCGCGAAGGACTCGCTGCCGAATGAGGAGACGCGGGTGCGCGACCTGCTCGCTCAGGCCGCCTCGCTCATTCATTCGAGCTCACCGGCCGCCGCCGCAGTGCCGAGCCTCGCCGACTGCTGCTTTCGCCCGACCGGGCTCACCCGGTGGCAGGCGAATCGGGTCGATGAGTACATTGACGCGCACATGTGCGAGACCATTCGCATGGCGTCCCTGGCGTCCGTGACCAGGCTCAGCACGAGCTATTTCTTCCACGCGTTCCGCACGACCTTCGGGGAGTCCCCTTATCGCTATGTCGTGCGCAGGCGGATCGAGTTCGCCAAGGCGCTGATGATATCGAGCGCCAGGCCCCTGGCCGACATCGCGCTGGACAGCGGGTTCGCGGATCAGCCGCACATGACTCGCCAGTTCAAGCAGTTCGTCGGCGTGACGCCGGCGGTCTGGCGCCGCGCGGGCTCGATGGCGCGGCAGATGGGCGCGAGCGAGGCGCCCTGTGGCGGGCTCAATGAGCAGGATGTCTCCGCGGTGAACGAGAGCGCACAGTGCGGCGCACTTGAAGATGAGCACGGCAGGAGGGGACAAGACGAATTCGACAACAGGATCTAGCTTGGGCGCGGAAACAACTCATACTGGAGGTATACGTCATGAGTCTCAAAGCACGCCCGGCTCCCGGAAAGTCGCTTCTCTCACCGCAGGACCACGCGCTCATCCTGATCGACTTTCAGTCACAGATGGCCTTCGCGACGCGCTCGATAGACTCTGTGTTGCTGCGCAACAACGCGGCGCTCGTGGCGCATGCGGCGGCGGGATTCAAGGTGCGGTCGATTCTGACGACCGTAGCGGAAAAGAGCTTCTCGGGGCCGATGTTCTCGGAGATTACGGAGGCGTTTCCGCGCGAGCGGCTGATCGATCGGACCACCATGAATACGTGGGAGGATGCCGCGGTCATCAAGCAGGTGAGCGAGCTCGGGGTGGGGCGGATCGTGCTCGCCGGATTGTGGACGAGCGTGTGCATCGTGGGGCCGGCGCTTTCGGCGATTGACCAGGGTTTCGAGGTCTACGTAATCGCGGACGCGTGCGGCGATGTCTCATGCGAATCGCACGAGCGGGCGATGGAGCGAATGATTCAGGCAGGGGCGATTCCGATGACCTCGTTGCAGTACCTCCTTGAGTTGCAGCGCGACTGGGCGCGGACGGAGACGTACGAGCTCACGACCGGCATCGCAAAGCGCTTCGGGGGAGGCTACGGACTCGGGCTCGTCTATGCCAAGACGATGTTCGGGGCGAGTGAAGGTCACTGAACGGCCGAGAGGAGGCCGCGCAATTGCCGGGCCTGCCTTCGCAGAGGCAGACGCGGGCGGCCCGGGCAGACGGCTCGGGCCGCGCCCGGGCGGGAGGCGCGCAACGGCGGGCTCAAGAGCCGTCGTGCAAGCGCGAAGAGACAGTAATTCGAGGTCCTGTCATGAACGAACATAAGCCAGAGCCGGATCTGATTCTGCATGGGGGAAAGGTGACCACGCTCGATCCGAGGCAACCGGAGGTATCGGCGGTTGCGATAGCGGATGGAGTATTCGTCGCACTGGGAGGGGAGTCCGAGGTGATGCGGCTCGCCGGAAGGCGAACGAAGGTCGTGGACCTGCGCGGTCATCGGGTGCTGCCGGGACTGATCGACAGCCACTGTCATCTCATTCGCGGCGGTCTCAGCTTCAACATGGAGCTTCGCTGGGATGGAGTGAGGTCGCTTGCCGAGGCGATGGCGCTGCTCAAGCGGCAGGTGGCGGTGACCCCGCCGCCGCAATGGGTGCGGGTGGTCGGGGGGTTCACGGACAGCCAGTTCGTCGAAAGGCGGCTGCCGACCCTGGAGGAGCTCAACGCTGTCGCGCCGGATACGCCCGTATTCATTCTGCATCTGTATGACCGTGCACTGCTCAACGCGGCGGCGCTGCGGGCGGTGGGCTACACCAAGGACACCCCCGAGCCGCCCGGGGGCCGGATTGTCCGCGATGAGCGCGGAAACCCGACCGGCCTGCTGTTGGCTGCCCCGAACGCGGCCATTCTCTACGCGACGCTGGCCCGGGGGCCTAAGCTGGCGCCGGAGTATCAGGCGAATTCGACCCGTCACTTCATGCGCGAGCTCAACAGGCTGGGCGTCACCGGCGTGATCGATGCAGGGGGGGGATTTCAGAACTATCCGGAAGACTATGCGATAGTCGAGCAACTGGCCAAGGAGGGCAATCTTACGGTGCGGCTCGCCTATAATCTCTTTACCCAAAAGGCCAAGCAGGAGAAGGAGGATTTCCTGCGCTGGACCGGGATGAGCCGCTACGGGGATGGAAGCGACTACTTTCGCCACAATGGCGCGGGCGAGATGCTGGTCTTTTCGGCGGCCGACTTCGAGGACTTCCGCCAGCCGCGTCCGGACATGCCGCCCGAGATGGAGGGCGAGTTGGAGCAGGTCGTTCGAATCCTGGCGATGAATCGGTGGCCGTGGCGGCTGCACGCCACGTACGATCAGACGATCCGCCGTGCGCTCGATGTATTCGAGCGCGTGAATCGGGAGATACCGCTTGCGGGGCTGAACTGGTTCTTCGACCATGCGGAGACGATCTCGGAGGAGTCGATCGACAGGATTGCGGCGCTCGGCGGCGGAATCGCAGTTCAACACCGCATGGCATATCAGGGAGAGTATTTCGTTGCGCGCTACGGCCGGGAGGCCGCGCAGAGAACCCCGCCGTTGGCGAGCATGCTTGCGCGGGGAATACCGCTGGCCGCCGGAACGGATGCGACGCGCGTGGCATCGTACAACCCGTGGGTGTGCCTGGCGTGGATGGTCACCGGCACAACCGTGGGCGGACTGTCGCTGTATCCCCGGGACAAGTGCATCGGACGGGAAACGGCGCTGCGGATGTGGACGCAGAACGGCGCGTGGTTCTCCGGGGAAACGGGCAAGAAAGGGCGTATCGCCGTGGGCTGTCTCGCGGACGTGATGGTGCCGGACCTGGACTACTTCGCCTGCGCCGATGAGCAGATTACGGGCATCACGTCAGTGCTGACGATCGTCGGCGGCAGGATCGTCTATGCTTGCGGTGAGTTCGAGCGCCTGGACGGCGCTGCGCCGCCGCCGGCGATGCCGGACTGGTCGCCGGTGCGCCGTTTCGGTGGCTATGGCGCGTGGGGCGACTCGTCGGTTGCGGGAGCGGGCGGCGCGCGCGTGTTGCATCGGCGCTTGGACTGCGGACACCTGGATCACGGCCTTGCCCGAGCGAGCGGAGCATCGGCTCATGCCGGGGCGGATGAGGCGTTCTGGGGCTCGCTGGGGTGTGCCTGTTGGGCCTTCTAGCCATGGCCATCCGGGTATCCGAGCGCGTCACATCGATTGGGCTCACCGGGCCGGGGGCCGCAGTGAAGGCCGGCGCCGGTGAGGCCGGTGCGGGCGGCAGGCCCCGGCGAAACGGGGTGAGCAAGGCGCAAATGTGGCGCAGATCGTTTCACGCACGCTCGCAGGAGAGAGTCCGGTCGGTGCCGCAGACGCACGGCCATCCTGCGGCATGCCGCGGCCGCGGAACGAGTGTGATGTGCGCCGATCCGCTCGCCTCGGAAGAAGGCCGCAATTTGACGGTATTTGCCGCGAGCGCGGCGGCGGCGGTGCAGAGCGCCTGGGCACTGGGCGCAGCGGTGCGGGTGGAGCTGGCCATGGGAGGCGGTCAGCGCAACGGCGGGGAGGCCGATGGGCTCGCCGCGGCGATCGCGGCGAGGTGGGGTCGGTTGAGTCGGCAACGGTGGTGGCAGAAATGAACATGAAGGTCTTGATGGGTTGCATCCTCGCATTGGTGATCGGCGTGCTGTGCCGCCTGAGCGGCATTCCCCTGCCGGCGCCCATTGCGCTGCTCGGCGGCGTTCTCGTCATGGCGATGACGGTCGGCTATGCGCTCGTCGACCGCTACGCCGGGCAAAGGGAGGGGCGCAATCGCGAGTTATGCGGCGGACCGTCCGGTCTGCCCGTGAGTGAGAGGAAAGCGCGATGAGCGCCGATATCGCCGGAATTGTCCTTGGGTTGATCATCGGGGGCGCATGCCGCTGGTTCGATCTTCCCTCGCCGGCGCCGCCCCGGGTGGTCGGCGCTCTTCTCGTGCTGCTCATGACCGTGGGTTTCGTGGTCACCGGTTGGATCGTCCGGGTCGCATGAGCGCAACCCGGCCGTTCGGGGCGCGGCACGGCTCCCTGATGCGGGGACATGGGTGAGAAAGGGCGTGCCAGGCGACGGGGCTCGTGTGAAAAGCGCCGTGCGGGGCTTTTGATTCCCAACAGTCGGCCGCTCACGTGAGCTCCGCCCGTGCTATGACGGCCGCGCGGCCGGCCGCTCCTGCGGGTCTGTGCCGGGTCAAGTTGCGCGGTCGTCTTCTCACGGCGGATTCGTTTGCCGTCCGAGACCCTCGCCGGCAGCGTCCGTCAACGACACTTGCGCCCCGGTGGGTGCGCTCGCGGTTGCGAGTCTCAAGCCGGGGTTCTCGATGCCGCTGCCTCGCCGCTCCTGCCCGGGCGTGCGCGCAAGTGCCCTCACCTGCGCCCGAGTGAGCAAGAGGGACGCCTCGGCAGCCTTGGTTTGAGGCCCGCGAAGGCGCAGCCGCACGGGCCGGGACGCCCCCGCGCCGAATATTTACGCGGCGTGCGAGTGACGGTCTGCGCCGTCCGCCTGCCGCCGGGAGCGCATCTGATCCGCGGCGCTCTTGCGCCGCACCGGTAGCGCGAGCAGATATCGATTGCCAAGCCAGGCGAGCGCCTTGGCGCGCGCCGCGCTGTAATCGACCACCCAGGCGCTGGCATGCGCCCGAATGCGCTCGAGTGTGTCAGTGTCTCTCATGGCTCCACCTCGACGTGTATCGGCTGTGAGTCTCGCAGCGGCCAGGGTCCTTCCTCGCCGCGATTGCATTGAATTCAACACCAGAGTCGATGGCGGCGGAGCCCCCGATAGAGGGGTTTGGTCGTGGTCCGGGAGAGGGGGAGGCCGACGGCGGACTCGTGTCTGACACGGGCTCGGAGCCGCAGGGGCGGTAAAGGCGCGGGTCGGCCGCAGAGCGGGCTCCCGGCCGCCGCGATGCTGACGGACGGTGCGCCTTCCGGCGAATGCTTCGGTCATTGCGGGGCAACCTTGCCGGCCGATCCGCCGTCCATCGTCCACCGACTGCGCTCAGTGGCGCACCGCCGGGAGAGGCGCCGAAGCGGGCGCTTGCCCTTGCGCGAGCTTCCAGGGGGGGCGCTCATGGGTATACTGGCTTTCCCGAGGCACATGGGAGGGCATCGGGAGAAAGGCCATGAAGCGCATCATCACCGGGTACCACCGCGACGAGGAAGGGCAGTGGGTCGCCGAGCTCGAATGCGGCCACGATCAGCACGTGCGCCACGATCCGCCCTGGACGCTGCGGCCTTGGGTCACGACGCCCGAAGGCCGGGAGGCCATGCTCGGCGCGGCACTCGACTGCCGCAGATGCGAGCGCGGGGAGCCGCCCACGCGAGAGCCGCGCACGGGTTGAGGGCTGTCGGCGGCGGCGTCGGAATCGGTTGATTTATTGCCGGGCGGCGTGCGGATCGCCGATGATATGGCGCTCTTGAGGCTCGAGGCGGCTGCATGCGTCCAAGGGGCAGATCACGTGAGTACTGAGCTTTTGTTCCGGGAAGATGCCTATCTCAAGAGCGCCTTGGCGCGCGTCGTCGCCGTGCACGAGCGCGGCATCGAGCTTGATCGCACGATCTTTTATCCGCTCGGAGGCGGCCAGCCGGGCGATAGCGGGGTATTCGTGCGGGAGAATGGCGCCAGGATGGCAATCGCCGATACCCGCAAGGGTGAGGCGCCGGGCAGCGTGCTGCACATCCCCGCTGCGGGCGCCTCACTCCCTGAGCCCGGTGAGCGCCTTACGCTGGAGCTCGACTGGGATCGCCGCTACTCGCTCATGCGTCTGCACACTGCGCTGCACCTGCTTTCCTGCGTCGTCGTCGCTCCGGTGTCCGGCGGAAATATTGCTCCCGACAGAGCGCGCCTGGACTTCGACATCGACATGGGCCTGCTCGAGGCGGAGCGAATCACGCGCGACACCAATGCATTGATCGCCTCGGCTGTCAGCACTGAAACCGTGTGGATCACGGATGAGGAGCTCGATGCGCGCCCGGAGCTGGTGAAAACCATGAGCGTACAGCCACCGCGCGGCGTCGGCCGCGTGCGGCTTGTCAAGATACCGGGCATCGATCTGCAACCGTGCGGAGGCACGCATGTCGGCAACATCGCGGAGATCGGCGGCATTCGCGTCACCCGCATCCGTAACGAGGGCAAGCGCAACAAGCGCGTGGAGATCGTGCTCGCGCCCTGATCGCGCGCGCCCACGGCGCATGTGCGCAGGTCCGGCCCGGCCGTATGCGAGGCGGCGGGCGCGGCCGCCTGTTGACCGGGATTCGCGATCGAGGTGTTCGGCCTTCCACCGTTGCCCTTCGACTCATCACCCGTGAGCGGCCGCGATGTCGATACCGCGAGGATGCCCGGGCAGGCGCCCGGCCCGCGCCGAGCGCTCGTGTGGGACCTGCCTACGCGCCTCTTCCACTGGCTGCTCGTCGCTCTGGTGGCGGGAGCCTATCTCACCGAGCGGCTGAACTGGATGGGCTGGCACGTGCGCATCGGCGAATCGATCCTTGCGCTCGTGACCTTCCGGCTGCTCTGGGGCCTGGCGGGCAGTGAGACCGCTCGCTTTCGCAGCTTTCTCGCCTCGCCCGCCGCGGCGCTGCGACACCTGCGCCGGATGGTGCGGCACGAGCCCGACTCACAGGTGGGTCACAATCCGGCCGGCGGGTGGATGGTGCTGCTGCTGCTCGCTTTGCTCC
>JAJZLX010000047.1 GCA_021850555.1 Pseudomonadota bacterium | reverse complement strand
ACTGGTGGAACATCAGCCCCGCCCGGTCGGCGAGCCGCGAGATGTAAAAGACCCGCCAGATGAGCGCCACGAACAGGCCGATGGTGGCGAGCACGCCGGCGAGCCCGAGCTCCTCGGCGAGCACCGCGAACAGGAAGTCGGTGTATGCCTCGGGCAGGTAGAACAGCTTCTGCACGCTGTTGCCGAACCCGACACCGAACCAGCTGCCCCGGCCGATCGCGATCAGCGACTGGGTGAGCTGGAAGCCGCTGCCGTAGGCCGTGGCCCACGGATCGACGAAGCTCGTGATCCTTCTCATCCGGTAGGCGGAGGTGACCGCGAGCAACGTGAACGCCCCGACCGCCAGCACCGTCAGCCCGAGCACGTAGCGCAGCCGTGCGCCGGCGAGGAACAGCATGCCGAAGCCGACGGCGAACAGCACCGCGGCGGCGCCGAAGTTCGGCTCGGCGAGCATCAGCGCGGCGAGCAGCGCCAGGACCCCGAGCGGCTTGAGCAGATCCGTCAGGCTGTGGCGCAGCTCATCGCGGCGGCGCGCGGCATAGCCGGCGATGTAGATGAGCGCCAGCACGTGCGCGAGCTCCGAGACCTGGAAGCTCAATCCGGCAAGGTGCAGCCAGCGGCGCCCGCCGTTCACCCGCTCACCGAGTCCGGGCACCAGCACGACCAGAAGCATTCCGGCGGCGGCCAGCAGCAGCCACGGCGAGGCGCGCTGCAGCCGCTCGCAGGGCACGAAGAACACCACCACGGCACCGGCCACGCCGAGCACGACCGCGATCAACTGGTGCTCCAGGAAGTAGAAGGGATTGCCGGTGTCGTGTCCGGCAATCGCGGCCGACGCCGAGGTCATCGTCACCAGGCCGAACAGCAGGATCGCCAACGTCAACGCCAGGATCACCGGGTCGATGTGGTAGGTGCGCGAGCGCCCGCTCGAGCGGGCGAAGGACATTGGAGTGCGCGCGCTCTCGCTCACGGGCGCAGCTCCCTCACGGCCCTGGCGAATTCCTCGCCGCGGTGCGCGTAGTCGCGGAACATGTCCTGGCTCGCGCAGGCCGGGGAGAGCAGCACGGTGTCCCCCGGGCGCGCCGCCCGTGCCGCCGCCCGCACCGCCTCCTGCATCGTGCCGCGCTGCTCGGTGGGGCAGACTTCCCGCAGGGCCGCGGCGAGACGCCCGGCGTCGCGCCCGATCAACACCGCGTGGCGCACCTTGCCGCGGAAGGCCTGTGCCAGGGGAGTGAAGTCCTGGTTCTTGCCCTCCCCGCCGGCAATGAGCACCAGCGGCCCGGCCATGCCGCTCACCGCCGCCAGCGTCGCCCCGACGTTGGTGCCCTTGGAGTCATCGACATAGCGGACGCCCGCGGCCTCGCCGACCCATTGGGTGCGGTGCGCCAGCCCGGGAAACTCCGTGAGCTCCGCCAGCATCGCCGGCAGCGGCACTTCGAGCGCCTCGCCGAGGGCCAGGGCGGCCAGGGCGTTGGCCGCGTTGTGCAGCCCCTGGATGCGCATCGCCGAGAGGGGCAACAGCGCTTGCGCCCCGCGTGCCAGCCACGGCCCACCGCGCTCCTGCAAAGTGTAGTCGGCTCCCGGCGCGCCTGAGAGCGAGAAGCCGAGCACGCGCTGCCCGGCAAGCGGCATGCGGGCGACGAGCGGGTCATCGAGATTGACGACGGCGGTCTCGCAGCGCTCGAAGATGCGCGCTTTGGCGAGTGCATAGGCCTGGAGGGAGGCGTACCGGTCGAGATGGTCCGGGCTGACGTTGAGCACGGCAGCCGCCTTCAGGTCGAGGGACTGGGTGGTCTCGAGCTGGAAGCTGGAGAGCTCCAGCACGTACAGGCCGGGAGGCTGTGCGGCCCGCTCGGCGGGCGCGAGCAGATCGAGCGCGGGCTCGCCGAGGTTGCCGCCGACGCGCACGTCGATTCCCGCTCGCGCCACCATGCGCCCCAGAAGGGTGGTGACGGTGCTCTTGCCGTTGGTGCCGGTGATGCCCGCCACGGGCGCATCGGCGGCGCGCGCGAACAGCTCGATGTCGCCCAGAACCTCGATGCCGCGGCGGCGCGCTTCCACGAAGAAGGGCTGATCGAGCGCGAGTCCGGGGGAGGCGACCACGCACACCGCCTCATCGAGCAGGGCCGGATCGAGCCGGCCGGTGCGCACCGGGATGTCAGGATCGAGCTCGCGCAGCTGCGCAAGCTGCGGCGGCTCGGCGCGCGTGTCGGTGACGCTCAGCCGCCATCCCCGCTCGCGCAGGTAGCGCGCGCACGAGAATCCCGTGCGCCCGAGACCGGCGATCACGCAGGCGGAAGGTTTGCGGGCACTCGTGCTCATCGCAGCTTCAGCGTCGCCAGTCCCGCCAGCACCAGGATGAGCGAGATGATCCAGAAGCGCACGATCACCTTCGGCTCCGCCCAGCCCTTGAGCTCGAAGTGATGATGGATCGGGGCCATGCGGAAGATGCGCCGGCCGGTGAGCTTGAAGGAGGCCACCTGCAGGATGACCGAGGCGGTCTCGAGCACGAACACCCCGCCCATGAGCAGCGCCACCAGCTCCTGGCGCACCATGACGGCGACCGCCCCGAGCGCGGCGCCGATCGCAAGCGCCCCCACATCGCCCATGAACACCTGGGCCGGATACGTGTTGAACCACAGGAATCCGAGCCCTGCTCCGCTCAGCGCGGAGCAGAAGATGAGCAGCTCCCCCGCCCCCGGGAGCCACGGGATCTCGAGGTAGTGGGCGAACACGGCGTTGCCGCTCGCGTAGGCGAAGATCCCGAGCGCGGCGGACACCAGCGCCACCGGCATGATGGCGAGGCCGTCGAGGCCGTCGGTGAGGTTCACGGCATTGCTCATGCCGACGATCATCAGATAGGCGATCGCGATGAACGCCGCCGCCGGCAGCGGCTGCGCGAACTTCTTGAAGAAAGGCAGGTACAGCGTCGTTTCCGCCGGCACGGCCGCCGTGTAGAAGAGCACGGCGGCGACCGCGAGCCCCGCGACCGACTGGCAGAGGTACTTCCAGCGCGGCGCGAGCCCCTTGGGGTTGCGCACCACGAGCTTCAGGTAATCGTCGAGAAAGCCGATCACGCCGAAGGCGACGGTGACCGCGAGCACCAGCCACACCTGGCGGTTGGTGAGATGCGCCCACAGCAGGGTGCTCACGATCGTGGTCACCAGGATCAGCGTGCCGCCCATGGTGGGGGTGCCGGCCTTGGGCAGGTGGGTCTGCGGGCCGTCGGAGCGCACCACCTGGCCGATCTGGTAGCGCGACAGGCGCGCGATCATGGGAGGGCCGACCAACAGCGAGACGACGAGCGAGGAGCCCGTGGCGAGGATGGCCCGGAACGTGAGGTAGGAGAACACGTGGAAGCCGGATTGCCAGGCGCTCAGGCGTAGGGCGAGCCAGTAGAGCATTCAGTGCGCCTCCGGATGGTGCTCGGGAGCGGCCGTCAGCGCAGCCACCACCCGCTCCAGCCTGTTGATCCGAGAGCCCTTGACGAGCACCAGCACGCCGGCCGCCTCACCGGCCAGGGCCGAGAGCAGCGCCTCCGACAGCGCGTTGGTATCCGCAAACCATTGCGCGCCCACTCCGAAGCGCTCCACCGCGAGGGCCGCCTGGGGCCCGACCGCATACAACCGCTCGAGGCCGTGCTGGCGCGCCAACGCGCCGATCTCGGCGTGCGCCTCGGGCCCGAACTCACCGAGCTCGGCCATGTCCCCGAGCACCAGCCACCGCCGTCCCGGGAGCGAGCCGAGCACCTCGAGCCCCGCGCGGACCGAGCTCGGGTTGGCGTTGTATGAGTCATCGAGGATCCACGCCCCGGCGGCGGCCTGCTTCAGCTGCAGGCGCCCGGCGACCGGCCGGACCGAGGCGAGACCCGCGACGATGTGCTCGAGGCTCGCCCCGGCGGCGGCGGCCGCCGCCGCCGCGGCGAGCGCGTTGCCGACGTTGTGCCGCCCGCCGATGTGCAGCTCGATGGCGGCGCGGCCCTGCGGGCAGGCGAGCTTGAACCGCGTGAGGAAGCCCTGCGCGGTGAGGGTGGATTCGATGTCCGTGGCACGGAAGTGCGCATCCGCGGCGAGACCGAAGGTCACCACACGTGCCGGCGTCATGCCGCGCCAGAGCCCGAGGAACGCATCGTCCGCGTTCAACACCGCGGTGGCCTGCGGCTCCAGCCCCTCGACCATCTCGCCTTCGGCACGGGCCACGCCCATGAGGCTGCCGAAGCCCTCCAGATGCTCGGCGCCGGCGTTGGTGATCAATCCCACCGTCGGGCGGGCGATCCTCAGCAGGCCCGCGACATCCCCGGCGCGGTTCGCGCCCATCTCGATCACCGCGAAGCGGTGCGAGTCCTCGAGGCGCAGCAGCGTGAGCGGCACGCCGATGTGGTTGTTGAGATTGCCGCGGGTGGCGAGGCAGCTGCCGGCACGGCTCAGGATCGCCGCGGTCATCTCCTTGGTCGTGGTCTTGCCGTTGCTGCCGGCCACCCCCACCACCGGGATGCGCAACGCCTCGCGCCAGGCATGCGCCGCCCGCTGCAGCGCCACCAGGGTGTCGGGC
>JAJZLX010000451.1:24082-26456 GCA_021850555.1 Pseudomonadota bacterium | reverse complement strand
CTCGCCATCACCATCGCCCAGGAGGGCGGCCTCGGCATCACCCACAAGAGCATGAGCATCGAAGCTCAGGCGCGCGAAGTCGGTCGGGTCAAGAAATTCGAAAGTGGCCTGATCACCGACCCGATCACCGTTCCCCCCAACATGACCATCCGCGAGGTGCTCGACCTCACCCGCTCCCGCGGCATCTCCGGCGTGCCGGTGGTGACCGGCAGGAAAGTGGTCGGCATCGTCACCCACCGGGATCTGCGCTTCGAGCAAAAGCTCGATGCGCCGGTCTCCTCGGTCATGACCCCGAAGGAGCGGCTGATCACCGTGCGCGAGACCACGCCGAAGGAGGAAGTGCTGGCGCTGCTGCACAAGCACCGCATCGAGAAGGTGTTGGTCGTCAATGACGAGCAGGAGCTCGCCGGCATGATCACCGTCAAGGACATCCAGAAGGCCAAGGAATTCCCGCGGGCGTGCAAGGACGAGGGCGGACGGCTGCGCGTCGGCGCGGCCGTCGGCACCACTGCCGACACCCTGGAGCGCGTTGCCGCGTTGCGCGAGTCGGGGGTCGACGTGGTCGTCGTCGATACGGCGCACGGCCACTCCCGCGGCGTGATCGCGACCGTCGAGCGCATCAAGGCCCGATGGGCCGACCAGCAGGTGATAGCCGGCAACATTGCGACGGCCGAGGCAGCCCGCGCCCTGGTTACCGCCGGCGCCGATGCGGTCAAGGTGGGCATAGGGCCGGGCTCCATCTGCACCACGCGCATCGTCGCAGGTGTCGGCGTGCCTCAGATCTCCGCAGTGGCCAACGTGGCGGAGGCCCTTCGAGACAGCGACGTCCCCGTCATCTCCGACGGCGGAGTCCGCTTCTCCGGCGACATTGCCAAGGCCATCGTCGCCGGCGCCCACGCCATCATGATCGGCAGCCTGTTTGCGGGCACCGAGGAATCCCCCGGCGAGGTCGAGCTGTACCAAGGCGCCTCCTACAAGTCCTACCGCGGCATGGGCTCGCTCGGGGCGATGGCGGAGCGCCACGGCTCGGCGGACCGGTACTTCCAGGATGCCGCCACGGAGCTCGAGAAACTCGTGCCCGAGGGCGTTGAAGGCCGGGTGCCCTACAAGGGCAGCGTCGTCGCCATCCTGCAGCAGCTCGCCGGCGGATTGCGCGCGGCGATGGGCTACACCGGCAGCAGCAACATCACCGAGATGCGCACGCGCCCGGTGTTCGTCCGCGTCACCAGCGCCGGCATCCGCGAGAGCCACGTGCATGATGTCACCATCACCAAGGAAGCACCCAACTACCGGGTGTCCTAGCGTGCGGAACACGCACGACCCGCACAGTCCCGCCCAGATGAGGAAACTCCGACTTTCATGAGTAGCGCTTCCGCCGCCCCCGCCACTCACGCAGACATCCACGCCCACCGCATCCTGATCCTCGACTTCGGGGCGCAGTACACCCAGCTCATCGCGCGCCGGGTCCGCGAGCTCGGCGTGTACTGCGAGATCCATCCCTGGGACATCACGGACGAGGAGGTGCACGCCTTTGGACCGCGCGGCGTGATCCTCTCCGGCGGACCGGCGTCGGTCACGGACGCGCACCCGCCGAAAGCGCCTGCGACGGTATTCTCCCTCGGCGTGCCCGTTCTCGGCATCTGCTACGGCATGCAGACCATGGCGCAGCAGCTCGGCGGACACGTGCTCGGCTCCACCGAGCGCGAGTTCGGCTACGCCGAAGTGACTCTCACCGCCGGGTGCCGGCTGTTCGATGGCATCCGGGACAGGCGCGACGGCGAGGACCGCCCGGTTCTCGACGTGTGGATGAGCCACGGCGACCGGGTGGCCGCTCTGCCCGAAGGCTTTACCGGCGTCGCCTCCACCGGATCGATCCCCTTTGCCGCCATGTGCGACGAGCGACGGCGGTTCTACGGCGTGCAATTCCACCCCGAGGTCACGCATACGACCCAGGGCGCGCGGCTGCTCGAGCGCTTCGTGCGCGAGATCTGCCGCTGCGATGCACTGTGGAGCACCGGCAACATCATCGAGGACGCGATCGCTCGGGTGCGCGCGCAGGTTGGAAGCGGCAAGGTTCTGCTTGGACTGTCCGGAGGAGTGGACTCCTCGGTGGTCGCGGCGCTGCTGCACCGGGCCGTCGGCGAGCAGCTGGTGTGTGTGTTCGTCGACCATGGCCTGCTGCGCCTCGGCGAAGGCGATCAGGTCATGAGCACCTTCGCCGAGCATCTCGGCGTGCGTGTCATCCGCGTGGACGCCGAGCAGCGCTTCCTCGCCGCGCTTGCCGGGATCGAGGACCCGGAGGCCAAACGCAAGATCATCGGGCGCACCTTCGTGGAGGTGTTCGACGAGGAAGCTCACAAGCTCACGGACGTGC
>JAJZLX010000451.1:0-24072 GCA_021850555.1 Pseudomonadota bacterium | reverse complement strand
AATCCGCCGGCGCGCGCACAGGCAAAGCGCACGTCATCAAGTCGCACCACAACGTCGGCGGCCTGCCGGAGAAGATGCACCTGAAGCTCATCGAGCCGCTGCGCGAGCTGTTCAAGGACGAAGTACGCCGCCTCGGCACCGAGCTCGGCCTACCGCGCGAGATGATCTACCGCCACCCCTTCCCCGGGCCGGGGCTCGGCGTTCGCATCCTCGGCGCGGTCCGCAAGGAGTATGCGGACCTGCTGCGCCGCGCCGACGCCATCTTCATCGAGGAGCTGCGCCGGCACGAGCTCTACGACCGCACCAGCCAGGCGTTCGCGGTCTTCCTGCCGGTGCGCTCCGTCGGTGTGATGGGCGACGGCCGCCGCTACGATTATGTGGTGGCGCTGCGCGCGGTGGAAACCATCGACTTCATGACCGCGCATTGGGCCCGCCTGCCCTACGACTTCCTCGACCTCGTTTCCCGACGGATCGTCAACGAGGTCGCCGGCATCTCCCGTGTCGTCTACGACATCAGCGGCAAGCCGCCGGCAACCATAGAATGGGAATGAGACCCGGGCGGACGCATCAATCGAGGCTACCATGAGCTTGAAACTCATCGCGCCGATCCTGATCACGGCGTTCATCGCATGGAGGGTTTACATACGCATGCGGCGCTCGTTTGGCCGCCAGCAAGTGCAGCCGCGGCGCATGACGACGCGCATCGCGGTCTTTGCGCTCTTTGGCGTCCTGCTCGTCCTGTTCACACGCGGCAACGTCTGGACGTTGGCCGCCTTGCTCGCCGGAGTCGCCTGCGGAGCGGCACTGGCCTTCCTCGGCCTGCGGCATACTCGCTTCGAGTCCACGCCCGAGGGCCGTTTTTATACCCCGCATTCATACATCGGCCTGACGGTCACGGTGCTGTTTCTTGCCCGGATCGTCTCCGACTATCTGACCCTGGCCCATGGCGCACTCACCGCCCCGGCCGGACCGGGCCCCGTTGCGCTGCCTCCCGAGGGCCCGCTGACGCTCGCGGTGTCCGGAGCGTTCAGCGCCTACTACCTCGCCTATTACGCAGGCGTCTTGCGCAAGAGCCGGCAACCGGCGGGTCCGGGCGCGGAGCTGATCCACACCGAGCCGCGCTGAAGCGGCGCTCGCCTCACTCCCCGCACCACAGTGGCGGCGCAGAGCCGAGCGCGCTCGCCGGAAGGTCCCATTGCATCGGCGCGCCCGAGATCCGCACGGGCGGCCATAGCCGCTGCCCCGGCCCCCAGTCGGTCAACTCGATCTGCGGGGCGCGGTCGGAATCGGTCTCCTGCGCCAAGGGAGGCTCTTCGCCCTCGGAGCAATGATCGATCAGCCACTGCGCGGTTCTCGCCAGCGACAGTCGAGCCTCAGTGCCGACCCCGCGTCTCATCCGCAGCGTCAGCCCGCGAATCGCCGCAGCCGCCGCGAGATATCCGCTGGCATGGTCGAGTGCCTGCACAGGAAGCGGCACGGGCTGCTGCGCGCCGGCGCACCTCATCCCGTAGTCGGCAATGCCCGCGCTCATCTGCACCAGGCTGTCGAATCCGCGACGATGCGACCACGGCCCGGACCACCCGTAGGCGTCCAGACTGACGTCGATCAGAGCAGGCGAGAGCCTTCTGCGAGCCGCGGCGTCGAATCCCAGGCCGGCGAGCGCACCGGGCCGATACCCGTGCAGCAGGATATCGGCCTGCGCCAGCAGCTGCACAAAGCGCGCGCGATCGGCCGGGTCGCGCAGATCGAGTCGCGCGCACCGCTTGCCGAGGGTGACCTCCGGCACGATGCCCGGCTCGTCCCAGTCGGGCGAATCGATTCGCAAAATCTCCGCCCCGTAGCCGGCCAGGAAGCGGCTCGCTACGGGGCCGGCCAGCACGCGGGTCAGGTCGAGAACGCGCACGCCGCGCAGTGGCCGATCGGGCGCTACCGGCCGCGCCGCGTAAGCGCCTTCGCTCGCCCCCATGTGAACCAGCGGCTCGCCGGCCACGGCATTGCCCTGCGGATGCTGTCGCCAATCCTCGAGGGAGCGCATCTCGGCGGCACAGCCGCCCGCCTCGATCACCGCGCGCTCGAGGTCCGACTTCGCCCATCCGGCGACCGCCCGAGCAGTCGAGTGCCGATCGCTCTGCGCGCCGAGAACACGCTCCGCCGCGGCGCGATGGTGTGATGCGTTGGTATGAAGCCGGATCCAGCCGTCCCGCGCCGGATAATCGCCCGCAATCGGATCCCACAGCGGCGGCGGCTCCCAGCCGAGCGCACGCAGGGAAGACCGAAACCACATGCTGCTCAGCCGGCGGTCGACTTCGACGGTGGGCTCGGCTCCCACCTCGCGGATGAGTTCGGCGAGCGAAAGCGCAGCCGTTGCAATCGCGGCGGCGGCGAGATCGGTGACCGCGAAGGCCGAAGGTAGCGCACCCATACCCGTGAAGATCACTTGATCGGCCCCGGCCACCTCACCGCCGAGCGCCGACCACGCAAGACGCGTCAATGCCCCGCAGTGCGCACTCATACGCGAAGTTTAACCCCCCGAGGAGCCGGACTGCGGCGCGGCAAGTGCCCGCCGATCACCCCCGGGGGCGCGCCATTGACTGGCACGTCATCGGATGCTTCCTGCGCCCGCCCGGCGAGCCACTGCGCCGATGAGACGCCAACCCGCAGGGACGGGCGCGCCCTCGAACGGCGCAAGGCTCACGCGCCACCTGCCACGCGCTCGGCCGCTACGCGCCAAGCTCCCGCGATGCGGAACGATCAGCCCGCACTGCGGCCCCGGCGCCCGCGAGCTGCTCCCGGATCAACGTCCATGCTGCGGCCGCAAACACGAGAGCATTGGCGACAATGACCGGCTTGGCGCCGATCAGCGCGCCGTAGACAATCCACAGCGCCGCGCCGAGCATCTGGATGCCCCGCAGGGCCGCCGGTTGCCTGAAGAAATAAGACCCCACGAACACCGCGGTCGCGGTCCACCCAAGCCAGCCGGTCACGGACAGGTGCACGACACTCATGCCGCAGCCGGCGCGCGCGGCGTCTCGCGGATCTGTACCCGATCGGTCCGGGCCCGCTCCCAGTCATCGAGCGTGAGGCCGTTGGACTCCAGAACGGCGCGGATCTGCGGCGTGCGCATGCCGAGCACCTGGTCGAGCACGGGCACGAGCACGCTGCAGACGTTGTCGCTGAGAACGGTGCATTTGGCGATGCGCGCCAGCTGCCGGTTCTCCGATACTGCGATCGTGAAGCCGTCCCCGTTGTTCACGTGCAGCATCACGTGAACGTCCGAACTGCCGTCGCCGACGTAGATGATCCGGTCGGGGGGGATGCCGTGCAGCCGTCCGAGCTCATCGATCACCGCGACCTTGCCATAACCGGCCACCACGCGATTGATTTGGCTCACCTCGCCGGAGGCGGGGTCGTATTCGAACTCCGTGCCGTGGATGTGCTCCGGCGGAACGATCCCGGAAAGCGCTGAAACCACCACTTCCCGGGGTGCGGCCGACACGACGTAGAACGAGAACCGGCAGCCTCCGATGCCGTCATGAAGGCTTTTGACGAGCGCAGGCAAAGCGCCCTTCAGGCGCACGCGACGGCCGGCCTCCACCAAGTGCTCGGGCCGCACGCCGCGGAAATCCGGATCGTGGCGGATGAGATAGGCGAGCTCACCGCCCTGCTGCACGAGGTTGCTGCGCGCGAGCCCGGCCACCTTGCGCTCGAAATCGCTCACGCCCAGCAGTTCCGCCAGCACGTGGCCGGAATCGTTGAAACTCAGCGTCTGATCGAAATCAGACGCCAGCAAGTAGTGCTTTGTCATCATGGCCCGGTTGCTCCCTCGCACGCCGCCCGCGGCATCGGCACTCACCGCCTCCGGTGGCGGCACGCCGCAGACGTTAGCAAAACCGGCGGCGCAATCAAGCGAACTCCCTCATAAGAGGGAGTGAGTTTTTTTCACCCGATGTCATCGGGCCGCAACCTTGGCGTGAGATGCTGTCAGATCCCATGGGACGGCGGCACTCGGTGCAGGCTCGGCTGAAGCACCGCAATCCCGCAGTGATGCCCTAACCGCATTGCGGCAATGTCCGCGTCGATTCCCGCTGATCCTTGAGGAACGGCCGGTCGATCTGTTGGGCATATTGATCGATGTCGCGGGCCGTGACGCCGCACTTGTGGAAATGATCCCGCCAGCCGCTTACGACCTGAGCGATCAGGCGCACTTCTCTTATCGCGTCATCTCTCTTCAGCGAGAACAGCGCGGACATCGACAGCGCATTATCCAGCGTGGAATCCGCCTCCTGCTCGCCCACCCGCATCTGTTGAAATCCGAGCGCCCGCCCAGACGGCAGCACGTCGTACGCGGGCGACAGCTCGTACCGCTGACGAGGCCTCATGACGAGCGCGTGATTCTTCTCGTGGTCGTCCGTGTTATCCATCAGGATGTTGAAGACCATGCGGCGAAACAACTCCCGCATGTCCGCCACGTACCGGTCCCCGTCCGCCACGCCGTTGCGCCGCAGCAGCTGTGCCAATTCGGGATAGCCGAAAGGCTCTCCGGCCGCGCGCAACGCCACCGCAGCCGACAGGCAATGCCGCCTGGCGCCACCCTCGCGATCGAAGCGCTTGATCGCGATCGCGTGTCCATGCCTCAGCCGCACGGCCATCGTCGCCGCAGTCCCTATCTGCGCCTTGCGCGCGAGCGTCATCGTGGCGTGCTCGATGAGCGGCGTATCCTCCGGCTCGCCGTCGGAGAACTTGATCAGCCACTGCTCGCCGTTGATCTCGAGCAGGGCTTTGGGGCGTGCGCCTCCCAGGCCGGCGCCGGGAGAAACCAGCCCGCCCAGCTGCGGCGGCACCGGCTCATTGTCCTGGACCTTGCGAACGATGTCGTGGATCTGGTTGGCTTCCCCGAGCGTTGGCAGCGGCCCGAAGCGCCGCGGCAGGTACTGTTCGGCCGACGTCGAGACACCGAGAGCGCCGAAGCGGTCGTCTCCTGCGAAATACAGGTACTCGAGCAGGGACAGACGCGGCGGCCTGTCGATGAGGCGGATGACGCGCTCGCCCCAGTGCTCCGGACGGGCATCGTCTACCGCGCCCACGGCAGCATGCCTGCGCACCGGAAGGAACTCTTCGTCGATCAACGGCAGGTCTTCGCTCAGGGCGCAGCCGCCTCGCAGCCAGCCCGGCGCGTAGCGCAGCGAGACGCCCGGGCTGGAGCGCATGAGCCTCAGCTCGCCGACCCATCGCGGCCGAGCCGGCTCGGTCAGCGACCACAGATGCAGCAGATCCGCCGGCTGATCGCTCATGGCCGCTGTCGCCCGAGGCGGGCCGCCTTCGAGGCCGCTGCCCGGACCGAGCGCCGCGTCAAGGCATCACGAACCTCGCCCTCGAGCGCTCCCCTGTCCTGTCCGGGCGCCGCCAGCTCCGGCAATGCGCCCACGCGGCCCATCAGCCACAACGCAGTCGCGTACAAGCCCATGCCCACCCCGGGATCGCCGCGCTCCAGCCGGATGAGGGTGGGCACCGAGCATCCCAGCCTCCTCGCCCAGATCCGTTGGGACTCCCGGCGCCTGATCCGCGCAATTGCGAGATTCTCGCCCAGGGTGCGCAGCGCCCGGACAGCGGCGGGTGGAAGCGCCTCGAGCGCCGGAGGAGTCTTTGGCACACATAAAATTTATCAAATAAGGAAATTTGGTCAACTCTATTTGAGTTATTGATTGACGGCGATGAATGGCGACGCGCGGGCGCCCTCCCGGGATTGCCATCTATGCCATATTCGCTTTATTGAATCGGCTGATTTACTCAATTCTATTTTACCACTGATATGAGCTCGGGAACCGACCCGGCCGCTCGGGCCTGACGCGGCCACGGGGTCAACACGCGACGCCGCTCGCCTCAGTCCGCTGCGAGCATTCGGCCGAGCTTCCAGAGAGCCTCGCTCCAGCCCTGCTCCATGCCGCCGAGCATGAACGGCACGCGCTCTCCGGTGCCCCTCGCGCGCGTGCGCAGGGTCATTTTCGTCGAGCCACCCATGTCCTCGAGCGTGACCGTGGTAAGCCCCTCGAGAATCACGTTGCCGGCGGCATCGAGCGCATTGTTCGTGAAGACCAGCCGCGACGGCCTCTCGATCTCGAGAAACTCGCCACCTGCGGGGTGATCGCGGCCGACCACGGCCGCCAGCTCCTCGTTGGCTCGCATGGTCGTCGCCCACTTGCCGCCGACGCGCGCATCCACACGACATTCGGACACCGTGAAACCCGCCGGGCCAAACCAGCGTGCCAGGTGCTTCGGATCGGTCCAGGCCGCAAAGACGAGCTCCCTCGGTGCGAAGATGACGCGCGTAAGGATGATCTCGCGGTTGTAGATGCGCTGGCCGGTGGCCGGGATCGAGGCCAACAGACGGTCCATCAGGTCGTTCGTGCCCCGTTCCCGCGCGCCCTCGTCGCGGTAGCCGTTCAGGAACACACCCTGCTCCGTGATCACGAGCCGTGTGCGGTCCTCGTGCGGATGGAACTGCACGGTCGCGAGCGAGACGGAAATCTTGCTCTCGTCGAGATACATCTCGTACGCATAGACGATCCGCCGCTCCGGCACGATGTCCCAGTATTCGGCGCGGAAATCGGTCGTGCGCGTCTTGGGATGGTTCTGGTGCACACCCTCCTCCCACTGGCAATACAGGCGGTCGCGCCCACCGACCCGGAAGTCGAACTCCCGCGCCAGCATCTTCGCCTGCGGGGCGCCGAACCAGCGCTCCTTGCCTTCCGCAGTTGCGAACGCTGCGTACACCCGTGACGGCGGGGCGTCGACCAGGCGTTCGATGACGAAGGACCCGTGCTCTGCGATTTGATCTGACATGAGAATCTCCTGGAATCCGATTGGGTTCATTTGCCGCTCTTGCCGGCCGGGGCCTCGCCGCTTTGAATGTCGCGCAGGTACTCCTCCAGCCGATCGAGCCGCTCGCCCCAGAGCCTGCGGTAGCTCTCGATCCACTCATCAATGCTCATCAGCGCCTTGGGCTCGATGCGCGCGGGCCGGAACTGCGCCTCCCGGCCGCGAGTGATGAGCCCGGCGCCCTCGAGCACCTTCAGGTGCTTCGAGACGGCGGGCAGGGACATGGCAAACGGTTGAGCCAGCTCGCCCACCGACGCCTCTCCGAGCGCAAGGCGGGCCAGAATCGCGCGCCGTGTCGGGTCGGCCAGCGCGTGGAAGGTCTTACTGAGCGGATCCATCTATATTAAACCATTCAGTTATCTAACCACTTGGTAAAATACAGAAGGCAAATTGCCCCGTCAAGGCTCGGAAGTCCACGCCAACGTAAGCTGAGTCGTTGCCGTTTACGCCCGATGGAGCCGACCGGTTGCCGAGGACGGCGAAGGGGTCGGAAAGCGCCCCGGGGCTCGCCCCGGCTTCAGCGGCCGGGTCTCTTGAACCGCCTGCGCGCGCGCTCGACCTTCGCCCGGATCAGGCAGCCCTCGGCGTGATCGTTGATCAGTCCCATGGCCTGCATGAAGGCGTACACCGTGGTCGGGCCCACGAACCGCCAGCCCAGTTTCTTCAGCGCCTTCGAGAGGGCGACCGACTCGACGGAAGTGGATGCGGTCTGAGGCTTCGCGAGCGACTCCGGGCCGGGCTCGTACCGCCAGATGAAGGCCGCGAGCGAGCCCTCCCGCCTGACGAGATCCTTCGCCCTGCGTGCGTTGTTGACTACGGCCTCGATCTTGCCGCGGTGGCGGACGATGCCCGCGTCCTTGAGGAGGCGCTCGACGTCGCGGACGGTGAAGCGCGCGACGCGCTCGAAATCGAATCCATGAAAGGCGGCGCGGAAGTTCTCGCGCTTGGCGAGGATGGTCCGCCAGCTCAGCCCCGACTGGAACCCCTCGAGGCTCAACTTCTCGAACAGCCGGCGGTCATCTGCGACCGGGAAACCCCACTCCTTGTCGTGATACGGCACGAACTCCGGCACGGTGCCACACCAGCGGCACCGCGCCTTGCCATCCGGACCGAGGATCGTCGCGCTCATCCATTGATTATCCTCATCCCGGATGCATCCTGCCACGCACCACCGACGACACCGAGGTCACTCCGGCTCGCGAGGCGTCAGCGGCTCGGCCGGCCAACGGTTCTCGCACATCAATTGCGACAAAGGCCTGGGCTCGCGCCAGCGCTCCAGCGCCAGCATGGGCGCGGAGTAGAACTGCTCGACATGCCCGAGGCAAAGGACCGCGATGGGCCGCACGTCCCGGGGAAATCCCAACAGGTCGGCGAGCGCTCCCGGATCGAACAATGACACCCAGCCGAGGCCCAGGCCCTCGGCACGCGCCGCGAGCCACAGGTTCTGGATGGCGCAGGCGGTCGAGGCCACGTCCGTTTCCGGCAGCGTGCGCCGGCCGAAGATCTCCTTCGCGCCGCCGTCGCGCACGCCCACCACGAGCAGCTCGCCGCACTCCTTGACGCCCTCCACCTTCAATCGCAGAAACTCCGCCCCCCGCTCATCGAGCGCCTCGGCGGTGCGCTGCCGCTCCTGCTGCACCAGGTCGTAGATATGCCCTCGCAGCTCGGCGCTCGTGATGCGCACGATGCGCCAGGGCTGGCTCAGGCCGACGCTTGGGGCGGCGTGCGCGGCATCGAGCAGACGCCGCAGGATCGCCGGCTCAACCGGCAACGGCAGGAAATGGCGCATGTCCCGCCGCTCATAGATGACCCGGTACACGGCCTCGATGGAGCGCTCATCGTAATGATGCTTGGATTCTGTCATGGGATGAACAGCTGCGCGGCGGCGTGCGGGTTGGATGGGAAATAGGCATGGAAGTAGCTGGCGAGGAGCTTTCCTCGAGTATAGATCGCCTCGCCCGCCGAGCCATCCTCGCGCCGCTCGGCGAGCGCCGCGGGCTTCAGCGCGGTCTGGATGCTCGAGTGATGGAAGGTGTGCCCGCGCAGGATCCCGCCGGGCATCGGTGCGCACTGGTAGCCGAGTCCTTTGAGGCGAGTGTGCAGGAGCGCATCGCCCGGCAGGAGGCCGGTCATGATCTCGCGCCGGCCCTGCAGATCGGTCACCGATTCCAAGAGGTACAGCATGCCGCCGCACTCGGCATAGAGGGGCTTGCCCGCCTGCACATGCCGCAGCAGCGAGCCGGCCAAGGCGCGGTTGGCGCTGAGCGCCGCCAGGTGCAGCTCCGGATAGCCGCCGGGCAGGTACACGCTGTCCACGGACGGCAGGCTGGCATCGGCGAGGGGCGAGAAAAAAACGAGCTCGGCGCCCATCGAGCGCAGCAGGTCGAGATTGGCCCGGTAAAGAAAGGAAAACGCCACGTCGCGGGCGATGCCGATGCGCAATCCCTCGAGCCACCGTGGCAAAGGTGGCCCCTGCGCCGCTAAGAACTCGACATCCTCCGGCAGCGTGGCGAGGCCCGTGTCGGCGATCAGCGCGCCCGCACGCCGCAGGCGTTGATCGAGATCCTCGATTTCCTGCGCCTGCACCAGCCCGAGGTGGCGGTCCGGCAGCTCGCAACGCTCATCCCGCGGCAGGTTGCCGAGGAACGGCAGGTCGACCGGCGTCCCCTCGCGCAGCAGCTGCGCGTGCCGGGCGCTCGCCACGCGGTTGGCGAGGACCCCGTGGAAGGGAAGGTCACCGGCGTAATGCTTCAGGCCATACGCGAGCGCGCCGAAAGTCTGGGCCATGGCCTGCGCGTCGATGATCGCGGCCACGGGGATGCCGAACAGGCGCGCAAGATCGGCGCTGCTCGGCCTCCCGTCATGCAGTCCCATCACCCCCTCGACCAGGATGAGGTCGGCCGCGCCGGCGGCTTCGTACAGCAGCTGCCGGCAATGCGCCTCCCCGCCCATCCACAGATCGAGCTGATAGACGGGCTGACCGCTCGCGCGCTCGAGGATCATGGGATCGAGAAAATCGGGGCCGGTTTTGAAGACCCGCACCCGGCGTCCCTGCGAGGCATGATGGCGCGCGAGCGCGGCGGTCACCGTGGTCTTGCCCTGACCGGACGCCGGCGCACTGGTGAGCAGGGCCGGGCAGCGTCTGCTTTGCATGTCAGGTGCCCATCGGCCGCAGGCTGACCGCAAGGCGCGAAGCGCAACGGGCGCGAAGCCCACGGGATGGGACGAGCACAGGAAATGAGGTCCCGGGCTTCACACTAGAATTCCACGCCCGCCTGCGCCTTGATGCCCTGCTCCTGGTAGGGATGTTTCACGGGGCGGATCTCGCTCACCAGATCCGCCAGATCGAGGAGCGGCTGCGGCGCATGGCGTCCCGTTACCACCACATGCAGCATTGCGCGGCGGCCTCGCAACACTTCGAGCACCTCCTCGAGATCGAGATACTGATACTTGAGTACGATGTTGAGCTCATCGAGAATCACCATCCCGAAGGAGGGGTCGCCGATCATGCGCACCGCCTCCGCCCAACCCCTGCGCGCCGTGCGGATATCGGCCGCGCGGTCCTGGGTGTTCCAGGTGTAGCCTTCGCCGACGACATGGAACTCGCAGCTCGGATGGGCCGACAGGAAGCGCCGCTCGGCGCTCTCCAGAGCGCCCTTGATGAATTGCACCACCCCGAGCTTCATGCCGTGGCCGAGCACGCGCAGCCCCATGCCGAACGCCGCGGTCGACTTGCCCTTGCCCGTGCCGGTGTTGACGATGAGCAGGCCCTTTTCCTTGGTAGCCGCGGCCTTCTTGCGCTCGAAACCCTCCTTGTGCCGCTGAGTCATGCGCTTGTGGGAATCCGGGTCGGTCTTCATCGTCGCAAGCCTCCGATGGTCAGCGCCAGAGCGTGCCCGTCGCGCGGGTCAGGATGGACGCCACCCGCGCGCGATTCAAGTGATAGCCGATGAACACGAGCTCGCCCGCGCGGGCCGGGCCCGGCAACGCCTCGCCGCCCGATGCCCTGCCGGAAACGACACGAGTCCGCACCGCTTGCAGCAGCACCGGTGCGCCCGTCTCATCCGTGACAAACCCCTTGCAGCGCAGCAGCGGCTCGCCCGAGGCCGTGTGCACGATGGCCTCCCGGAGCCGGGGCACGTCCTGCGCCTCGCCGCTGCGCAGCACAAAGGAGAGCCAGCCCGGATCCTGCTCGTGGAAGTGAGTGTGGGTGCTCAGCCCGTGCGCGTGGGCGCTCAGGCCCGAGTGGCTGTGGCCGTCCACCCGGCCGTGATCGGCGAGCGGCTGCCATTCGGTGCCCGCAAGAGGGACCGGAGGCGCCGCGGCAGCCCGGCTGAGGAGCGTCTTTCCGGGCTGATGCAGGTTAAGGCCGAGCGCCACCCGCGCATCGAGCCGGGCATCGTGTGCCAGCTCGATGAATCGCACGCCCGGCGCTCTCTTGCGGATCCGTTCCTCGGCGTCGAGCAACTGCTCCTCGCCGAGACCGTCGATCTTGTTGAGCACCACCACGTCCGCCTGCTCGAGCTGCCGCTCGAACAGCGTCCCCACGGCCTTCGCCACCGCGCCGGCTCGATCGGCCGGCTCGAGCTCGCCGGACAGCAGCAGGGGAACATCCACCACCGTCAGGGCGGCATCCAGCACGAAGTCGCCGGACAGCTCCGGTTCCTGCAGGCGCGTCATGACCGCCGTGGGCAATGCCACCCCCGACGTCTCGATGAGCAAGTGATCGATACGGCCCCGGCGGCGGGCCAGCTCCGACAGGGTCGGCACGAACTTCGCATCGTCCGCATAGGCGATGAGTCCTTGCGCGAAGTCCACGATCTCGACCTGCTGCGAATCGCCCCCGCCGCCCGGCGGCCCTTCGCAGCGCAGCGCGCCGGCGCGAGCCAGCGTGCCGTCTATCGACACCTCACCGAGCTCGTTGATCAATACCGCCAGACGCAGATCCCGCCGCTGGCCGAGCAGGTCGCACAGCAACGTCGTCTTGCCGGAGCCGAGAAAGCCGCTCACCACCGTGACCGGAATACGCCCGTTCATGACACTCCCTCGTCGGCGCGCGCCCTGGGGGCGCTCAACAGAGCGGCCGCCGCCCGCGCGGCCTCCTCCACACCGGCGACCTGGCAAGGATAGTCGACATGCGGCCGCCGGATCACCAACAGCGCAATGCCGAGCTCGGCCGCGACGCTTTGCTTCTCGCCATACCCGCCCGTGTCCCCTGAATCCTTGGTGACGACGCACTCGATGCGCTGCGAGCGCCACAGCGCCCGGTTGAGCTCGGCGGGAAACGGTCCCTGCATCGCGAGGATGCGCTCGCGCGCAATGCCGAGGGCGATGGCTCTCGAGAGACGCTCGGGATCGGGCGTCAGGCGCACGAACCAATCGCACCGCTCTGCGCCCGGGGTGCGCACGAAGGTCTCGAGGTCCTTCGAGCCCGTGGCGAGGAAAATCCGCCGGCCGATTCCGACCGCCCGTCGGGCCGCATCGGCCGCATCGTCGCAGACGATCGCGTTGCGCGGATCGAGCAGGCTTGGTCGCTCCAGGCGCAGGTAAGGGATGGCGAGCTGCCGGGCCAGATCGATGAGCTGCCTGGAGATCTGCGCCGCGTACGGGTGGGTGGCATCGAGGATCAACCGGGCCCCGCCGCGCTCGAGCGCCTGCCGCCGCGGCTCCATGCCCTGCCGCCCCGAGCACACGGCCACACCCTGACAGCTCATGCGTGCAACCTCTGCGCCATAGCCGCTCGCCGTCGAGACGACCACCGGGTGGCCCTCGGCCGCCAGTCGCCGCGCCAGCTCGTTGCCGTCCCGGGTTCCGGAGAACACCCAGATGGCCCGCGAAGGCAGCGCCGGTGAGGCGGGCACCGCTGCCTCGGTCCAATCGTGGTAGCCGCGCGGCGTGTAGATCCACTCACGCCTGCGCCGCGTGAACCGGTTGCCGATCACGATCGTAGTCAGCATGTCGAATGTCAGCGCCGGCAGCTCGCCCAGCCGGTGCACGCTCGCGCTGCCCCCGGGACGGTAGGCATTTCGCACCACACCGCACAGAGTGTCGGGAGATTTGTGCTCCTGCAGGATCGCGAGCACGCGATAGACCCCGTCAGATCGGGCCTGGCTCTGCACGTTGTAGAGGACGCACGCCAGATCGGCGGCGCCGATGTGGCGGGCACGCTGCTCGATCCACTCCCACGGGCACATGAGGTCCGAGAGGCTCAAGGTTGCGAAATCGTGCGAAAGGGGCGCGCCGAGGAGCGCTGCGCAAGCATTGGCCGCCGTTACGCCCGGGATGACGGCAACCTCGAACGTATCATCCTCGCGCATCTCCTCGAAGGCGAGAGATGCCATGGCATACACGCCGATGTCACCGCTTGACACGAGCGCCACACGCCGGCCGAGGCGCGCCGCCTCGATGGCGAGCCGGGCGCGCTCGCGCTCCCGGGTAAGGGGCGGGGAGTGGATTTCCTTGCCGCCGATCCAGGGTTGGATCCATTTCAGATACAGCTCGTAGCCGACGATCACCTCGCTCTCGCGCAACGCCTGCGCCGCCCGCGGCAGGATGAACTCGGGAAGGCCCGGCCCGACGGAGACGAGGTTGAGGACCCCACGGCCGTTGCCCTGACTCATGATGCTCCCCATGGCGCATCCGCGACCACTGCGACCGCCACGCCCTGGAGGCAGGTCTTCGGCACGACCAGCCTGCCGCGGGGAGAGGCGATGAGCGCGCACGGCTCACAGACACCCTCCACCCCCACGCTGCGGCGGACCCAGTCCGAGGGCGTGCTGCACCAGGATCGCGCCGAGATCTGCTCGCGCGCAACGATGCGCAGCGGGATGCCGTGCGCGCGCGAGAACTCGAGCAGTCCCGGCTCCCGGGCCTTCAGATCGATCGTGGCAAGCTCGCGGACGTCGCTCAAGGAGCGCCCTGCCAACGCATGCAACAAACCGTGCTCGATCCGCTCCGCGCCGACGCCTTTGCGGCAGCCGATACCCGCCACCAGTGGCTTTGCCGCCTCGGTCGCCGTGGTGACCACCGGAACGGCCCCCACTGCATTGGCGACCCGGTAGGCGAGCGCGTTGGCGCCGGCCTCGTGGCCGCCGAGGAGCGCGATGGCGTAACGGCCCGCCTCGTCGATCACCACCACGGCCGGGTCGCGCCGCTTGTCCTCGATAAGTCCGTCGAGAAAGCGTATGGCGATCCCGGCCGCCATCACCAGCACCCAGTGCGAGTAGTGCGTGAATCGCTCGCGGAGCCGCTCTCGCCGAGGCTCGGGTTGCTCCCAAGGCCGATGCGCCTCGCCTGCAAGCCGCTGCGCCAGCAGCCGTGCCAGCGGCTCGCCCTGGCTTCGCACCGGCCAGATGCCCAGCCGCTCGCTCATGAGTCGGCTCCGGCCGGCCTGCGCACGTCCGCCGTCCGCCGTCCGGCGCGTTTCGCCTTTGGGCGAGCGGACCGGAATATGTGCGGGTATTCGGGCGCGTACAGGCGCGACTCGAGCGCCGGCTCGCGGCTCAAGGCCCCGCCGACCAGCAGGAGCGTGGTGAGCCGCCAGTCCCGCAGCCTGATCTCGCGCAGCAGACGCCCGAGCGTGCTGCGATGGGAGCGCTCATCCGGCCAACTCGCCCGGTGCACGAGGGCCACCGGGGTGTCGGGCGGATAGTGCGGGCTGATCTCGCCCACGATGCGCTTCAGGTGCGGGCCGGAGAGAAAAACGCACAGCGTCGCGCCCGATCTGGCCAGCTCGGCCAGCCGCTCGCGCTCGGGCACGGCCGAAGCCCGCCCCGACACCCGTGTCAGAATCACCGTCTGCGATACCTCCGGCTTGGTGAGCTCGCTGGCGAGCGCGGCCGCCGCCGCGGTGAACGAGGACACACCGGGCACCACCTCGTAATCGATTCCCAGCCTCTCCAGGCGGCGCATCTGCTCGGCGGTGGCGCCGTAGATGGCCGGATCCCCCGAATGCAGCCGCGCCACATCCAGGCCCGCGGCCTGGGCCCGCCGGTAGCAGGCCTCCTGCTGATCGAGGTCGAGGGAGGCCGTGTCGATGATCTCGGCCTCGGCGCGGCAATGGCACAGGACCTCCCGCGGGACGAGCGAGCCGGCGTACATCACCATGGATACGCGCTCGAGGATCCTCGCGCCACGCACGGTGATGAGGTCGGGGGCGCCGGGACCGGCGCCGATGAAAAACACCTTCATGTGTGCCGTCGCTCCCGCGCCCGCCGGCGGATCAACATCGTGGAAAGATAGCCGCTCTGCGGCGGGCCGTCGAAATCGCTCAAGTCCGCGCACAGCACCTCGCCGGGCAGGCCGATCCGGGCCGCGAGCGCGCACTGACCCGCGATTCCCAACTCCTCGAGCAGCGCGATTACCCAGAGCAGGCGGGCGCCGATCTTCATCAACACCACGACGTCGTGGCTCTCGATTTCCCGCCGAAGCGAGTCCGCGTCCTCGGGACAGGGCAGCACCAGGATGCGCTCCTTGCCCTCCCCGAGCGGCCAGTCGAGGGCCGCCGCCGCCGCCGCGAAACTGGTGATCCCGGGGAAGGTGCGGGTCTTCGCCTCGGGCAGACACTCGCGCAGCGCCGCAAGAATGTAGCCGTACGTGGAGAAGGTCATCGGGTCGCCAATGGTGAGATACGCGACATGGCGGCCGGCGAGGAGCTCGGCCGCAATGTCGCGCGCCAGCGCGCCGTAATGTGCCCGCAACACAGCGCGGTCGGGATCCATCTCGAACTCGATCTCGCGCAGCCTCGATGCGGGTATGTCGAGGCCGGCAAGGCACTGACCCGCCACGGAGCGCTGCGAGGAGCGGGCGCGCGGCAGATAGATCACCTCGGCCCTGCGCAGCGCCTCGAGCGCCGCCACGGGCAGGAATCCCGCGGGCCCCGGCCCCACCCCGACACCGAAGAACTCTCCCACCCTCATCCCGCCTGCCCCAACGCCACACCGTTCAAACCGAAAAGACGCGCCTCGACCCGTTCCACCCGCGTCAGCCGTGAGCGCATCAGCACGCCGATGCGCCGCTCCACCTCGCACCAGAATTCCCGGGCGCGCGGATGATCCCGAAGCGACTCCAGCACCGCCTCCACCGTGTTGGAGCGCTCGATGGCCGCGGTCTCCCGCGGCGTGAACCCGCACTCGGCGGCGACCTGCGCCACGGCGCGCATGGCCATGGCGCTTCTGCTCGAGTGAGTGTCCCAGTCCCCCGCGAGCGGCTTGGCAAGCTTGCCGGGATGGCCGACGAGCCACAGCACCGGCAGCCTCAGGCTCCGCCCGGCGAGCTCGCGCTCGGCGCACTCGAGCGCAAAGCCGATGAAGTTCGAGATGGACACGATACGCTTCGGTGGCAGTTTCAGGGTCGAGCGCGCGAACGCCGTGCCGATCTTGCCGGGCGCGAAGGCCACCTCCTCTGCCTCGGCAAGCGCGACGCGGATATAAACCTCGATGGAGGCCATGTAGGCGGAAAGTGACATGGGCTCGACGAGTCCGCTGGTGCCGAGGATGGAAATGCCGCCGACGATGCCGAGCCGGGGGTTGAAAGTCTTGCGCGCCAGAGCCTCGCCGCCCTCGCAGCCGATGGTGAGGTCGAACCCGGTCCCGGCGCCCTCCAGCACCTCGTCCACGGCCTCGCGCATCATCTGTCTCGGCACTGGGTTGATGGCCGGCTCGCCGACCGGGATGCGGATACCGGGCTGGGTGACGGTACCCACCCCGGGACCGGCGAGGAAGCGCACCTCGCCGAGCCCGTTGCCGCGGACCGAGGCGAAGATCGTGGCCCCGTCGGTGCAGTCCGGATCGTCGCCGGCTTCCTTGACGACCTCGGCGCGCGCCGCGCCGTCATCGAGCCTGTACACCGCGCGGATCGGCACCTTCAGGCTGTAGCGCGGGTCCGGCAGGCCGATCTCGACCTCCTCGGCCCTTTGCCCGTGCACCAGCAACAACAGCGCAGCCTTCACGGCGGCCGTCGCGCAAGCGCCGGTCGTGCGGCCGCGGCGCATGCCGTTCTGCGCCCGCACACCGAGGTCGAAGGGGATGCGCCCGGCCCTGGCACTCACGGCGTCCGCGCTCCCGCCAGATGATCGACCGCCGCGATGAGCAGGGCATTGATGACACTCGCCGCCCAGGGCGAGCCGCCGCGCGTGCCGAGATTGGTGATCCGGGGCACCTGCAGACACTTGCGCAAGGCTTCCTTGCATTCGCGGGTGCCGACGAAACCCACCGGTAGCCCCACGATCAGCTGCGGTCGCCAGCCCTGCTCGCGCACCAGGCGCACGGCCTCCATCACCGCGGTCGGCGCATCGCCGATCGCGAGGACGATCTCGTTGCCCCACCGCTCCCACGCGCGGCGGATGCCCGCCGCGGAGCGCGTGAGGCCGGTGTTCTCGGCCAACAGCTGCGTTTCCCTGTCGTGAACGCCGCACCAGACCGCGAGCTCCAATCGATCGAGGAGACTGCGCTTCAGGCCGCTCGAGACCATGGTCACGTCCGTTACGACGCGGCGGCAGCGCAGCAGCGCACGCACACCCGCCTCTACCGCTCCGGGCGAGAAATACAGGTCATCGACGATGTCGAGATCGCCGCTGGTATGCACCAGGCGCTGCGCCACCCGCCGCTCACCGTCGGCCCAACCCGACCAGTCGCGGCCCGCCTCGATGATCCTGAAGCTCTCGGCCTCGATGGGATGGGGCTCGTAAGGTCCGCGGGCTGCGGAGCCGCGAGGCATCACCGCCGGCTCCGTCGGCCGGGCGCGCGCGGCCAGATGATGGGGACGCTGCGCCTGACCGACCTGCTCCTCGAAGCCGACGATCTGCACCCGATACTTGCACAGCGAGCAGTTCATCGCCGCGCGGCCCTCCAGTCCCTCCCGGGCGCGCTCGAGAAAGACTTCCGCCACATCCTCGTGCGGTCCGAGATAGCCCGCCTTGAGGACCTCGACCCCGGGATGGCGCCCGGCGAGCTCGTCCGCCGCCGCGTAGATGCGTTTCACGAGCAGGCCGTCGAACAGGAAGTAGGGAAACACCACGATGCGCGCGCAACCGAGACGGGCGGCACTGCGCAAGCCTTCTCTGATGCCCGGTTCCGCGGTGCCCGCGTAACACACGTATGAATGACCGAAACCCAGCCCCTCGTGCAGCATGCGAGCGAGCTTGCACACCTCGGAGTTGGCGTCAGGATCGGACGTGCCGCGGCCGACCACCACGAGACACGCCTCTGCGCGCTTGATCATCCGGCCGGCACCCGCCTCGGCTTCGATGATGCGCTGCTGGGCGAGGCGCAGGAAAGCCGGATGCAGATCCACCGGCGCGCCGAAGTGGAAATCGACCCCCGGATACTCCCTCTTCAGCAGCGCCAGCTCGCCCGGCATGTCGTTCTTGGCGTGCGTGGCGGCAAACAGCAGCGCGGGCAACATCACGATCGGGCGGGCTCCCGCCTGGATGGCCGACCGCACCCCCTCCGCGAGCGTCGGACGGGCGAACTCCAGGTAGCCGTAAGTGATGGTGCGCTCGGGCGAGCGCGCCTTCATCAACGCCACGAGGGTCTCCACCTCCTCGATGGCTCGCGGATCGCGGCTGCCGTGGGCGGCGACGACGATGCTGTAATCCTGCGTGCTCATGCAGCCGCAGTCAGCCCGCCGGCTCGATCTGGCTCGGCATCGGCCGCACAGTGCGAATGAGCATGATGCTCATGTCGCTGAAATCCCGCGTGCAGCCGGCCAGCGTGCCACTCCATTGCGCCTCCCGGCTGGTGAGATTTTCCCACACCTCCACGGGAAGATCGCCGCTTAAGCCGTGCATCAGCAGGTACGCGCACACGTCCTTGGGCATGAAATCCCAGGGCCGCGGGATGACGATGGCATTGCGGTCGTCCTGCAGCGCGCGCACCAGATGACGCTTGAACGGCTGCAAATCGCCGCGGCGATGGAAAGTGACGAAGGTGGTCTCGTCGAAGCACACCCGGCCGCGGGAGGCGAGCACCTGAGCGGAGGAGATGCCCGGTACGGTCTCGACCGGCTGGCCGCAGGCGCGCTCGACCCGCTCGAGGAACTGAAAACCGCTGAAGTGGATGTCTCCCATGAACACTACGACGCAGCGCGCGCCGCCGCGATGAGCGCCGGCCACCTCGTCGAGCTTTGACACCTGGTCGCGATATCCCATGGTGAGGACACGCGCCTCGGGCCTGATCAAGGGCCGCACCAGGTTGACCACCGCATCAAAGCCCGCCACCACGTCCGCCGTGCGCACCAGATCGGCTCCGCGCTGCGTCAGCAACCCGAGATCGCCGGGGCCGGCGCCGACACAAACCATCATGACAGTACCCTCTTGCCGCCTGCCGTGCGGGCCCGGATGGTGATTGACAGCGACTGCGCGTCGAAACCGTCCAGGCCCAGGCACTGCGCTCCGAGCGCCTGCGCGAGCGCAGGCGCCCGTCCCAGGCGGACCGGGCCTGCCTCCGTGTCCAACACCAGGGCCGCGAAGCCGCTGCGCTCGAGCGAGCGGGCCCACTCGAGCGACTGTTGCCAGGGATCCGCTCCCGGATCGAGCGGCACGTTGGCCCGGCCGTCGCTCAAGAGGATCAGCAGCGGCTGGGGGCCGGAGCCCGCGGCGCGCTCGAGCACCTCGAAAGCGGTCTTGAGCGCGTGCGCAAGCGGCGTGCGCCCGCCGGTAGGCAGCTCGCGAAGCGAGCGCTCCGCGGTCTCGACGCTGCGAGTCGGAGCGAGCAGCACCTGCGCGCCCGCGCCTCTGAAGGCAATGACCCCCACCTCGTCGCGCTGTTGGTACGCGTCGGACAACAGGGCGAGGACCGTTCCCTTGACCATCTGCATGCGGCGCAGGCCCGCCATCGAGCCCGAGGCATCGACGACGAAGAGAATGAGGCTGCCCTGCCGGCCCGCCCTCACCTTCTGATGCAGATCCTCCCGCCTCACTTCGAGCTGACCTGCGCCGCGCGCCTGGCCACCGCTGCGCAGCGCCGCGTGACTCAACGTGGCCGTGAGCGCCAGATCGGTCGGCCGCTCATCGGGCACGGCTCTGACCTCGCGCCCCCGGGGCGAGGCGCGCGAGCGGCTGCGGCGGCCGACACCGCCCCCGGCCGGGGAGTCCTTCACGTCGATGCGCGGCGCCGGGGCGCGCGTCGGAGCAAACACCTGCTCAGCAGCCCCGGCCTTAAGCGGCGGTGGAGCCTCATCCCCCGGGGACTCCCCGCGGCCGGGCTCGGTCCGCGGGGGAGGCGCAGCGGCGCTCCCGGGCGCAGCAGAGGGCGCAGCCGGCCGCCGCAGGGTGTCCTGCAGGCGCTGCTCGTCGAGCCCCGGGGCCTCGAAAGGCTTGCGGCGGCGCCGATGCGGCAGCACCAGGCGGGCCGCCTGCTCGAGGTCCTGAGGCTCGACCTCCGTACGACCGGCGAGGGCCGCGAGCCCGCAGGTCGCCTTGACCATGACGAGGTCCGCCCGCAGGCTCCTCACGCCCTGCGCGCAACACAACTCGCTCGAGAGCAGCTGCAACCCCTCGGCCATGCGCACCTGCGGCAGCAGCTCGCGGGCGCGGGTCACGCGCGCGCGCAATGCCTGCTGCCGCGGCTCCCATTGCCGGTTGAACGACTCCGGCTCTCTCTCCCACGCCAGCCGTCGCCGCACGATCTCGGTCCGCTCGCGCGCGTCCTCGGGAGCGGTGACCTCCACCATCATCCCGAAGCGGTCGAGCAGCTGCGGCCGGATCTCCCCCTCCTCAGGGTTCATGGTGCCGATGAGCGCGATGTGGGTCGGGTGTTGGACGGAGAGTCCTTCGCGCTGCACGCGGTTGACGCCCATGGCGGCCGAATCGAGCAGCACGTCCACCAGGTGATCGGGCAGAAGATTCACCTCGTCGATGTAGAGGATTCCCCGGTGGGCCGCCGCCAGCAGGCCCGGTTGAAAGCTCCTGCGCCCCTCCTTGAGGGCACGCTCGAAATCGAGGCTCCCGAGCACGCGGTCCTCGGTGGCCCCGAGCGGCAGGTTGACGAACGGCACGGGCGAGAGTTGCACGGCGGGCGCTTCCGCCCGGCACGTCTCGCACGGCTCGGCGGCTTTGCCCGGCTCGCAGTTGTAGGCGCAGCCGGCGATGCGCTCGATGGGCGAGAGCACTCCGGTGAGCGCGCGCGCCGCGGTGCTCTTGGCGCTGCCCTTGTCGCCACGGATCAGCACACCGCCGATACCGGGGTTGACCGCGCACAGCAGCAGCGCGCTCGTGAGCGCCTCCTGCCCCACGATGGCGGCGAACGGAAACGGCTGCGGATGCTCGCTCAAGACTTGCCTCCCCCGTTGGCGGCCTCGCCGCGCGCCTCCAGCACCGTCTCGCTGCGAAGGTACGCCTCGCGCAGCGCATCGAGCGTCTGCGGCTCGGGCGAGGCCCACATCCCGCGCTGCGCCGCCTCGAGCAGCCGCCCGGCGATGGCGCTCAGCGCCCAGGGGTTGCTCTCCTCGAGGAACTCCCGCATCCGCTCATCGAGCGCATAGCTCTGCGCCGTCTGCTCGTACATCCAGTCCTCCACCACCTCGGCGGTGGCATCGAAGCCGAACAGATAATCGACTGTGGCGGCGCACTCGAGCGCGCCCTTGTAGCCGTGCCGGCGGATGCTCTCGAGCCACTTGGGGTTGACGACGCGTGAGCGGAACACGCGCAGCGCCTCCTCCTTCAAGTCGCGAACGGCCGCGTGCTCGGGATTGTGGGTATCGCCGAAGTAGTGGCGCGGCTTGCGCCCGCAGAGGTGTCGGATGGTGGCGATCAGCCCGCCCTGGAATTGCAGGTAATCGTCGCTGTCGAAGATGTCGTGCTCCCGGTTGTCCTGGTTGTGCAGCACCACCTCGACCGCGGCCAGACGGGCCTCGAGCGGCTCGCGCGCCTGCACGCCGCCCTCGGCGGCCGTGTACGCATAGCCGCCCCAATTGAGGTACGCCTCGGCGAGATCCTCGATGCCCTGCCAGTTGCCCTCCTGGATGAGCGGCAGGATGCCCGCACCGTAGCTGCCGGGCTTGGAGCCGAAGACTCTGTAGCGCGCGCTGCGCGCGGCCTCGGCCCGAGCCTCACCGGCGGCGACCCTCGCGGCGCATTCCGCCAGGAAGTGCTTGCGCACGAAATTGCTCTCCGGCGGCTCATCGAGACCGATCACGGTGTCGACGGCCCGCTCGATCAGCTCGATGAGCTGCGGGAATGCGTCGCGGAAGAAGCCGCTGATTCGCGTCGTGACATCGATGCGCGGCCGGCCGAGGGCCTCCAGCGCGATCACCTCGATGCCCGTCAGCCGGCGGCTCTCGGCCTGCCAGAGCGGTCGCACGCCGAGGAGCGCGAGAATCTCCGCCACGTCATCGCCGTGCGTACGCATGGCGCTGGTGCCCCAGATGCTGATGCTGACGCTCTCCGGGTAACGTCCCGTCTCCTTGACGTGACGACGCAGCACCTCCGCGGCCAGCTGCTCGCCGACGCGCCACGCCACCTGCGAGGGCAGGCTGCGCGGGTCGACGGAGTAGAAATTGCGCCCCGTCGGCAGGATGTGCGCCATGCCGCGGGTCGGTGCGCCGCTCGGGCCCGCCGGAACATAGCGGCCCTCGAGCGCACGCAGCAGATTGCCGATCTCATCCCCGGTGCGTTGCAGCCTCGGCACGAGATCTCGGCAGACGAACTCCAACACCCGGGCGAGGCCTCGCGTCGGATCAGCGTTCGCATGGGCCTCGCCGGAATCGTCCCCGGGCGGCGCCCCGTCCCCGGCGGGTCGTTCGCCGGTTGCTCGTCCCGTCCCGGAATCCGCCGCTTCGAGGCCGACGCTTCGTGTCCCGAAAGATCGCACCAGGCGATCTTCCCGCGACTCACCCAGGCAGGACTGCACGGCCTCGGCCACCGCGTCGACGGCGAAATCCCGCCTCTGCAGCTCGGCGACCAACGCGCGGCACAACTGCTCGATCGCCTCGATGGCGTCCGCCCGCGTCGTCAGCGTCCTGCCCGCGCACCGTTGCAGCCCGGCGGGCGAAGCCGGCAAGCGCCTGCCGCGCTCCTCGAGGAGCACCTGCCAATCGAGGCCGAAGCAGCGGGCCACCTCGCCCGGCAGGCTCAGGACCCCGAGGTTGGGCAGGCGGGTGAGCGAGCAGAGCATGTCGGTGAGCTGAGCGCCCTGCGGCGCCGCCCCGAGAACATGCAGTCCGTCGCGGATCTGCGCCGCGCCGATCTCGCACAGGTAGCCGTCGATGTCCTCGATCAGGTGCGCGAAATCCGCGCCCTCCATGCGGACGAGGCTGAGCGGCACGCCGTGCTCGTTGAAGCCTTCATCCCACACCTCGTTGTCGTCCGCGCGGATGGCGTTGAGGTCCCGATCGAGGCGTGACTCCTTCACCAGCTGCCAGATCTGCCTCTGCAGCAACGGAAGCTTCGTCGGATCGAGCATCTCGAGCTGGTAGTACTCGTCGACGAGCTGGGCGAGCTGCGCCAGGGCGCCATAGGTCTCAGCCGTCGTCATCGGCGGCGTCAAATGATCGACGATCGCGGCGTGGGCGCGGCGCTTGGCCTGCGCGCCCTCGCCCGGATCGTTGATGATGAAGGGATAGAGCAGCGGCAGCTCCCCGAGCAGTGCGTCCGGAAAGCAATTCTCCGACAGGCCCACCCCCTTCCCGGGCAGCCATTCGAGCGTGCCGTGCTTGCCAACGTGCACGATGGCGTGCGCGCCCCACTCATCCCGCAACCAGCGGTAGAACGCGTAGTAGTGATGGGTCGGCGGCAGGTCGGGCTGATGATAGATGGCGTCCGGGTCGAGCCCGAAGCCCCGCGGGGGCTGGATGGCCACCAGCGCATTTCCCAATGTCAGGCCGGTCAGGATCAGATGCCCCTGCACCGCATAGGCCTCCCCCGGCGGCGCTCCCCATTGCGCGCACATGCGCTCGCGCAGCGCGCGCGGCAGCTGCTCGAACCAGCTGCGATAGCGTTGCGCGTCCACGCGGCCGGCGGCCCGTCCACACTGCTCGGCCGTCAGGTGATCGAGGTCGTAACAGCCGCGATCGATGAGCCCGTGCATCAGCTCATCGGAGCTCTCCGGCAGGCCCTCGATCCGGTAGCCGGATTGCCGCATGACACGCAGCAGCGCAAGGAGCGAGGCCGGCGCGTCGAGCCCCACGGCATTGCCGATCTGGGCCGCCTTGGCGTTGGAGTTGGTCAGGACGAAGGCGATGCGCCGCTGCCCGCGAGGC
>JAJZLX010000313.1 GCA_021850555.1 Pseudomonadota bacterium | reverse complement strand
ACATCGCCGATGGCATGCAGTTTGCCGGTGTGTCGCACGATTCCACATGGCTGATCGGCGCATCGGCATACGGCTACGATGGGCTCGTCGCCGCGCGGCCGGGCCACCCTGTTCACCGGCCACAGACCCGTGCGGCGGCCGTCCTCATTGGTGGCGATTGGCTGCCCTGGTCAGAGAGTGCCCATATCCACGGCCTGCGGCCGGCGTGGTGGCAACACACGTTCGAACTCGACGGGCAGCGCGTGTGGGCATCGATCTGCGCCGAGCAGCTCTTTTCATGGACGTGGCTCGAGGCAATGGTCACCGGGCCCGACCGATCCGCCCCGACGCTCATTCTCGCCATGAGCAACCTGTGGTGGGCACCGCCCGGAACTGCCGCCCCCGCCATCCAGGCATCCTCAACCGCTGCATGGGCGCGGTTGATGGGACTGCCGGTGATCTCGGCCACAAATCGCTAACGCGCCACGCCGAAGTCATTCCTCACTCCCGCCACCACGCTGTGGCCATGATCCCTCACGCGGCACGCCCCTCACTTCACCGACCGTCAATAACAGTCCATCAATTATCCATGCGTCACACCGTTAGGGCCCACGTGCAGCAAGCGTGGGTTACACCTCGGGAGCACTTACGACTACCGCGAACGACACACCAAGACCTTCGAAGTGTTCTTGTCCGCACCGTACCTTGTCGGCTTCCGACGTGCGCAGCTTGAGGAACTCCTTCGTCCCCTTCGTCTCGCGCACAAGATAGAGCGTTTGGCCGTCGTGTCTCACGATGACCCAATCCGGATTGTAGGAACCAGTTGGATTCTTCGCCCCGTCTCGACGGCCGGTCAAACGAAATCAGACCTCTGGGACTCGAGGATCCTCAAGGAGAAGCGCCGGGAACCGTCTTGGTCGAGGAAATGTGTCGAGAATCTCCCGAAGGTTACGTTCCAATTCCTCTCGCCTTCCACGGACGACGGGGTCTGCAAGACGTGGATTCTCACGCGCCTCCCGCAGCCATTGAGGCGCGCCTGCGCCCCGTTCAGTTTCGTCTCCTCCGGCCACTGTGCCCCAAGAGACTACGACGTGGCCCGCCGGAGACTCGATGGCGAGGCGCTGCGCAAGGATTGGTCCCACCTCGTCAACGGATCGATGTGCTTGCTCCGCCGCTTCAAGCCAAGCGTGTCCTCGTGCACCAGTGGCGGGAGGATTTGGAATGAATTCGAGCAGGACGGCCCGATCGAAGCCCATGTCCGCAAGGAGATCGACCTGGCGTCGGATTCGGTTCACCTTGGAATAGGAAGACTTCTGGGACTTGTGTGCACGCTCCTCGTGATCATATCCGAAGCACTTCGTCTCGATCGCCACGAGATAGTCCAAGGAAGGTGGCCATTTGAGCCCACCGGCTTCCGCCAGCTCAAGTGCCGCAAAATACCCGTAGATTCCTGGATGGGCGCCTGGGTATCTTTCCCGGCAACGATCCACAGTCGGCGGCAGCAATGTCGGATCGTCGAGGGTCAGTCGGCCGAGAATGATATCCGTGTCGCCGCTGAAATCCGACACCAACCGCTCGTGGGAGACTTTCGTAATTGCCCACCAGATCTCCGGGTGAATCTTCAGCGGCTCGAAAAGTCCCTCGATCAGGAAAGGCGTGCCCAGGAGCCGCCGAACCGCAACATCCTCCCGGTTTTGAGAGGGGACTTCGGTCAAATACATCATGTCGTATATGCGGCTTTCGGAGCCTCCCCTATCGTCCTTCGTCAATCGCGGACTCCCAATCCGTTTCGATGTCTGGAGCACCTCGATCCACCGACTGAGCGACTGCGTTTGGCCGCTTCGCAACGATGTCCGCCCACACTGCATCGAGGGAAATGACATTCCTGCGCGCGAGTCCCTCGAGGAACGCCCGCGTAGACAGAATGTGCGTGTGCCGCTCCGCGAACCGCGACTCGCTGAGGAAATATCGATCTTCCGCAAAAATCAGCATCACATCGTCCGGGTGTGTGCGCCCGATATCCCGCGCCACAGTGAGGATCACGGCTTCTCCGCGGTTGCGGGGCGGCTTTGGAGGCACGGCTCCCGTGGTCTCCATGACTGCCTTCGTTTCCGCTGGCGCGCTCTCGTAAGCGTCCCGGGCCTTCATCTGCGCGATGATGAACTGGCCGAGCTCGGTCTCGGCGATCTCGATCCTTGCGGCGTTCTCACGGAAGAATCGTGACAGCGCCGCACTATCCTCGTACTTGTCCGGAAAGCGCGTAACCTCGTGTATTACGAGGTCGGCGACGATGATCCGCACCTCGGATTTGAAGCGTAGCAATAGGTCAATGTGTCCGCCGCGGGCAAGCGAAATCAGGGGCCCGGAATCAGGGAGCACGACATCAAGGGTCCGTTTGGTCATCCGATCGCCTCATCGAGAATCGGCATCGCGCGTTCGAGCGCTGCCGCGTCGTCCGCAGTGAGATGCGCATCCGGCCGATCGACCCCGTGTTCGGCCAGCGCATCGAGCAGCTGCCCGTACCACTCGAAGCCAAGTAGTTCCATCGCCTCATACCGCGAGATCTCCCCAGCCGAGAAGGCAACCAGCACGAGACGCCGACCGGTCGCAGCGGTAAACGCCATGTGGCTGGGCGAGCCGTGCGATTCGATCAGCAGGGACTCATCGTTACCGAAATCGAAATGTTCGCCGAAGCGATTCTTTGCCTCGGTGGCCGAAACAGTTTTCATAGCAGGTCGTCCCCTGAATGGCTCAGGCTGTAAATATTAACAGGAAATAGCTAAATATGAAAGATTAGCTATTTTCGAGCTTCTGGTGCGCCGATGCTTGGCTTCACTTCACTTCACCGTCCTTGGTCCTGCTCCTCATCGCGGTCTGGGTGGGCCGCGGCACCAGTGAGCACCTGATCTTCTTCCCGGAGGCGCTCGATTTCGAGCGCGTCCTCCATGTGCGGCACGTCGGTGATCCGCAAGTCCTGGTAGCCGGCCTCAGTAGCCGCCTCGATCACCGCGTTATGGTCCAGGCAGCCTGCAACAGCCCATACCGACCTGTCCTGATCGAGGATTTGACCGCCGACCTGACCGGCCTCGCTCGGGTAGATGTAGAGAGTCATCAAGCGCACCCGGTTGCCGGAAGCTGCACGTTCCCCTTCCATCGCACGGCGGGCATCGCGATACGCATCGAGCATCTCATGTCCCCAATGGAGCCGATCGGGATGTTCCGCCTCGAATCGCAGCCCAAAGCCCACCACGCTCGCGGTCTCCCATGGTGTCTGCCCGAAGGACTCCGGCCACGACAGGTGTTCCGTGGCCGCGCTGAACGCCGTGAGTTCCTCCGGGGAGGCCGTTGCGGCGAGGCGCTTCGCGCGCTCGACGCTCGGCGCGAACCCCAAGACTGAATCTCGGAATTTCGCGTATCGCGCGAGCGCCTCGCGCTTCGTCAGCGGCGCCACAGGATGTTCCGCCGCGCAGCGCGCGCGGCCCGCGGCGATCTGCCCGTCGATCCTTTTCAGGTTCGCCATCGCCGAGTCCATGCCCCCGGCGTGCCGTCGATTGCCTGCCATATGACTATCTCCCCATGTCCTCGCCAGGACTCTGCTCGCAGTCATCCTCACCCCGCGCATCCTCCGCCCCCCATTCGCGGGCGGCGAGCACGACATTGCCTTCCGTTCGCAGACCCTCATACCGGTCCCCGTTCGGCTGGCCGCTCGCATCGCTCTCCTTCCACCACTGCTCAACCTGGTCGATGGCGAGTCCCTGCGCGAGCACGGACCCGTCCTCATGCCGGATTGAGTACCGCCGCGCGGACTTCTCGGCAGGCGACTCGCCGGGCACGCGGGTCGCGGACCCGTCCGACCCGTCCGGGGCCGCCGGCCGCGAGTGACCCGGCTGCTCGGATTCACGCACGATACGATCGCGCGTATAGCGCAGCCCGGACAACGCTTCCGTGTACTTCATCCCGCCTTCGGACAAGCGCACCGGAATCCGCGTAAGATCTTCGAGATAATGAACCGCAGAGTGCGGTGACTGTCCCGGGTGGTAGAACGTCTCGACGACGATCCCTCCATCGGCGCGGCGAGCCCCGTAGAGCTGCAACTTCCACCGGTCCCCTTCGTGGCTACACTGCTCGGTCGCATCCGGCTTGCCGTGCAGCGTCAAATTGAGGGCAATGCCGAGAAGTCCTTCGGACTTCGCGAGCCGCGCCCGCTCGGCATCGAGTTCGGCGTACGTCAGTTTCTTGCTCATCGCCCGAGGTCCTCCTCGTCGCCCGCCAAATAGGCGTCCCGCTCGCCGGGTGCGTCCCCGAGCGGCGTGGGCCCGAGCGATTGCGCCGGCTGACTGCCCACATCGCTTCCGAGCGCCGCGCGTAGCGCCGGCAGGTGCTCGTTGATGACATCGACGGCGGCAACGCCCTCGATCTGAACGTCATCGCAGCCGAAACCCAAGCCATCGAGCGCCGCGGTGAGGCGACGGGCCGCCGCCTCCGCCGCCGAATCGATCCGCCCTTCGGGATGCGACAGCTTCTGTTCCCCATGCTCGATCGCATCCTTGGCCTGTCCGATGATCGCGCACCGATCGAAGGCAG
>JAJZLX010000638.1 GCA_021850555.1 Pseudomonadota bacterium | reverse complement strand
GCGCCCGCCTCGGCGGATTTTGCCGTCTATGTGCAAATTTATACAAAGAGGGCAGAAATGGGGGTGGCGGAATGCGCGGGGGAGCGGCCCATAATTGCCGCCCAGGCGGGGTATCCCGTCACGCCGAATCTCGAAAGGCAGGCTTCGCATGGATTACCCCCTGGATCTGCTGAGGAGCATCTCGCGCGCCAGTTCCGCCTGTGGCAGAGGAACCCGGTACAGACCCTGGGTGACCGAGCCCCGGGAAGCGCGGATCAGCCCCCCCGAGCATGCTGTGACGAGCTCGGCCGTCTCGGTCCCGATGCGCGATGGAGTGACGTTGCGCGGGATTCTCCATCGACCCGTGGGCGTGCAATCCGTGCCCGGGGTTCTGTTCGCCAATGGCTATGCGCTCGATGAGCCGTATCTCGCCCCCACGATCGATCAGCTTGCCCGGCGCGGTTACATGGTCTTGAAGGCCAATCTGCGCGGGGTGCCTCCATCGGACGGCGAGCCCGGGCTTTACGAGCACTATGGCGAGGATGCCCACGATCTCATCGAATGGCTGGCCGGGCAGAGCGGCTGCAGCGGCCGCATCGGCATGATGGGCGCCTCGCTCCTCGGCCTGGTGCAGTACCTCGCCGCCAAGGAGGCGCCGCCGAGCCTGAAGGCCATCCTTCCCGACGATGCCGGCGGGGACAGCTACTGGCATCTGTGGTATCCGGGCGGCATGCGCCCCGGGCCAGGGCGAGCGGCACGCCAGTCCTTCGTCGGGGCGCAGAACGAGTATCCGCTGGCGGCGGCGCACCCGGACTACGATGCGTTCTGGCGGGCACGCACCATCCAGCCCGAGGACCTCAAGGCCATCGCCCGCCGGCACATCGCGGTGCTGCTCACCACGGGCTGGGACAGCTACATGCTGGGCGCCGCCAAGGCCTACGAGTGGCTGAAAGCGGGACGGCGAGGCAACCGGCTGAGGCTGATCATCGGTCCCTGGGCCCATGGGGCATTCCTCAGCCCCGATCCCCCCCCGCAAGGGCCCAGCGTGCTGCCGCACACCGGGTTCGAGTTCGCGGTCCTGTGGCTCGACCGCTATCTGAAGGGGATCAAGAACCATGTGGATGAGCTGTTCCCGGTGCTCCTCTACGTTCAAGGCCCGGATCGGTGGCGCATGGAGGAGGACTGGCCGTTGCCGTACGAGGAGCGATGCATGCTTTACCTGCGGCAGACCCCGAGCCGCACCGATGGCGGACTCAATGATGGATCTCTCACTCTACAGCCCCCCACGGACGACCAGCCAGTGAGCTACCGGTACTCGCCGCAGGGGCCGTACAACAGGGCGGCCGTCACGGCGGTCTCCCGCCCGCGCATCGACAAGATTCCTCATGAGGCGCACGGCCTCGCCTGGACCACCGACATGCTGGAGGACTCCCTCGAAATGACGGGCTACCCCCGTTTCTCGTTCTGGGCGACGCTCTCGGCGCCTGATACGGATTTCGTGGTGGAGATCACCGATGTCAGCGTGGACGAGGCTGGGCAGCTTCAATCCCTGCAGGTGACCCGCGGGTATCTCAATGCCATGCGCTACTTCTCGCGCTCCAATCCCCAGCCCCTGGTGCCCGGCCAGCCGTACCAGTTCGAGATCGAGCTCTACCCCACTTCGTACGTGTTCCGGGCCGGACATCTCATCCGGGTGACACTGCAGGGCTCGGCCATCGATCCGCTGGAGCAGCCGCCGCAGGAAACACCGGCAATTCCCGGTGCGAATCCCGAGGCCTTGATGAGGCGGCACGGTCCGGGACTGAATCCCCTGGCGTGCGAAGTCACGGTGTTGCAGGACGCAGCGCATGCCTCGTTCATCGATCTGCCCATCATCGGCGCAACGCTGATCGACTAGGGGCGGGCGGTACTAGCCGCCGGGCCACAACGGGCCCGGCGGCTCGATTTTGCGCGCGAACAGGACGTCGAAAAGGATGTCTCGACGTGCGCGAGTGCGCCGAATTCGCCGGGCCTGGTAGAGAAGGCTCCGCGCCAAGAGTCCCGGCCTGTATCCGTGGTTTGGGTCCTTTTTTTGCACGTGCATTCCGTGGTCTGGGTGCTCACGACGCACGTTTAGCCCACGGCGCGCGTTTAGCCCACGGCGCGCGCTGTGTGCGCGGCGGTAAAAAATGGTCGGTGTCTTCGCTCTCAGCATGTTGAATAGCAGCTTGGTTGCTACTAACATAACACTCAGAACAGTCAGACGCGGACTCTTGCGCAGGCGCTAAATGACCCCTTGCATCTCGTCCATCCGCACCCCAGGGTCTTGCGGACATCGGCGCGAAGGCGGCTCACGGCCGCCTTGCACCTTGCGGTGGTGTCAGAATTTTCATCGCTCAGGGACATCTCGGAAGGCGTCACGAGACTTGGTGGCCTTTCCGATGTCAATGCGCAGACGGCGTCTAGGTCATCGACGTATGGGTAGTCTGCGCGAGAGCTGTCGCCTATTGGCCTGTCACTGAAGGGCTTGTCAATGAATGTAGGCGTAGCTTTTAAAGCAGGCGGCCGTCAAAGTGGTGTGATGGAAGTCGCCAGCGTCCGGCTGCAGATGCGCATTGCCAAAGTGATCAGACGCCACCGGGAGAGTACCAAGCTGAGCCAGGAGGCCTTTGCGGATCACATTAAAATGCATCGCGCGCAATATAGCTTCGTGGAGCGGGGGAAAAGAGACATTCGACTGTCCACTCTGGAGCGCGTCGCGAAGGGGCTCGAAAAGCCGATCTGGGCTATTTTGCGAGAGGCCGAAGAAGGATAGGAATACCGGAGAAGTGATCTACTGACTTCCTCGCCGGGGCTTTCGTCGATCTGCGCGGCGTGAGCCCGGCATCGCAAGCCTCAGTAAATGCGGGCGCGTGTTCAATTCGTGAACAGCAGATGTCTCATTTCATAAACATAAGAAGAAAGCCAATGCCACGGCAACCGCCATGTGGCGCACGACGTAGTCTATGACGTGTCTATGCGCGCGGACTCGGGAAGACTTGTGCAAGACCCAGGAGAGTTTCCCGGAATTCCTCCAAGGACATCTTCCTTTGCAGCGGTGGGGACGGCGTGCGCAACGTTGATCGCGGCGCAGAGCGTCATGCCTTGCTCGGAGATTGCGAATCACAGAGCACGGATCAAGACGTGCCGCCGGCGGATGAAGGCCACCCGCGGATGGTCGCGGATCTCGCGAGGAACTACCACGAGGCGCTCGTTCGATTCCTCATGCTGCGCGTCGGATCGAAGGACGAAGCCAGGGAAATCGCCCAGGAGGCCTACGCCAAGCTCCTTGCGCTTGACCGGCCGGGGTCGATCAGTTTTCTGGCAGGCTACCTGTGGCGAACCGCTGCAAATCTGGCAATCGACCGAAGGCGTCAGCGGACCGTACGAGAGCGTTTCGCCGACATCGAAGCGCAGGGAGAGGAGAAACTGGCACCATCGGCCGAACGGGTAGCTGAAGGGCGCCAACGGTTGGCCATTGTGGAGCGCGCCATCGGTGAGCTTCCGCCCCGGTGCCTCGAGGCGTTCAATCTCCGGGTGCTCTGCGGAATGCGATTCGAAGACGTGGGTCGCGAAATGAGAGTCAGCGAGAGAATGGCGCAGATTTACGTCGCGCGCGCCTTGGAATATCTTCAGAGCTGTCTCGATGCCGCAGACGCATCGGGGAGCCGTCGGTGAGTGACGATGCCCAAGGGGCTGCGCCGGGCAGCAGCCGATGGCTGGAAGCGGTCGGCTGGTACACCACGATCAGCGAAGCGGCCGAAGCGCAGCTCACGGCCGGCAAGATCCACGCCTGGCAGCAGTGGTACGCAAATCCCGAGAATCAGCGGGTCTTCGAGCAATTGTGCAAATTGCTCGAAGATCGGCGCGCTTATCTCAAGCGCGATCGGCACTCGCCGGCGGCGATCAACGCCGATTCATACGATCCTTCTCTCTCTGTCCAGGAGTGGAGACAGAGCCGTGGCACGGCGCCAATTGAGCCGGCTCGCCGGTCTATCCGCAGTTCGTGGGTCAAGACATCGATCTTACCGGTGCTCGCGGCCGCCGCCGCGCTTGCCGTCGTGCTCGTCCTACGGCCCCGATGGCTTCGTTTCGAGCCTCGCGCAACCTCCAGCGTCCTCTATCGAACCGGCCATGGCGAGCTGAAGACTGTGCAGTTGGCCGACGGATCCACGGTGACGCTCGGAGCCCTGACCAGGCTGTCGGTCGACTACACGGCGCACCGCCGCTCGGTGCGACTGTTCTACGGCGAAGCCTGGTTCCGGGACAAAGACATTCCGAACCGGCCGTTCACCGTGACCGCGGGCAACCGGATCATCACTGCCGTCGGAACCGCCTTCGTGGTGAACCGGGATTCTGATCGCGTGGTGGTCATCGTCACCGCTGGAACCGTGGACGTTTCCGCCCTGCAGCCCGCTCCCAAAATGGACTCTGTGCGTCCGCTGCGCCCGTCGTCGCTGTCTCTTCCCGTCATACGCGTGCGACGAGGAGAGCTGGTCAGCTACAGCGATAGAGGCATCGTCGGTCCGGTAAAGAAAGCAAGCACGCACACCGCCACGGCGTGGAACCATGGAATCCTG
>JAJZLX010000403.1 GCA_021850555.1 Pseudomonadota bacterium | reverse complement strand
CAACACTGACTGCTCGCCGACCGCCCTCGTCTCGATCCGCAGCAGGCCGCTGCCGTTGACCGAGCCGCCGGTGACCGCCTCGCCGGGGCGCTTGGTGACCGGCAGGCTCTCTCCGGTGATCAGGCTCTCGTCCACCTCGCTCTCACCGCTCACGACGAGCCCGTCGACCGGCAGCTTCTCCCCGGGCCGGACCACCACGACATCTCGCACCGCCACGGCCGAGACGGGCACCTCCACCTCCCCGCCCTCGCGCTCGACCCGCGCGCGCTCGGGCCGCAGGGACATCAACGCCTGGATGGCCGCGGTGGTCGAGCGCTTGGCGCGCGCCTCGAGCCACTTGCCGACCAGCACGAGCGCGATCACCACCGCGGCACCCTCGAAGTACAGCTGCGCGCCGGGCGGACCGGCCCACATCAGATAGAGGCTGTAGAGATAGGCGGTCGAGGTGCCGAGCGCAACCAACAGATCCATGTTGCCGCTCTTGGCGCGCAGCGCCTTCCATGCGCCCACATAAAAGCGCGCCCCGAGAACGAACTGCACCGGTGTGGCCAGGAGGAGCTGAAGCCACCCGGGAAGCGCCACACCGACCATCGTCAACAGCAGCGGCGCGCTCAAGAGCGCCGCCGCCCCGAGCCGCCAGCTCTCCCGCCGCAGTCGCTGCTGCGCGGCGGCGGCGAGCGCGCGGTCGCGCTCGAGGTCACCGGTGAGCAGCTCGGCCTCATAGCCGGCGCGGCGCACCGCCGCGATGAGGTCGGCCGGACGAAGCACCCCGGCGAGACCCTCCACCGAGGCCTTCTCGCTCGCAAGGTTCACCTGCGCCCGCGTCACGCCCGGCACGGCGGCGAGAGCCTTCTCGATGCGACCGGCACAGGTGGCGCAGGTCATGCCTGACACCGTGAGATCGCGTGTCTCATGGCGCACGGCGTAGCCGGCGCGCGTCACCACGCTCTCCAGAGCGGCCGCAGTCACACGCGCCGGATCGAACTCGACCTCGGCCTGCTCGCTCGACAAGTTGACCGCGGCCTGTACGCCGGGCAAGGCACTCAGGGCTTTCTCCACCCGCCCGGCGCAGGTGGCACAGGTCATCCCCTCGATGGGCAGCAGCAGCCGCTGGGGAACGACTGCCGCCTCGACCGCGCTCATCCTCAGGCCTCGAGCACCGTGGCGCCGAATCCGGCGCCTTCGGCCGCCGCCACCAGCTCCGCCGGGCGGGCTGTTCCCTCGACCCGTGCCCGCGCGCTTGCGAGGTCGACCTCGGCGCGGGTCACCCCGGGCACCCTCTGCAAAACCCGCGTCACGGTATTGGCGCAGCCGCCGCAGGTCATGCCCGTGATCGACAGGACGGTGCGGCTCGCGCCGCTCTGGTCGGTTTTCATGGTGGTCTCCTTTGGATTCCAGTGGACTGGAAGGAATATATGGCTTCCAGCGACTGGAAGGTCAAGGGAGCATCGCGGGCGCCCGCCCCGCCTGGCTCCCGGCGCGCACCCGGGCCCTGGGCCCACCCGGATTGAGCCGCCGGGACGCGCGGCATACACTTCAGCCACGACGCGAGGGGCGGCTGATCATGCAAGGCTCGTTCTTCCGGTTTTACGTGCACGAGGACCATCGCCATCACGGCAGGCTCGTGTGGGAGTGGCTGCTCGAGCAGGGCAACCGCCTCGGCCTGCGCGGCGGCTCGGCGTTCAAGGAGATGGCCGGTTTCGGCCGTCATCACCGGCTGCACGAGGCGCGCTTTTTCGAGCTCGCCGGTGCCCTCACCATCGAAATCGAGTTCATCGTGACCGAGGAGGAGGCGCAGAAGCTCCTTCAGCTGCTGCAGCGCGAGAAAGTGCGTTTGTTCTACGCCCGCCTGCCGGCGCGCTTCGGGGTGATCAATCCCGACGCCGCCGATCCGCCGTCGGCCGCCGAGGATCCCTGAGCGATCCCTCATCCGCGGTCCAAGGGCCCGCCCACGGGCCCGCAGGCCAGACCCCCCGGCGCACGCATCATCGCGAGCGCGTGGTAGCGCACCGCCGCCTCCGTGTCCACGCTCAACACCGTGACCAACGGGCCGCAGGCACACCAGTAGCGCCGCTCGCAGGCAAGCTGTGCGCATTGCACGATCCAACCGGGTCGGCCGCGCGCCGCCTCCACAAAGGCGCGCACCGCCTCGCCCCCGAGCGGCGGCAACCTGCAAGCGCCCCAGCGCTCATCGAGCAACCGGCGAAGCTGCCGCGCGCTCGCAAGAGGCATGCGCACCGGCATTGCTCCATAGCGCGAGGGCCGCATCCGGCTACGCTCTGCGGCCGCCTCCACATCCACCGCCGTCAACACACCGGCGACCTTGCCGTGCAGGTGCCTGAGGAAGGACACCATCGCGCTGCCGTTGCAGCGGAAGTGATCGAGCAACAGGATTCCCGAGCGCCGGTCCGCGGCATTGCACAGCCGGACACGGGCGGTGCGCCGGCCGACCTCCCCGGTGTCCACCCCCGGGTATGCCCGCTCGAGCGCCCGGGTGATGTCATCGAGGGCGGTCGTGCAGGGCGAGTAGGCGCAGGGGATGCCGGTGCGCCCGAGCCGCGCATGGAGCTCGGTGAGCACGGTCGACTTGCCGCTGCCGCGAGGCCCATAGAGCGTCAGATGCTCACCGCGCAACAGCCTCTGTTGCAACATCACGGTGAGCTCACGTGACCGGGATTGCATGGATCGGTTCGCCCGCGGACCGCAACACCTTACGACGCAGGCATCATCAGCCGACGAATGCGGCGATTCAAGGGAGGCATGCCATCTCCCATCGATCCATCAGTGTAGGGCTCGCGCACTCGGACGGCAAGGTATCCGCGGGCCCGCCCCATGCGCTTGCCGCTGCCGCAGCGCCTGTGTATATTGACTCGCAGGGAGATGGCATGCCTCCCGTAACAAGAACCGCCGACCACGGCTGATGATGCCTACCGATCCCGCCCGTCGCGGAGGAGCGGTGGTGCATGAGACCCGAGTTCGTCCCGAGTCCCTGGGTTGTGCTGCGTGCGCGGTCTGCGGCGTGCGCCCGGCGCGCGCCTGAGGTTGGGCTTGATACCGCCATCCATGCGGGTCGCGGTCCGGTTGCGCCCGGAAAGGAGCCGGCGTGAGGCGAGCCATCCTGCTGCAGATCGCCCAGGTTCTTGCCGTCGTGTCGCTCGCGCCGCTCCTGCAGGGCATCATCCTGCAGTGGGAGGAGCGGGTGCAGCGCGCGCAAGGACCGGGCATCTTCCAGCCCTACCGCGATCTCTGGAAGCTCTTCCACAAGCAGCTCGTGGTGCCCGAGACCGCGAGCTTCATCTACTGGATCGCGCCCGTCGTCGCCTTCACCTGCATGCTGACGGTGCCGATCCTCATCCCGGTGCTGACCAACTTCCCGCTGCCGCTGTCGGACATGGGCGATATCCTCGGCGGCGGGCTGATTCTCACGCTCGGCTCGTTCTTCATCACGCTCGCGGGCCTTGACTCCGGCAGCGCCTATGGCGGGGGCGGCTCATCGCGCGCGGTGATGCTCGCGATCCTCGCCGAGCCGACACTGATCCTGGTGTTCGTCGGCATCACGCTTCTCGCCAAGGCGATGCTGCCGTTCGTCGTCAATCACCTGCTCGCCGGCAACGCCGCCGTCTACCTGAGCCCGGCGCACCTGTTCCTGGTGGCGGCCTTCTTCATCCTGCTGCTCATCGAGACCGACCGGCTGCCCTTTCACTCGAGCACCCACATCGAGGTGTACATGATCGAGGAGGGACGCATCCTCGAGTACTCCGGCCCCCTGCTCGCGCTCCTGCGCTGGGCCTCGGCGATGAAGCAGTTCATCCTCTACGTCATTTTCTGCAACGTGTTGCTGCTGCCCTGGGGTCTGTCCGTCGAGGGGAGCGCCCTCGGGGTCCTCGGCGCGGCGGCCGGGCTGCTCGTGAAGTTCGCGCTCGTCGCCGCGGCGGTGGTGGTGGTGGAGACCGTCCAGTCGCGGCTTCGCTACTATCGCTATCAGGAGCCGCTCGCAGCCTCCTTCCTGCTCGCGATTCTCGCCATCGTGGCGAACCAGATGAGGTAGCCGTGTTCGCCGCGCACCTGTCAGCGCTTGCCGGCTCGCTCTTCAGCCTCCTCGCCATCACCTGCCTCCTGCTGGCGTTCGTCATGCTCGGCTCGCGCTGGCTCAATGCCTATCTTGGCGCATTCGCCCTGCAATCCTGGCTGATCGCGCTGCTCTCGGCGGCGGTCGCCTACTACGGCGGCTTCCCGCAGCTCTATGGCATAGCGGCGCTCACCGCGCTCTTTCGCGGACTGGTGCTGCCGTACCTGCTGCTGCGCATCACGCGCCGCCTCAATGTCGACCGCGAGCTGCACGAGCGGCTCTCCCCGAGCGCGAGTCTCGTGGTAGGCGGGCTGCTCGTCGTGTTCGCCTTCGTGGTGGCCAGTCACCTGAGCACCGCGCTCGGCCTCGCGGGCACGGTGGCGGTGCTCGCGCTCACCGCGATGCTGTCCATGAAGTTGATCGGATTTCTCATGCTCGTGGTGCGCAGGGAAGTCGTGAGCCAGATCCTGGCGCTGCTCGTGATCGAGAACGGCATCTTCCTCGGCTCGCAGATC
>JAJZLX010000593.1 GCA_021850555.1 Pseudomonadota bacterium | reverse complement strand
AAAGGTTGTTCAGCCTCATGGTCGGCGGTATACCGCATCCTACCGTGTCCACTTCGGCCTCAGAGCGCCGGGCTGGAGAAGCACCCGGCGGTGAGTCGTTTTCACTTCACTTTGCGTCGTCTGCCCCAAAGGGCGGGCTGGTCAAGTCTCCTGTTGTCCCTCGTCGGTCAGGACGACCGACGATGAGCAACAAGGCGGCGACTCGACTGATATCACACAACTTACCTCAACACATGGCCCGGCAGCCGCATCCCGAGCATGCCGACCACATCTTCAGGATAACCCCGCTCCCCGCGCCTGGCGAGAAGATAAATCCGACGATTCGTCGGAAATACCCTACCCCTGTGCCGGGCGGCCCATCGGCCAGGATAAAAACAAAAAAAACTTGCCGCGACTGTTTACCTATAGGCGAGGAGCCCTCCACACAGAGACCCAGCCATGTCCTCGCTCATCCTCGGTATCGTCATCGCCGCCTCAGCGCTTCTCGTGTCCGTCGTTTTTATCCGCCGGGGCAGAGCGCCTGGCCCCAGCAGGCCAGCGCCTGGCGCCACAGAAACCCGCCCGCCGGCCCGCGATCAGAGCATCGAGGGGTACTGGTGTGATACGCCGCGCAAGATGGCCCCGAGCAATAACGCCACGGCGATCTCGATCTTGAAGATCGAGTACGGCCCGGACGGCTACCGGGTACGCGGCACCTCACATCGCATCGATGGGACGCAGGTCGCAGCCTGGGCGTCGGACGTCGCGATGCTGAAGGACTCGACGCTCTACTACTTCTACAGGGCCGGTACCGAAGCGTTTCTGAACGGACTCGAGGCCGGCGCCGCGCAGCTCACCTTCGCGCACGATGGCAACGGCTACCACGGGGTGCTGCAGATCTTCAGCGACAAGCCGCAGATGGTGCAGCTGCTCGGAGAACGTGTCCCCATCGCGCTGCTGAAGAAGGTACGCCCCCCGTTTTCCGAAAGCCCCGACGAGACCCTGGACCACGAGCGCCTCGCTCGGGAACTGCTCAATCAGAACGACCCGGACAACAAGTGGTGGGTCGCCTGATGCGCCTGGTCGAAGTCGATTTGTCGAAAGAGCGGATGAAGTTCTCCGCCGGGCACTTCACGATTTTCTCGGCCACCGAGCGAGAGAACCTGCACGGGCACAACTTCACGGTCGGCGCGGTATTCACCACGGCGATTCCGGACCGCGGGCTTGCCTGCGATTACGCTGTACTGAAGAAATACGTGCAGGCGATCTGCGATCGGCTCGATGAGAAGGTGCTGCTCGCGGGCAGGAGCCAGCACCTCGAGATCGCCGAGGACGGCAGGCAGGTGCGCATCCGCTTCGCCGGCGAGGAGATGGTCCTGCCGGCGCACGACGTGTACCGGCTGCCCATCGCCAACGTGACGATCGAGGAGCTCTCGATGCTCTTCCTGAGCGAGCTGCTCGAATCGCTCCCGGGCGAGCTCCGCCCGCTTATCCGGTCCGTGTCGGTGCGCATCAGCTCAGGGCCAGGCCAGGGCGCGACTTCGAGATGGGAGCGGACCGATGCCGAGCGCTGACTCGACGGGGGGAAACAGCAGCGTCGGTCTGCTGATCGTCACCGGCGGCGGTTCCGGGATCGGCGCGGCGGTGGCGCGCCAGGCCGCGCAGGAGGGGTGGGCCGTGCTCAGCCTCTCGAGGTCCGGGATGCGCGTGCCGCTCTCGGCAGAGGAACGCGCTCGGATCGAGTCGGTGCAGGTCGATCTGGTGCGCGACTGGAGACAGAACGCCCTCGCCTTCACCCAGACCACCCTGATGCGTCACACCCGCCTCGCGCGGCGCATTGCACTCGTGCACAACGCGGCCTTCTCGTTCAACGACACCGCGCACGCGCCACGCATCGCCGAGATGTCCGCGCTCATCGAGCTCTCGACGCTGATCCCGGCGCGCTTGAACGAGATTGTGATCCCGCGCATGCAGCGCGGCTCCTCGATCCTCTTCGTCGGTTCGACGCTCTCGCATCGGGGCGTCGCGGGCAGCCTCGGCTACGTCACCGCCAAGCACGCGCTCCTCGGGCTTGCGCGCGCCACCGCCAAGGATCTCTACGGCACCGGCATCCACTCCCTCAGCATCTGCCCGGGCCCGACCGAGACGCCCATGCTGAGCGGGCTCTATGGAGAGGAGCGACACCGGATGTTCGGGCCCCTGATGAGCGAGGGCCGGCTCGCCACGCCGGAGGAGATCGCCCGCGTCGTGCTCTTCGCGATCGAAAGCCCACAGATGCACGGAGCGCTGATCGATGCGGCATTCGGCGAGCATCTCTGAGGCTGCGAGCGCGATGGCCGACGGCAGCGCCTATGTCCCGTCTCGTGCGGCACGCCCGACGCAGGTCGGGCCTGTGAACGGGCCTCAGAGCATTCCAGAGCGCAGCAAGAGGCGACCCTGGCGATACCTCATCGCCATCGTGAGTTGCCTCACAGCAGTCGCGCTGTGGGGCACGGTATATCCTGTCTACGGAAGAGCGATGAGAACTGTCGATCCTGTCACCATAGGCGTCATCCGCAACGCCATCATTGCGATCGTCGCATCCGCCGGGCTGCTCGCGCTCGAGGGCGCGCGGGCCTTCAGGATCACCCGGCGAGAGTTCTGGCTCGCCGCCGGGGCGGGCGTCATCGGCGTCGTCGGTTTTGGCATCCTCACCTTCGTCGGGGAGCACCTGGCGGGCACAGGGTCGAATGCCGCCAAGCTCACCGCCGTGTACGCGATGGCGTTGATGGTGCTCTGGGAGCTCGCCGGACTCATTCAGACCGCGAGTATTCCCGGTGTCCTCGAGCTCGCGCTCGTCGTCGCCGCCTATGCGGGGCTTGCGATCATGATCTCAGGCGGGGGCATCTCCGGTCTGTTCTCGCTGCAGAGTCTGCCGGCCGGCGCGCTCGTCCTTGCCGGTACCGCCTGCTGGATGTGGTACACCGTTTTATTTCGGAAATTCAGAGCCTGGTCGGCGCTGAAGTTTTCAGCGATCACCTTTCTCCTCGGCACTGCGGCCTTCGCCGCGATCGATGCAATTGCGATCGGCGCGCACGTGCTCCCGGCCCCGCACATCGAGGCGGTCCTGGCCGGGTACCCTGCATACCTTTACCTCGGGCTTCTCACCGGAGTCGTGCCGCTGATCCTCTGGAACCGCAGCGCGCGGGTGATTACCCCGGTCAACGCGCTGATGTTCATGAGCATCGGAACGGCGGTCACGGTGGTCATCGCCGACCACATGAGCGGCTATCGGCAAAACGGTGCCGCGATGATCGTCGGGGGCATCGCGATGATCTTCGCTATCGGGGTGTACAGCGCGATCCAGTACCGAGCCAGCCTGAGGCCGGGGCTACGATCGACGGAGCGCGCCGGCCGGCAGAGACGTACCGCCGCACCCTCCACGCCGACTGCGAAATCACTGCTTCGGTAGCACGCCCGCCTGCGACGCCGTGGCATGGAGAAATACCTACCAGATGGCTGGGTGCATGCGCCGCTTGCCATGCTCCCAGTCATGCCAGGAGCGAAGAGCAGACATGCACGCCGCGCCGGCTTCTTTCTGCGTGAGGCCCCGCGCGATGCGTGCATTTTGACAGGATAAAAACGCCCCGCGAGCATTGACTACCGGGGCAGCCTGGGATAAAATATAGGAATAATACAAACACGGCAATTTCGCATCATGTGTACGACCTCCCGAGATTAGGGAGGCGAATGGAGACTTGCACATGCGAAAACCAAACAGCGTCGGAATGCTTCCCTTCCTGATGCACCAGCAGATCGCCGAGAACTATCACGCCGGCGCAAAGAAGTTCAAGCCGCCCTCGCGCGAAGAGATGCCCCAGGTGCTGAAAGAACTTCGGCGACAATCCGGTCTCACCCCGAGCGCGGCTGCAGCTCTCTGCCTCTCGACGCTCAAGGAGTGGCGCGAGTGGGAATCAGGCCGAGAGCGGATGCATCCGGCGATTTTTCGGGGCTTCCTCCGTGCGCTCGTCGAGCATCACGGCTGGCCAGTGGGCACCCTCAAGAAGACAGCCCGTCGGGCGAACCGGCGCGGGTAGGCCCAGGCACACCCGCGAAAAAGAAAGCGCCGCGGGATCCGCGGCGCTTCAGTTCAGTACTCTTGGGGTATTGGCCTTGCGCGGCACACCGCGGTCTCGATCCGATTCATCGCCTTGCCGCTGAGCCGACCAGGCTTCGGGTGAACAATGCCGTTCCTGATGTGCTCAGGTCGGAAATGCATCACTCGACGGGGATCGAATCGAGAAGGAGCGGGAAATCCTGCCTGTTCGCGTTCATTCTCGGTGAACGAATACAGGCCTCCCTGTTTGCCCTCCTTGACGCTGCTGACCCACATGGCATACATGCCAATGGCCGCACTCCACGCGAGTACCACCATATACCGATATTTCTCGCTACCATCCTCGGCGCGCCACGGTGCAAATACGATATCGCCGGGTTGGAACATAGGCGGCATAGCACGCCCTCCTCATAGTGACCTACGAGGTCTCTAGCGAGCTCGCCTGAAATAAAAACCCTCCTGCGTGACGCAGGAGGGTTAATCATCAGTCGGGTGACTGCAATTGCGAGCCACTCG
>JAJZLX010000344.1 GCA_021850555.1 Pseudomonadota bacterium | reverse complement strand
CCAGGGCATCGGCGCCTCGCTCGAGATGGACGGCAACTACATCAAGGTGGTCAACGTCATCCCCGGAGGACCGGCGGCGATCAGCGGCAAATTGAAGCCCGACGATCGCATCACCGGGGTCGGCCAGGGCGTCCATGGGCACATCACCGACGTCGTCGGCTGGCGCCTGGGCAAGGTGGTGCAGCTGATCCGCGGCAAGGCGGGCACGACGGTGCGCTTGCAGATCCTGCCGGCCGGAGCACATCCGGGCGGCAAGGAGACGGTGGTGAGCCTCGTGCGCAACCGCGTGACGCTCAAGGCGCAGGAAGCGCAGGGCAAGCTCGAGACCGTCAAGCAGAACGGCCAGACCTACAAGATCGGCGTGATCACCGTGCCGAGCTTCTACGAGGACGTCAGAGCCGAGGACGACGGGGACAGCAACTATCCGTCCACCACCCGGGACGTACGCCGGCTGATCCTGAAGTTCGAGAAGGAGCACATGCAGGGACTGTTGCTCGATCTGCGCAATGACGGCGGCGGCTACCTGCCGCAGGCGACGGCTCTGACCGGACTGTTCATCCATGGTCCGGTGGTGCAGCTGCGCGGCCGCTCCGGGCACATCGAGGTGCTGGACGATCCGGAAAAGGCGCCGATCTACACCGGGCCGCTGGCGGTGCTGGTCAACCGCTTGAGCGCCTCGGCCTCGGAGATCTTCGCCGGAGCGATCCAGGATTATCACCGCGGGGTGATCGTCGGGCAGAACACCTTCGGCAAAGGCACGGTGCAGAACCTGATCCCGCTCGACCGCTGGAGCAGCCGGCCGATCGAGGGCCAGATCGCCGTGACCATCGGCAAGTTCTACCGCATCACCGGTCAGAGCACGCAGCTGCGCGGCGTGATTCCCAACATCGCGCTGCCCTCGGCGATCAACCCGAAGACCGTCGGCGAGAGCAGCATGCCGCGCGCGCTGCCGTACAACACGATCGGCCCCGTGCCGTTCGAGGTCAGCACCGGCACGGCGGCGGTTCCGTCGATCGCCAAGCTCAAAGCCGAAGAGCAGGCACGCGAGCAGCGCGATCCGAACTTCCGCTGGCTGGTCGGGGACATCCACGACATCGAGGCGATACGCGCGCAGAAGGTGCTCTCGCTCGACCTCGCCACACGGCGCCTGGAACGGCACGAACAGGACGAGAAGCTCCTCGCGCTCGACAATCAGCGCCGCGCCGCATTCGGCTTGCCGCCGCTGAAGAAGGTCGACCAGATCGGCGGCAAGAACGACAAGATCCCCGACGTGGTCCTCGATCAGGCCAAGGACATCGTGGCCGACATGGTCCGCCTGGACCACGCCGGCCAGGCCAAGCAGCAGCTCGCCAGGGGCGACTAGCGCCGCGGCGCGCTCAGCGCAGCAGGACGCCGTGAATGTGCCAGGTGTCCTCGGCCAGCACATTCGGAATGCCCGCCGGCGAGCCGGCGGCCTGTGCCGAGGCGCCACCGATGGAATCGGCCGTCGGGATGGCGTCCTCGGGATCGCGGTACTGCGCCAGCAGGCGCAGCGCCTTGATGCGCACGCGGATGTCGTGGCTGACGCTGGCATTGGAGCCGAGCAACGCTTCGGCGCGCTCGATCTGACCCATCAGCGCAAGACACTCCGTGCGGCTGCCATACTCGTCGATCACGTCGCGGCTGAGAACCGCATCGCGGGCACGCATGAGCAGCAGCGGCATGACCGTCAGGCGCTGGCACATGACCTGCGCGTAGGCGATGACGGTGAGATTGATCATGCGCCGGGCCTGCAGCGAGAGCCCCGGAAACGGCGGGACCGGCGTCGCGGCGATCTCGGCCGCGGCTTTCTGCGCCGACCCGAGCGACACGTCGGCCTCGGCGGACTCGGCGCGCGCGCGCGCGATCGTGTGCTCGAGGGCGCGCCGCTTGAAGAAGTGCCACACACGGCGCAACCGGGCACGCTCCTGCTCGAGATGCTCGAGCCGCTCGGCCGCCTGCACGGCAAGCTGACGCGTGACGTGCAGATGCTGCTCGGCGCTCTGGCGCCTGGCGAACTGCTGTCGGTTGTGCTCGGCCAGATGCGCGCGGCGCTCGTGCGCGTCCTGCTGGGCCGCCAGTTCCCCGCCGAAACGCTCGAGCTGCTCATGGCCTCGCTCCCACAGGTGGCGCAGCTGATAGAACACCAGCGCCGGATAAGCGGTCTCGTTCACGCCAAGACGCGTCTCCAGCCCCGCCAGGGTCTCCCGCACCCGCCGCGTGAGGCCTTCCTGCTGCTTGATTCGATCCTTCAGCCGCTCCAGATCGTCCTTGAGGTCACCAAAGGCCTTCTTCAGCTCGGCGCGATTGCGAAACAAGGCGAGCACGCGATGGTCGTCGGGCGACGCCTGCGCGCGCTGGAATGGCAGCTTGAGAAAGCCCAGTTGTCGAAATGCCTTCATCGCCGGTGCGGAATGCGCCGCCGGGAATCACATGATGGGTGCCGCGAAGCGATGGCCACGCTCCGCACAATACTCCAACCATTTGTTTAACATCATGTTTCGCATCCAGCGCTGATGCAGTTCACGCTCTGCGCATCGACCTGCCTGCAGCGCAGTCTCTGCCGTGGTGCCCGCGCAGCGCTCGGCCTCGACCAGCCGCGCATCGTGATACACGCGCAAGCGCAGCTGCGGAAAACGCACCGGCTCCTTCCCGTCGTGCAGCTCGTACGTGAGATCCAGGATGCTGGTGTACGCGCACCGCTCCACCACGGCCAGCAGCAGATCGCAGTCACCCGCCACCCGCGAGCGATAGGTTCCGACGAGCGCGCCAGGCGCCCCGACGAGCCGGCCGAGTCGAATATAGTTGCTCTCGTACAGGCTCATCAGCGCCACGAAGCTGCGGGGTCGAGCCCGCCAGGAAACCAGGGTCAATGTCTCATTGCGCATCACCCCGACTATAGCGGAGGGGCACGACAGCGCAAGCCGTGGCGCCCGAAGACGCCTCGCCCATCACGTGTGCAATTTTCGTGCTAGCAACCGACCTCAGGTGCGTAACCGCCGCTCGATGCCGGTGGTATTGAGGATCCGGCTGGCGATCTCCTCGATCGAGCACTCGGTGGTATCCAGCGAGGGGATGCCGTGTTGCGCGATCAGCGCCTCGGCGGAGTGCAGCTCGTAGCGCACCTGCGGCGCGGAGGCATAGCGGCTGTTCGGGCGGCGCTCGTTGCGAATCTGCTGCAACCGCTCGGGCTTGATGGTGAGCGCAAACAGCTTGGTGCGAAACGGCTCGATTCGGCCCGGCAGCCGCCCGCAATCCAGATCCTCCTCCGTCAGCGGATAGTTGGCCGCGAAGATCCCGTACTGCAGCGCCAGATACAGGCACGTGGGAGTCTTGCCACAGCGTGACACGCCGATCAGCACGATGTCGGCATGTGCATAGTCGCCACCGGCGCCGTCGTCGTTGGCCAACGCAAAGTTGGTGGCATTGATGCGCGCGGAGTAAGCCGCCGGATCGGCGATGCCGTGGGCGCGTCCGGCCCGATGCGTCGAGCGGGTATCGAGTTCCCGCTCCAGCGGCCCGACGAATGCGGCGAAGAAATCCAGGCACAGACCGTGCGAGCGCCGGACCACGTCGCGCAACTCATCGTGCACGAGCGTGCTGAATACGATCGGCCGCCGACCGTCCTCGAGCGCCGCGCGATCGATGCGGCGCACCACCTCCTCGGCCTTGTCAACGGTCGAGACAAATGGCAAAGTCACCGCGCGAAATTCCAGACCCTCGAACTGGGTCATCAGACTGTGACCCAGCGTCTCGGCGGTCACTCCCGTCTGGTCAGAGACGAAGAAAACGGTTCGTCGGCCCACGGCGCGAGGCTCGGCAGCGATTCCCAGGGCACGCAGTGTTCCACCGCGCGCGGCGCGGAGCAAGCAGCAGACAGGATTTCCGATGGACGCATACGTCGTACCCTTCGAGCGGGTGGGTCAACACGACATCGAATCCGTCGGCGGCAAGAACGCCTCCCTCGGAGAGATGATCCGAGCGCTCGGGCCGCTCGGCATCAGCGTCCCGGACGGCTTCGCCACCACTGCGCATGCCTATCGTGAATTTCTCCGGCAGGACGGACTCGATGCCCGCATCCGCGCCGAGCTCGCCACTCTCGAGGTGAACGACATCGTGCGCCTGGCCGCCACCGGAGCGCGCATTCGCCAGTGGATCCTCGCCACCGGCTTGCCACCGCCGCTCGAGCAGGCCGTCCGGGATGCGCTGCGCCAGCTCGGCGGCGGGCGGCAGATCGCCGTGGCGGTACGCTCCTCGGCCACGGCCGAGGACCTGCCCGAGGCCTCCTTCGCGGGCCAGCAGGAGACGTTCCTGAACGTGCGCGGCGAGGCACAGGTGCTGGCCGCGATGCGCGCGGTGTTCGCCTCGCTGTTCAACGATCGCGCCATCGCCTATCGGGTCCACCAAGGATTCGATCACTCAGCGGTGGCGCTCTCGGCCGGCGTGCAGCACATGGTGCGCAGCGACCTCGGTGCGAGCGGTGTCATGTTCACGCTCGATACGGACTCGGGATTTCGCGACGTGGTATTCATCACCGCCGCCTACGGGCTCGGCGAGACCGTGGTCCAGGGAGCGGTC
>JAJZLX010000314.1 GCA_021850555.1 Pseudomonadota bacterium | reverse complement strand
CGGGGTCATAGCCTGTGTCTGGTCCGTCACGTCAGCTCCACCAAAAAGGGACTGCTGACGGTCTATAGGGAATAGCTGGGGAGAAAGGTCGCCTTTTTGGCGCTGTCGTGGCGCTGTGTCTGTCGCCATCGCGTCGCTATCAGGGCGCGTGCTGTCGCCGCCTTGCCGCTCTCCGCTTGGCTCAATTCGATAGCGCCAACACGGCGCGCTCATCGCTCCGTACTGGCGTCACATTGACGCCAACATGGGTATAGCTACCTGTCGCCTTCTTGGCGCCGGACTCGGGTAGTAGCAAGCCATACTTCGTAGCCCACCAAAACGTGGGCGGCTTGCTCCTGCGGAGGGCTTTCCCGGCGCTGTGGTTCGCTAGAGAAAGGCGTCAAACCACAGGAGGGCCTTCTCATGCACTCACCCGACGACATGCCACGCCGAGTCCGACTGCCGACCGGCCGGCCCCGGGCCGCCGATCCACGGCGGCACCGGCTACGCGTAGCCGTATCAGAGCGCGAGCTCGAGACGATCCGCGCGCGGGCCGGCGGACGGCGGCTGAGCAGATATCTGAGAGCCGCGGCGCTCGTCGGCTCGCCGGAGGCGGCGGCACTCATCGACGCGCTCAGCCGCGCGCTCGCGCTCGCGAGAGGCGTGAGCGCGAATTTGAATCAGTACTCACACCGCGCGAACAGCATCATGGCCGCGGCCAAGGGCGGCACCGGGCTCGACCTGGTCAGCCTCGCCGCCGAGCAGGCGGCGATGGCGGCGCTCGAGCGCGATGTGCGGGCGTGGATGGACGAGATGCGGAACGCGGTCCAGGCGCTCCGGGGGGGTGCGACATGATCGGCAAGATTGTGGCCGGCTCCGGAGCCGGCGGCGTCACGTCGTACGTGACGCAGAAGGACGGCGCGGAGATTCTCTCGAGCACCTGGTCCGGGCCGGCGGATCTGTGGGCGGCGCAGATCGACGCGCACACGCAAGAGATGGGCTCAGGTGTCGCGCAGACGGTCGTACACGTCAGCCTCGCGGCCGCGCCCGGCGAGCGGCTGAGTGACGATCAGTGGCGGGCGGTAGCCGAGGAATACCTCGTGCGGATGGGGTGGGGAGAGCACGACCATGCAGTCGTGAGGCATACCGACACCTCACATGATCACGTGCACATCATCGTCTCGCGAGTCGGTCACGATGGCCAGACGGCGGACCTCCACCACGATTACGCGCGGCAGGAACGCGTTCTCGATTCTATCGAGCGGGACTTTGGCCTGACGCGCACGCACGAGCAACTGCGCGAGAATGCAGAAAGAAATCCGTTCCACGCGATCGAATCAGCAACACGAAACGCGCTCACGTTTGATCGAGAAAAGATCGAGCGGTACTTCGAGCGAATGGGCTTCGAGCCCGACAAGACCCGCGAGCTCGCGGATCGCGCGCTTTCAGATGAGCGTGTATTGCCCGCGGGGCAGGATCGCTTCACGACGCGCGAAGTACAGAACGAAGTGCGCGCACTCGATTCCGCGCTGCATCAGCTCGCCGCACAGGAGGCCCGTCCGACCCTCGACCGCGGCGAGGCTGCGCGAGCGGGGCTCGATAGCGGGCAGCGCGACGCGGCGGACGCGATTGCCGCGGGGCGCGGGTTGACGGTCGTCGAGGGCTTCGCGGGCGCGGGCAAGAGCACGATGCTGCGCGCGGCGGCGGAGGACCTGCGTTTTTCCGGACACGACGTGGTCGGGGTCGCACCATCCGGCAAGGCGGCGAAGGGCCTCGAGGAATCCGCCGGTATCCAGTCCAACACGCTCACGCGCACGCTGATGGACATAGAGAGCGGCAAGAGCACACTAACAGCCCGCAGTGTTGTGGTCATGGACGAGGCAGGCATGGCGCGCAATGGCGACATGGGCAAGCTCGCGCAGCACGTCGCGGACGCCGGCGCGCGGCTTGTGCTGGTCGGCGACGAGCGGCAGCTCGGCGCGGTGGGGAGGGGCGGCGGGTTCGCGGAGGCGCGCGAGATTGCCGCGGGTGAGCGCGGGACGGCGCGGCTGGATGAGATCCACAGGCAGCGCGAGGGGTGGCAGAAGGACGCGAGCAGAGCGTTCGGAGAAGGCCGCGCGCGAGAAGCGGTGCAGAGCTATATCGATCACAACAAAGTCGGGTGGGCGGCGAGTCGCGGGACTGCGAAAGACATGCTCGTGTCAGACTACGTGCGCGAGATGGATCGCGGGACTAGTCCAGACAAGATGCTCGCGATGGCGCATGAGAACAAAGACGTGAAAGCGATGAATAGCGAGATCCGCGACGCGATCAAAGCGCGCGGCGGGCTGCAAGACGCGCGAGAGTATAAGCTCGCGCGGGAGGATGGAAAGGTGCAGAAGATCGAGATTGGCACGGGAGACCGCGTGGTTTTCGAGAAGAACAACGCGCGGAGCGGTGAGAAGAATGGGGAGTTTGGAACGGTTTCGCGCACGGACGCGCGCGGCTTCGACGTGCGCATGGACGACGGCCGGACGCAACGCGTCGAGGATGGCGGCAGGCATCAGATGAGTCACGGGTACGCTTCGACGATTCACAAATCGCAGGGTAGCACAATAGACAAAACATACGTGCTCGCGAGCAAAAGCATGGACTCGAAACTAACGTACGTTAGCTTGAGCAGACAGAAAGAAGATGCGAAGTTGTACGCCAACAAAACAGAATTCAAGAACGCGGAGCACCTGAAGAATTCTCTTTCGCGTGACGGAGGGCGTGAGGCGTTCAAGAGCGTGCTCGATGCGGGGCGGGCGCGGGGTCAGGAGAAGAACCAGGGCCACGGGCCAGCTGCGCTGGCGGAGAAAGAAAAACAGCCGGTGGTGAGCTATATCAGCGCTCTGGCGATGGACCAAGGCAAGATCAAAAGCGGAGTCGAACGCCAAAAGACGCAAGAAGCCAAGGGCGAAGACCAGGTCAAGGGCCAGGCGCAGCAGGCCGGCAAGGGCCAGGGCCACAAGGCCGCCGAGGCTGGCACGGGCAAGGACAGTGTGAAGGCCCGGGGCGCGGGCAAGGGCGGTGAGAAGGGCCAACAAAAGGGCGAGAGTAAGTCGAAAAGCAAGGGCTACGGCCTATAACAAAGCAATCATGCCCGCCAAGCCGGCCACGTGGCCGGTCCTCTGGGGCCCGGACCACGGATTTGTAACGCGCTGCCGCGCGGCCAACCGCAGAATCAGGGGATTCTTGTGCTTTGGGTCTCGTTCGCCGGAGCGCTCTCGTTCCTAGCTTCGATTGATCGTACGCCACTTGTGATCCGGTGCACCGTAAATGCAGCTAGGGAAGTCAATCGATGAGTCCGGGCGTTCGGAGGTGTGAACACAATGAACACCCAGTGATGCCACAAGTACGCGGGATACCTGTTCGATGTGCGAGTGGCCGCACCGACGTACAGAGTGCCGTTGAGCTTCAAGGGAAAATACACGGCGGCGTACGGCCTAATGCGTTGCAGCCAGGCGGCACGCGCACGGTGTGCCGGTGCGAGGTGCCTCGGTATCCCAAGTTTCCGCGCAAGCGCCACAAGCGCTCGCCCGTGTGCGCTCGGCGCACCGCGAAACCGGAACTTCGGGCCCGTGTGCCCATAATCATTGAATGCTTCGTTGTCGCTGACGTCCCAGGCGTGGTAACGACGTCGTACCTCGGCGGCAACCTTGTGAGCCGCAGCGCAGACCCTCTCGGGTGCGCCGCAATAGAGCTGAGTCACTTCGTAACGGTACGTGAACCGTATCGAGACCGGGCACGCGCGGCCCCACGCATTGCCTTTCCATGGCGCAATGATCAAAAGCGAATCCATGTTGTCCGGATTTAGGGATCCGTATGCGATGAACGCAGGCTCGCCCAGGACCATGGCGAGCCCGCCCCACGTGTCCTGCCGGCTGCACAGACCGGCTGCAATCGGCCAACCATTGAGCACACGTACAGCGTTTGCCTGTCGCCGTTCGAAAAATTGGGATTGCAGGCAGTCCCCGGAGCCGGCAATCGCGCTGATCATCGAGAGGTCAGTTCCTGGCAAAGTTTCGATGGTCGGAGACGAGGCCCCTCTTCCCCCCATGATGTGCCATTCATGCGGAAGGTAGCGGTACGCCGGATCACCTTGCGCAGGACGCGATACCGCGTTGATGATCCAAGGCCGCATTTTCGGTACAACCCGATCGTTCAGCACCGTCGCTGGCGCTGCGCGCATCTGCGCGACGAGTCGCGCGCAGATCGACGGTGCGATGGCTGACTTTGCGGCGGCGGTCGACCAACCCACGCGGATTCCCGCCACAGCACACAGGCTCAGTATTGTCGCGATCCGCTTCTGTCTGTCCATCAGTCAGATGTCCCCCCCCCAGCAGTACAGAGCCAGCCAAGCCGGGCTATTTTCGGAAACGTACGTCCATCCATTCGCAAATGCAACCCGGCGACGGCTTGCCGCGTTGCTCCGTGCGAGTGTTTCCCTGATGCCTTCCCTCCTGCGTCGGGTTATCGAAAGAACCCGAGCCTCAATCTTGCGCCGTCGGCAGGCGAAGCCTGCCCTGTGGTTCCGGTCTTCTTATGCCAGGAGGGCCATCCAGGCCCTCCATGGCCTGGATTATCCTAGATAATCATGGATGGCCGATAACA
>JAJZLX010000035.1 GCA_021850555.1 Pseudomonadota bacterium | reverse complement strand
CGGCGTACAGGCGCCGGCCCGCCTTGGTGAGGCGCACCTGCCTTTCCCGCCGATCCTGCTCGTTGGAGGCGCGCTCGATGAGATCCCGGACCTCGAGCTCGGCGATCGCCCGGCTGACGCGGGTCTTGTGCATGCGTGTGCTGGCGGCGATGTGCTGCGCGGTGCAAGCGCGCCCGCCCACGGTGGCCATGACGCGCCATTGCGGGATGTCCAGCCCGAAGCGATCCTGGTAAATCGCCGCGAGGTACTGGCTGACGCCGGTCGCCAGGCGGTTCAGGCGGAAGGGGACGAACGCGCAAAGCTCGAGCGACTGCTCGAGTTCGGGACGGTCATTCACGGAGCCGGCTCTCTTACGGTTGCGATCGCAACTAATTGTGTCATCATACCGCAAAGCATACCGGGAGTTGACCATGTGCTCCGCATCCGCCTTCGGAACCGAGCCGCTGCAGTACCTCGGCGGCTTCGGCAACCATTTCGCGACCGAGGCGCTGCCCGCAGCGCTGCCCGAGGGACGCAATTCCCCCCAGCGCTGCCCATACGGGTTGTACGCCGAGCAGCTCTCAGGCACGGCCTTCACCGCGCCCCGGCATGCCAATCGACGCACCTGGCTGTATCGCATCCGCCCGGCCGCCGCGCAGGGCGCATTCCGGCCTCTGTCGCACCCCGGGCTGGTGGGCCGCTTCGACGAGCTGCCCGCGCTGCCCGATCCGTTGCGCTGGAGCGCACCGCCGCTGCCGAGCGAGCCGCAGGATTTCATCGACGGCCTGCTCACCGTCGGCGGTACCGGGTCAAGCGATGCGCACACCGGCTGCGCCATCCATTGGTACCTGGCCAACCGCTCCATGCGGGACCGGTTCTTTTACGACGCGGACGGCGAGCTGCTCATTGTGCCGCAGCTTGGCCGGCTGCGCGTGGCGAGCGAGCTCGGTGTGCTCGAAGCAGGGCCCGGGGAGATCCTGCTGGTGCCGCGGGGGGTGCGCTTTTGCGTGCAACTGCCCGACGGGCAGGCGAGGGGCTACGTCTGCGAGAACTTCGGCGCGCCGTTCAAGCTTCCGGATCTGGGTCCCATCGGCTCCAACGGCCTCGCCAACCCGCGCGACTTCCAGACCCCGGTGGCCTGGTACGAGGACCGGGACGGGCAGATGGAGCTGGTGGGGAAACTCGGCGGCGAGCTGTGGTCGGCCGCGCTCGATCACTCCCCGCTCGATGTGGTGGCCTGGCACGGCAACAACGCGCCGTGCAAATATGATCTGCGCCGTTTCAACACCATGGGCTCGATCAGCTACGACCATCCCGATCCCTCGATCTTCCTCGTGCTGCACTCGGTGAGCGATACCCCCGGGGTCGACAGCGTCGATTTCGTGATCTTCCCGCCGCGCTGGCTGGTCTCGCAGGACACGTTCCGTCCTCCCTGGTTCCATCGCAACATTGCCAGCGAGTTCATGGGCCTGATCCACGGGGTCTATGACGCCAAGGCGAGCGGCTTCGAGCCGGGCGGGGCGTCGCTGCACAATTGCATGACCGGCCATGGGCCCGACGCGCAGACCTTCGAGCGCGCGAGCCGCGCCGACACGCGGGTGCCGCAGCAGATCACCGACACGATGGCATTCATGTTCGAGACTCGCACTCTGATCCGCCCCACCCCGGGCGCGCTTGAGCTGCCGCAGCGTCAGGCGGACTACGCGCGCTGCTGGCGGGGGCTCGCCAAGCGCTTCACGCCGCATGCGGCACAACCCTGACCGAGAGGATGGTAATGATGCGCGCCATCGATCAAACACACGATCCCGCCCTGAAGAGCTGGGTGGAGTCGGCCAACCGGCCGGAAGGCGATTTTCCCATCCAGAACCTGCCGTTTGCGGTGTTCCGGCGCACCGGCGGCCGCGAGCCCTTTCGCTGCGGAGTGGCGATCGGCGAGCAGGTGCTCGACCTCGCCGCGCTCGCCGCCCTGCATTTGCTCGAGGGGCGGGCGCAGCAGGCGCTTTCGACCTGCGCGCAGCCGGCGTTGAACGGCCTCATGGCGCTTGGTCGTGAGGCCTGGGGCGCCTTGCGGCAGGGGCTCTCGCAGGTGCTGCGTGCCGGCGCGCCGCACGCGGATCGAGCGGCGCAGGCGCTCGTGCCGCAATCAGGCGTGGAGCTCGCACTGCCGGCACGGATCGGCGACTACACGGACTTCTACACCTCGATCCACCACGCCACCGCCGTCGGGCGGCTGTTCCGGCCCGAGCAGCCGCTGTTGCCGAACTACAAGTGGGTGCCCATCGCCTACCACGGCCGCGCCTCCTCCATCGGGGTGTCGGGGCAGCGGGTGAGGCGCCCGCACGGGCAGATCAAGACCCAGGGCGCCGAGCGTCCGGGGCTTGCGCCCACCGAGCGGTTGGACTACGAGCTGGAGGTCGGAGTACTCATCGGCACGGGCAACCTGGCCGGTGAGCCCATCGCGATCGATCAGGCCGAGGAGCACGTGTTCGGCCTCTGCCTGCTCAACGACTGGTCGGCCCGCGACGTGCAGGCCTGGGAATATCAGCCCCTGGGCCCTTTCCTCGCCAAGAATTTTGCCACCACGATATCCCCCTGGGTGGTGACGCTCGAGGCGCTGGCGCCGTTTCGCTCGCCCTGGCGCCGCCCGGATGCCGATCCGCAGCCGCTGCCGTATCTCGATGGTGCCGAGATGCGCTCAGCCGGAGCCGTCGATCTCGAGCTGACGGCGTGGCTCGAGACAGCCCGCATGCGCGCTCACGGTGTTGCGCCTGAGCGGCTGTCTTGCTCGAACTTCCGCGACAGCTACTGGTCGATCGCGCAGATGGTGGCGCATCACACCGCGAACGGCTGCAATCTGCAGCCCGGGGACCTCTTGGGCAGCGGCACCCAGTCGGGCCCCCTGAGCGGCGAGGGCGGCTCGCTCCTCGAGCTGACCGAAGGCGGCCGGCGGCCTCTTGGGCTTGCCGATGGCGAGATGCGCACGTTTCTCGCCGACGGTGACCGGGTGATTCTCAAGGGCCGGTGCGCGCGGCCGGGCTTCGCCCGCATCGGCTTTGGCGAGGCGGCAGGCATCGTGGAGCCAGCCGCCTGAGCCGGCCGGATACGGCTGTTGATTGCCAGAGGATTTGCAGAACCGCGACGGCCGATTGTTCGCCGCCGACCCGCGCTGTGGCCGGATTCGGCTGCGGTTGCGATAAGATCGCGCACTGAAGAGACAAGGGGCCCATCCCCGGGGGATCGATGCAAGCAGAAGGTGCCACCACGGCACAGCCGGCCGCGCGAGTGCGCGAATGCCTGGATCGCGGTCAGTTCGCCGAGGCGCAGCGGCAGGCCGAGGCGTTGCTCGCCGCAACCCCGGAGGATCGCGACGGGCTGTACATGCTGGCGGTGGCGCAGCGGTTCCAGGGACGCATCGCCGAGGCGCTCGCGACGCTCGAGCGCCTGGAGGCCCTGTGTCCGGAATATTCGCGGCTGTATCAGGAAAGGGGCCACTGCCAGGTCATGCAGCGCCAGGCGCAAAGCGCCATCGAGGCGTTCGAGCGCGCGGTGAGGCTCAATCCGGCATTGCCGGCGAGCTGGAAGACGCTCGAGGCGCTCTACCGGATGACGGGACGGCAGGCGGATGCGGCCAATGCCGGCGCGCACGTCGCCAAGCTCGCCTCGCTCCCCGTCGCCATCGTCACAGCCCGCAGCATGTTCGCCGATGGCGAGATCGATGCTGCGGAGAAGCTGGTGCGCCAGTATCTGATCGCCCATGGCGATCACATCGAGGGCATGCGGCTGCTGGCGCAGATCGGCATGAAACTCGATGTGCTCGATGATGCCGAGCTGCTGCTCGAGGGCGTGCTTGAGATGGAGCCGAACTACCAGGCGGCACGCTTCGATTACGCCCAGGTGCTGCTGCAGCGGCACATGCACCGCCAGGCGCGCGAGCAGATCCGCCTCCTGCTCAAGGAGCAGCCCGATAATCGTGCCTATCTCACGGCGCAGGCGACGATCTCGACCGAGCTCGGCGAGTGCGAGCAGGCGCTCGCGCTCTACGGGGACCTGCTGCGCGAGACGCCGGATCATCCCGAGCTGCAACTCTCGATTGCGCACACTCTCAAGACCCTCGGCCGGCAGCAGGAGGCGGTCGAGGCGTACCACCGCGCCGCCGACGTGAGGCCCGGCTATGGGGACGCGTACTGGAGTCTTGCGAATCTCAAGACCTACCGCTTCACCGACGAGGAGATAGAGCGGATGCGCCAGGCCGAGGCCGCGCCCAGAGTGGCGCTCGCCGATCGGTTCCATCTGTGCTTCGCGCTCGGCAAGGCCCTGGAGGACCGTGGCCAGTACGCGGAGTCCTTCGCGTACTACGAGCGCGGCAATGTCCTGAAGAAGGGCGAGTGCCGTTACCGACCGGAGTTCACCGAGCGCAACACGGCGCTGCAGACCGAGGTCTGCACCCGGGAGTTCTTCGCGGCGCGCGAGGGCTGGGGCTGTCCGAGCGAGGCGCCGATTTTCATCGTCGGACTGCCGCGGGCCGGCTCGACGCTCATCGAGCAGATCCTCGCCTCGCACTCCCAGGTGGAGGGCACGATGGAGCTGTCCGACATCCCGCGACTGGTCCAGCAGCTGCGGGGCCGCGGCAGCGAGGCCGACTCGCGCTACCCGGGCGTGTTGGCGGACCTCTCGCGCGAGGATTTCTCCCGCTTCGGGGAGCGGTATCTCACCGATACGCGCCTTTACCGGCGCGCCGGCAAGCCGCGCTTCATCGACAAGATGCCGAACAATTTCCGGCACATCGGCCTGATTCACCTGATGCTGCCCGGCGCGCGCATCATCGATGCGCGCCGTGGCGCCATGGCCTGCTGCTTCAGTAACTTCAAGCAGCTGTTTGCCTCGGGGCAGCAGTTCACGTACTCCTTCGAGGATATCGCGCGCTACTACCGTACCTATGTGCAGCTCATGGCGCACTGGGAGCGGGTGCTGCCGGGCGCGGTGCTGCGCGTGCAGCACGAGGAGCTGGTGGAGGACTTCGAGCCGCAGGTACGCCGGATCCTCGAGTTCTGCGGCCTGCCCTTCGAGCCCGGATGCCTGGAGTTCTACAAGACCTCGCGCCGGGTGCACACCGCGAGCTCCGAGCAGGTGCGCAGGCCGATCAATACCGAGGGGCTGGAGCAGTGGCGGCGTTTCGAGCCGTGGCTCGGGCCGCTCAAAGAGGCCCTCGGAGAGCTCGCCGAGTCCTGAACGGGGGGCGGCCTGGGCAGTCTAATTCGGAGGCGCCGCTTGCAGGAGGACACTATGTCAAGAACACGACCATGTAGAGTACGGTCGCTCGTCGTGCTCGCGGCCTCGGCGTGTCTCGGGTGCGTGCTGCCCTCGATCGCCGCCGCGGACCCACCGCACCCGGTACATTTCGGCGGACATTTCGCCGCCCATCCCCCCGCACGCGGTTTTGCCGGTGGGCACTTCGGCGGCGGACATTTCGCCGCCCATCCCCCCGCACGCGGTTTTGCCGGTGGGCACGGGCCGGTCCGGGCGTGGCGCGGGGGCCACTGGCATGCGGGATTCCGGCCGCACGGCAATTGGCACGGCGGCGGTGACGGTCATTGGCACACGGGCGACTGGCATGGCGATCATTGGCGGGAGGGCAATTGGGACGGCCGCTGGCGCGGCGGCTGGGACGATCGCTATTGGTCAGGCGGGATGTGGGCCGGCGGAGACTGGGACGGGACGTACTGGCCGCCAGTCAACTATGACTGGAATTATCCGTGGATGCTGCCGACCGTGCCCTACGGAGCCGTCACGATCTGGTTCGGCAATGTCCCGTACTACTACGTCAATCGGGTCTATTACCTCTGGAGTCCTTCCTACGACGGCTACGTAGTGGCCGATCCGCCGCCGATCGCGGCGCGTGCACCAGCCTCGGCCCGCGCGGCGAGCTCGCCGGGAGCGGCGGGCCAGGGCGCCGGCGTGCTCAGTCTGCGGGTCATCCCGCTCAAGGGCCAAAGCAAGCAGCAGACGGCCAACGATCAGTACGCTTGCAACGAGTGGGCCGTGTCCCAGAGCGGCTTCAATCCGATCAATCCGGCACAGGACGCGCATGCCTCCCCGGCCTCGCGAAATGACTATCGGCGCGCGATGAGCGCCTGTCTTAACGCTCGCGGTTACAGCGTGCGAAATCCCTCCCGGTGAGGGCTGTGCGCGCCGGATGAAGGCCGTGAGCGGTGTGTTCCCCTGTTCCGGGCCGGGGACATGGTTCAAAATGGGCGAATGCCGCCGGCCGAACCGCTTCCCGCCCGAGACAGACCCGGCGTCCTCCAGGATGCAGGTGCGGGCCCCTCCATCCTGATCTGCCGCCCCAATACGCGTCTCGGCAATACCTTGCTGATGACACCGCTCGTCGAGGAGATCGAGGCCACATTGCCCAATGCCCGCGTGGAGGTGCTGTCCGGGTGTCCCGCGGCGCATGAGGTCTTTCAGGCATTCTCCGGGGTGCGTCGGGTGCATCAGCTGCCATTGCGCGGTGTGCGCCATCCGCTCAGGTATCTGCTCACCCTGTTGCGCGTGCGCCGGATCCGGTATGACGTCATCCTCGATCCGAGCCCGAACTCCTGGACATCCCGTTTCCTCACCCGACGGCTCTGCGCAAGGGCGAAGGTCGGCTTCATCAACCCGCGCAAGCGCCGGGGCGTCGATGTGAGCATTCCCTTCAAGGGGGCTCCGCGGCACATGGGCGCCTACCCCGTGTACCTGCTGCGCCGAGCTGTGCTCGATCTCGATGTTGAGGCCGCCGGCGTGGATGATGCGAAGCTCAGCATCCGGTTGACCCAAGCGGAGCGTGCATTCGGGAAGGAGCAGCTCGCGCGGTTGACCGGTGAGGGCCATTCAGCTCCCGTGGTGGCGGTGGCCACGCATGCCACCGGCGCCAAGCGCTTTGCGCTCGAGTGGTGGCGACATATGATCCAGGGGCTCGAGCGGCGCTTGCCCGGCGTGCGGATCATCGAGATCCGCCCTCCCGGCGGGACCGCCTCACTGCCGCAACTGCCGGGCTATGCCTCGCACCACGTGCGGCAGGTGGCTGCGGTGATCGAGGCGGCGAGCTGCTTCGTGTGCGCCGATTCCGGCCTGATGCACCTCGGCGCCGCGACGGATACCCTCACCGTGGGCCTGTTCAAAGTGACGCAGCCGGCGCTCTACGCGCCGCGGCGGGGCAAGAGCTGCGCCGTAACCGCCCGTGACGACGACCCGGACTCGGTGTCCGAGCGGGTCGCCGAGCTCCTTTCCTGAGGGCCGCGTGCTGCACTCGCTCGTCATTCCCGTCACCCCGTTCCAACAGAACTGCTCGCTCGTGTGGGACGAGCAGAGTCGTGCAGCGGTCATCGATCCGGGCGGGGATCTCGATCGAGTGCTGAGCGAGGCTGATCGGCGCGGGCTCGTGCTCACCAAGATCCTGCTCACGCATGCACACCTGGATCATTGCGCGGCCACCGCGCAGCTGTCTCGCGAGCGGGGATTGCCGGTTGAGGGGCCGCAGCGTGAGGACCGGTTCTGGATCGAGGCGCTGCCCGTGCAGGCGGCGCAGTTCGGCTTTCCGCCGGCCGAGCGCTTCGAGCCCGATCGCTGGCTCGAGGACGGCGATCGCGTCACCGTCGGCGATGAGACGCTCGAGGTCCTGCACTGTCCAGGCCACACTCCCGGGCATGTGGTGTTCTTCCATCGAGCGCAGCGCTGCGCGTGGGTGGGTGACGTGTTGTTCGCAGGATCGATCGGGCGGACCGACTTCCCTCGCGGGGATTTTCAAACTCTGATTCACTCCATCCGGGAGCGGCTCTTTCCTCTGGGGGATGACGTGCGTTTCGTACCGGGCCATGGACCGGCTTCGACCTTCGGTGCCGAGCGGCGCGCCAACCCGTTCGTCGCCGATCGATTGTTCACCGCGCGGCAATAGCGCCGCCGCCGGCTCGAGCATCCCGGATCTGTCGCACCCGGAGCGGAAAGAGAACACCATGCTTGGCTATGCCAACGGGCCGTTCGGGGTGGCGCTGCACTGGCGGTATGTCTCCTCCATGGGCGACCTCATGGATGGGCCGAACAGCGGCGATCCGGATGTCGCGCGAGGATTCCGGCGGCAGGCTCCCGGGATCGCCAAATGCGTATAGACTGCCTCGTTTCGGAGCGCGGCGGACCTGCCGGGTCCGGGCGAGGTGAGCGTGGCTGATCGTTGCGGCCTGTCGGCCTGCATCATTACCTACAACGAGCAGGATCGCATCGAGGCGTGCGTGCGCTCGGTGAGCTTCTGCGATGAGGTGCTCGTCGTGGACTCGCATTCCACCGATGAGACGCGCGCCCGGGCCGCGGCGCTCGGTGCGCGGGTGATCGAGCGTGACTGGCCGGGCTATCGCTCGCAGAAACAGTTCGCGGTGGAGGCTGCGAGCAATGATTGGGTGTTGTGCGTGGACGCCGATGAGCGCGTGAGCGCGCAGCTGCGCACGGAGATCGAGCGGCTGCGCGGCGCCGGCTTCGAGGGCTCCGCCGGCTGGTCGATCCCGCGCATCACCGAGTACTTCGGCCGCTTCCTTCGCCACGGCAACGCCTATCCCGACCGGCTGGTGCGCCTGTTCGACCGGCGGCGCGGCCGCTGGGCGGGCGAGGAGATCCACGAGAACACGCGTATCGAGGGGCCGGTCGGGCGCCTGCATGGGCACCTCGAGCATCTCTCCTACCGCAGCCTCTCCGATCATCTCCTGCGCATGCAGCGCTATGCCTTGCTGATGGCCGCCGCGCTCGATACGCGCGGCAAGCGCTGCGGGCTCGGCAAGGTGCTGGTGAATCCCGCGTGGCGGTTCCTCCGCGGGTACGTGCTGCGGCTGGGCTTTCTCGACGGCTGGCGCGGGATGGTTTTTGCGCTGGTGGAGTCCAATTACGTGCGCCGCAAATACCTGCACCTCTATATCCGCAGCCGCGGGCTGCCGGATTGAGGGGACGCGCTCCTCAAAGGGCCGGCGGATGTCCCGCAGCGCGCCAGCGGCGCACCAGACGCGGCAGGAGCGCCGCGGCGGCGAGCAGTGCGAGCGCCAGCAGCGCCTTGCGCACGAGATCTGCTCTGCCGGTGGCCGCTTCGCGCCCGGCATAACCGAGATAGGTGTAGGCGAGCGTCCCCGGGAGCATGGCGAGATACGAGGCGATGATGTAGCGCGATACCCGGATGCGGGTCAGCCCGAGGGCGTAGTTGAGCAAATTGAAGGGAATCAGCGGCACCAGGCGAACGAACGCCACGAATCGCCAGTCCTCCCGCTCGACGCCCTGGACGATCTGCTCGGCCCGGCCCCCGACGCGCCGGCGTACCCAATCCGCCGCCAGGTGGCGGGAGGCGAGAAACGCCCCTGTTGCCCCGAGGGTCGCGCCGGTCAGGTTGTAGAGGGTGCCCGCGAGCGGCCCGAACAGCGCCCCGCCGGCCAGGGTGAGCACCGACCCGGGCACGAGAGCCACCGTCGCCACGGCATATAGGGCCATGAACGCGAGCGGCGCCCAGAAGCCTGCTGCATGCACCGCCCGCGCCAGAGCATGAGGGTCGAGCTCGCCCCGATGCAGGTAGGCCCACAGCCCCAGGCCGCCGAGCAGGCCGAGCAGGCCAATGCGGATCCACTTCGCGGCTGCAGGCTTCATGCAGAGGGTCCCCATGAGCGGCGATTGATCGCGTAGCCGGCGGCGTCGCCGATGAACGGTATGGCGAGCATGCCGGGCAGCCCCGCGCATACCCCGGGACGTCTGAAGGTGCGGATGCCCAGGGTCACGGCGTCGTGGCCGGCACGCGGCTGAGGGCGGTAGGTTCCGAACAGCCGGTCCCACCATGGCAGGTTGAACCCGAAGTTGCTGTTGGTCTCGTCGTCCTCGATGGAGTGATGCACGCGGTGCATGTCCGGCGTGACGATGAGCCAGCGCAGCAGCCGGTCGGCTGCGGCCGGCAGGCGCACGTTGCCGTGATTGAACATCGAGGTAGCGTTGAGCAGCACCTCGAAGATCACCACCGAGACCGCCGGCGCGCCGAGCAGTACGATGGCCGCGAGCTTGATGAGCAGGGACAGGAGGATCTCGAGCGGGTGAAAGCGCAAGCCCGTGGTGACATCGAGATCGAGATCGGCATGATGCACCCGGTGAAGCCGCCACAACATCGGCACGGCGTGCAGCATGACGTGCTGCAGGTAGATGGTGAGATCGAGCGCAACGACGGCTATCACAACGGTCAGCGCGGTGGAAAGATGCGCCAGTCCGAGCAGCCCCCAGCCGTGAGCCGTGGCGAATACCGCCGCGCCCACCGCGGCGGCCGGGAAGATGAGGCGCAGCAGCAGGCTGTTCAGGACGAGGAGTTCCAGGTTCCCGGTCCAGCGCGCCCGTCTGGATGTGCTGCGAGGCCGGCGCGGCGAGAGCATTTCCCACAGCGCCATGAGGGCGAAGACACCGAGGAAGCTTCCCAGGCGGATGGCGCTCGCATGGCTGGAGATGAACGCGTCGAGGATCACGGCTGAGTTCTCCAGGCCGCTGAGGATCTCTGATGATAGGCGGGGAGCGCGATGGCGTCATTGCCAAGGCAGAGCACGCCCAATGAGCCGTCTGTAAATTGCGCTGTAACCAAATGAAATTATTGTAAATTATGCCCTGGCATCTGTCGATGCTCCCGATCGCGGCCCCATCGGGATTGCTCCGCTCGCCACGCTGGAGCCTAGAATGAGCAAGGTTCCCGCAGTCGCGGACTCAAGGTGGAAGATGAAACTCGTAGATCTGTTCAAGAACGTAGCACTGGGCGCCACAGCCGGGGTCGCGCTGCTCACGGTTCTGCCGATCTTCGGCGCCGTGGGGACGCTGACCGCCGCAGGTCAAGTCGTAGGCTCGCTGGCCGGTGGGGCGGCGGGGCTGCTCGATACTCTGCGCAGAGCGCGGGCCTGATCGTACGCCTGCTGCCGGGGCGCCTTTTGCCCGCTTGGGGGGGGCGCGCCGGCCGGCGGCTGTCGCGAGGAGGACTTATTGGGGCAGGCTTGCACGAGCTGGAAAGACTGCTCCCGAAGCTCCCCGGAAGCTCGTTTGCCTCGCCGCGACGACCTGCGCCACGCTCATCGTGTACGGCTCGTGCCTGCTTTTCGCCACAGCGCACGTCTGCTTCCGGCTCATCCGGCGCGAGTAATTTCGGCGCGCCTCGATCACGGCCTGCGCCGGGCGGTGACTTGCCCTTTCACAGGGGCGCCTGCCGCATCCTGCAGCAGGCGCGTGCCCACCTTCACGATGCTGTCAATGACAGGAATGAGCTCCCTGCCGAGCTGCGACAGCGCGTACTCGACGGATGGCGGCGAGGTGGGTGCGACTTCGCGGATCACGACGCGTTTGGCCTGCAGCTCCCGCAGCCGCGCGGTCAGCATCTTCGGTGAGATGCCTTGGATATCCCGGTAGAGCTCGCCGAATCGGCGTGGCCCGCCGGAGAGCTGCCAGATCACATTCGGGGTCCAGGCGCCGCCGAGCAGGCGCATGCAGGTGCCCATGGGGCACCCGGTCGGCGGCGGCGGGGCCGCGCTCTTGCGGATCTTGTGCGGCATGCCTGGCTCCTTACCGGGAGGTTAGCGGAAAATTTCATTACCGAAGGTAACATGCTATACAAAGGTAAGTGCGGCTGGTAGCTTTTCGCCGTTTCGCATTCATTCGACAGGAGGATTGGCATGAGACTGTTCTATGCAAGCGGCGCGTGCTCACTCTCGCCTCACATCGTCGCCCGCGAGGCGGGCATCGAGGTCGTACTGCAGAAAGTGGATTTGAAGACCAAGACCATCGCCACCGAGGGTGATTTCCTCGCCATCAACCCCAAGGGCTCCGTCCCGGCGCTGGAGCTCGACAATGGGGAAATCCTCACTGAAGGCCCGACGATCGTCCAGTATCTCGCGGACCTCAAGCCTCAGTCCGGCCTGGCGCCGCCTTCGGGCACCATGGCGCGCTATCGTCTGCAGGAAATGTTGGGCTACATCAACTCCGAGCTGCACAAGAGCTACTCGCCGCTCTTTCGGCCGGAGACCCCGGCGCAGACGCGCTCGGAGCGGCAGGAGTACCTCATCAGGCGCTATGCGCTGCCCGACAAGCAGCTCGAAGGCCGGCAGTACCTCTTCGGGGACACCTTCACGGTGGCCGATGCGTATCTTTTCACCGTGACGAGCTGGGCACAGCACGTGAAGCTCGATCTGTCGCAGTTCGCCAACCTTCAGGCCTTCCAGCGGCGCGTGGCCGCGCGGCCGGCGGTGCAGGCTGCAATGAAGGCCGAGGGGCTGATCCAATAGCGCTGTCCCGGAAGCGTTCCAAATCCGACAGGCTTGCGGGCCATGCACGGCCGGGGCGCGCTCCCGCGCGTCCCGGCCGTGCTCAGCGGCTCCCGGGGCGCGCCGGAGCACTCTCATCGGACGGTACTTTCCACGGCACCGGTCCTTCGCCACAGGTATGCTGAGGCGACTCACGCTGCCGGAGAGCCCTCCATGCCCGAGCAACCGCCGAGTGTCACCCTCCACCAAGTGCGGGATTACGAGTTCGACATCGCCTTCGCGCAGGGCATGTCCCACCTGGCATCGGACGAGCCGCCGCCCCTCGGGCGGGCCGCGGGACCCTCGCCCTCGCAACTGCTGCTCGCCGCAGTGGCCAGCTGCATGAGCTCGAGCCTGAATTTCGCCCTCGCCAAGTTCAAGAGCGATCCCGGGGGCATCACCACGACCGCGCGCGCGCGCATCGGCCGAAACGAGGCGGGGCGCTTGCGCGTACTGCACATCGAGGTTGAGATCCGCCTCGGGGCGGCGGCGGATCAAGTGCCGCATCTCGAGCGGGTGCTCGCGCAGTTCGAAGACTTCTGCACTGTCGGGGCCAGCGTGCGCGCAGGTATCCCGACCGACGTCGCAGTGTTCGACGGTCGCGGCGTCAAGGTCAAATGACATACTTGCCCGCTCGCCCGAGGATCTCCTCGCCCATCGAGCATTGACGCGGGACTGCGGAGCCAACGATGAGTGCAAACGACACCGAATTCAACGACGCCCGGGCCCAGTGGGACGAGCGCTTTTCCAGGCCCGGCCGGTGGTTCGGAGATGAGCCGAACGGCTTCCTGCGTCGCGAGGCGGCACGCCTGCGCCCCACGGCCACGGTGCTCAGCGTGGCCGATGGCGAGGGTCGCAATGCGATTCATCTGGCCGAGCGGGGATTGCGCGTCACCGCCTTCGATCTGTCACCCGTCGCGGTTGACAAGGCGCGGCGCTGGGCGCGGGAGCGCGGCGTGCAGGTCGACTTTCACGTGAGCGATGTGGATAAGTGGACCTGGACGCCGTCCGCTTTCGACGCGGTGGCGGCGATCTTCGTGCAATTCGCCGGACCGGCCATGCGGGCCCGTCTGTTTGCGGGGATCTGGCGCACTCTCAAGCCGGGCGGCTTGCTGCTGCTTCAAGGCTATACCCCGAAACAGCTCGAGTATCGTACCGGGGGCCCGGGACGGCTCGATCATCTGTACACGGCACAGATGCTGCGCGAACTGTTGCCGGATGCGCAGTGGCCGCTGTTGCGCGAGCACGAGGAGACGCTCGAGGAGGGCAGTGGACACGCCGGCCGCTCGGCACTGATCGAGGCGGTCGCCGTCAAGCCCGGCGCCGGTGAGGCCGGAGGCTGACCTTCGCCCTCCGTGCAGGGCCGGCCCACGAGTCCCCTTCTCCGCCCGAGCGTTGCGTCAGAGCGGGATTGTCCCTTACCCCGTCGGCCGCGATGGTCCGGAGGCGTGCAGGCGTGCGGAGCCGTCCCCGTCCTCGCCCGACTTCGAGTGCCTGGAGGAGTCGATCTGGGCCATGATGACGCGGAACTGTGCCGGGGTGAGCGGCAGGTGGGTCTTGCCGTTCCACGCCGAGCCTTTGGGCAGGCGGTTCTGCACGAGCGTGGCCTGCACTGCGCTGCCGGCCAGGCCGGATCCGGAGACCGGGAGTGGAACGACCTTCGGGTGGGCGAGCAGAGCTCGCACGCGCGGCCAATCGATCCTCTGGTGAGCCCGTGCCAGGTCCTTCACCAGGCCGGCCGTCAACATGTGACCGAGCAGGAGCGGGTCGGTCTTCCAGGGCCGTTTGTCATCCTGCAGCGCGCCATAAGCCTGCATGTACAGCCGCCCGTTCCGCCAGCCGAACAGGAAGGGCTGATTGACCACCCGCACCGGCGTGCCGTTCGGCACCATCTTGAAGAGCTGCTTGATGTCTTCCGGATACAGGTGGATGCAGCCGTGGCTGACGCGCCGCCCCACTCCGGCGGGCCTGTCGGTTCCGTGGATGAGGATTTCGGGATACGCCAGGTGCAGCGCGTAATTGCCGAGCGGATTGTTCGGGCCGGCCGCGACCACCTGCGGCAGCGGCGTGCCCCTGCGGGCATGCGAGGTGAGGATTGAGCGCGGGACGATCCACTCGGGATGGGCCTGGTGCCAGGTGACTCGTGTCTCCATCGTCGGCGTGGGGTGGCCGAGCCTCCCGATCCCGACCGGATGCGTGATGACGACCTGCGGCTGCCCCGGCTTGTGCGGTGGGAAGTAGAAGAGCCGCATCGCGGCGATGTTCACCACGATGCCCACGTGGGGAGCATCCGGCAGAATGAACTGCGTCGGCACGATCACCCGGGTGCCGGCCGGGGCGAGCCATGGATTGACCTTCGGGTTGGCGTGCTTGATCGAGTCATACCCGACGTCGAACAGCCGTGCGACATCGTCCAACACCTGGTGCGGCTTGAGCCGCACCATCTGTACCCGCCCGATCACGGTCTGGCCGGGCTTGAGCACGAAGCGCTCCGTCTGCACCGGTGCCGGCAGCTTGGCTGCAGCCATGGTGGGCATTGCGGTTTGCGATGCCACAGCCGCGCGAGACAGGGTCGTGCAAAGACCCACTGCAGCCAGTGACAGATAAAGAGCGATGGGGGGGCGGGATTGGATGCGTTTCATTTGCGGGTGATTATGACAGATTGACAGACGAAATGATCTAGCCGGCGTTCACGGAACGCCTTCGACGGGGGCGCCCGAGCGTGTTGATTTCCTGCCCGGAGTGTACGCGGCAACTCATGCGTTCGGCCGTACGGGCCGGGCATTTACACGCGCGAGCCGCGTTGTCCGCGCCCGGGCGAGGCCCACACCCGGGCAGAGATCCTCTCAGGGCGGCATGCGCCACGGTGGACGTTTCATATGCCGCCAACCGGGGCAGAGACGGGCGGCGGGCACGGCGGGTGGGGCGGGGTCGCGAGGCAGTCGGGCAATATGGCCTGTCTCTCGTCCGGTGCGCATGTGCCGGGCAGGGCCGGCAGGCCGATCCGCGTGGAAGTCAGGAAGGGTTTTGATCTGTAAGTTATTGAAATAAAAATAAATATTTCTCCGGTAGGTTACGGAGCCCCATTGATCTGCCGAGGGGCGAATGCCGCCGTTTTTTTTGCCCGCGCCGCATGCATCCGGTGCGCCCGCCGGGGTGCGGCCCGCGAAGGACGCGACCGATTCAGTCGAGTTCCGTGAGCGTCACGCCGTAGCGGCGCAATGCTTCAATCAGTGGCTCGAGGTGCGTGCGATAGTGGCGCCAATGGCCCGTGGAGGATCGGTAGATGGGCCTGCGGACCTGCGCCGCGCTCTGGGTGAGGCAAACGGCGGCGTTCTTCTCGACCTCGACGGCGCAGTCGTGCCATTGAAGGCCGCAGGCCCGAGCGAGCGCCGCGCCGGTGCGGGCCGGATCGCTTACGAGCTCCTCATAATGGACTTCGTGGATCGATTCGCCGAAGGCTTCGCGCCAATGCTCGATCAGCCTGCAGTACGCCGCGTAGTAACGCGCCAGATCCTGCAAGTCATAGGTGAACTGATAGGCTTCGCCGAACAGGGTGCGGTACATCGCGAAGCAGCTGTCGAGCGGTGAGCGGCTGACGAGCACGAGCCGCGCCTGCGGCAAGGCGCGATGTATTGCGCCGAGGTACAGATAGTTCATCGGCTGCTTCTCGATGATGAGCTCGTGGGCTGTGCCGGTGTCGGCGACTCGTGCGTAGCCGGCCGCGACCGCATCCCAATCGACCGCGGCTGCGCGAGCGAAGACATCCAGGGCGCCCGGGTCCGTGCCCCGGCGTGCCGGCGGGGAAGTGAGCAGCGTGCGCGCGAAGTGATCGGTTTCCCCGTTGGAGCGGGCCCCGGGCAGCCCCGTCAGGATGCGCTCGATCAGTGTGGTGCCTGAGCGAGGCAGGCCGACGATGAACACGAAGCGGCGCGAGTCGACCCGACCGCTCCCGGCCCGGCATGGCTCGCGCGGAAAGGCCTCGATGATGCGCCGAAGCTTGTGCTCATCGAGCGCCACATCGTAGGTGAGACCACGCCGTCGGGTGCTCGCCGCCATCGCAAAACACTTGAACGCCTCCTCGTGCTGTCCGAGGTCGTCGAGCTCTTTGCCGAGCGCATAGCCGAGAAGCACTCGGGCGCGGTCCTGCAGATCGGGCCGGGCCAGCTCACGGCGCAACTGCTCGACATGATTGGCGTCGGCGGTCTGAGTCCGCAGCTCCGAGCGCAGAAGATAGCTGCGATACTCGCGCGCATCGAGCGCTATCGCCTGGTCGCAGGCGGCCTCGGCCTGCGCGAGCCTGCCGAAAGCGCGCTCGCTCGATGCCAGCCTGTGCCAGTGTCGGGCCACGTTCGGCTCGAGCTGCGCGGCGCGCCGGTAAAGGGTGTTGGCCCGGTCGTGGCGTCCCAGGGCAAGCGACACCTGGGCCAGGGCGTCATAGGCCTCGGCAATGCCTGGTGCGCACTGGGCCGCGCTCTCGATCACGGTGTCCGCCTCGTCGGTACGTCCGAGCTTCAGCAGCACCGCCGCCAACACGCCGTGGGCCGGGGAACAGACCGTCTTGCCGGCAACGGCCTGTTCGGCGAGCCTCAACGCCTCCGCAAGGTATCCGGCGCGCATCAGGCGCAAGGCCTCGACATCGGCAGTGACGGAAGAGGTGCTCATTCGGGACCGTGAAGCTCGGGCGAGAGCTTATACCGTCCGGACATGGTGCTGTCGAGCGGGAAGCCGTGCGACGGGTCTGCCTAGCTCGCGAAACCATCACGTTCAGGGCTCCTCGGGCACCGGCCGCGCCGTGAGCAGCTGAGCGGCTCTGCCCGTGTCGGCAGCGTGCGGCGCGCAGGCCGGTGGTGCCATATCCTCGAGGCTGCGCCCGGCCGGCTCGTATGCGGCGAGGAGCGTGAGCAGCGAGGCGAGCACCTGTGCGGCCGCTATCGCAAGCAACAGCGGGCCGATCCCCCACGAGGACTGCAGGATCGGGAAGAGAAAGACGCTGGTGGCGGCGCCGATGCGCGAGAATGAGGTGGCGAGGCCGTGTGCCGAGGCGCGCAGATCGGTCGGAAAGAGCTCAACGGGCAGCATCCAGGTCGTGATGTCCGGGAACGCGTTACAGATCTTCACGAACACCATGCACAACGCGATCGGTACGATCGCGCGAGCTTCGCTCATCGCAAGCAGCGCAATTGCGGTCATGCCCGCCGCGAGACCGAGAAACCCGAGACTCTGCGCCCGAATGCGGCCAACGCGCTCTATCGAGCCGGCGACGAGCACGAATCCCACCGTGCCGATGCACTTCATGCCGGCGGACAAGAGGATCGCCCCGCCGAAGGACTTCATGCCGAAGGCGAGCAGCAGCGTTGGAATGTAGATGCTGTAGCCGTAATCGACGATGTCCATCAGGAACCACGGCAGGGTGATGAGCGCGGTGCGGCGCAGGTATCGGCGGCAGAGCAGCTCGCTCCAGCGCGAGCGCGCCGGATCCAGGGCGTGCGAGTGCGCCGGGCCGGGTGATGATGCTTCCACACCGAGCGGGCAATCGGGTTGGAAGGCGCGTAGCGCGGCGATCGCCTGTTGCGGGCGCTGCTCGCGCAGCAACCAGCGCGGGGACTCGGGCAGGGTGCGCCGCAGGATGAGCAGTCCGATGGCAGGCAGCGCTCCTGAGGCGAACAGCAGTCGCCACGCATCGGTGCCGAATCGGGAGAGCAGATAGCCCACAAGCAAGGCGGCGACGGCGCCGATGTAAAAGAACAGGCCGAAGGACCAGGTCATCATCGAGCCTCGCCTCCTGCGCGGCGCGAACTCGGCGAGAAAGGTGGCGCTCAACGGGTAGTCGATGCCGATGCCGACACCCACGAAAAAGCGGAACACGAAAAAAGAGGTGACGTTCCAGGAAAACGCCGAGAGAATCGCCGCGAGAAAGAAAGTGGCGATGTCGATGAGATAGAGCCACTTGCGCCCGTACAGATCGGCGCAGCGCCCCCCGATCGCGCCACCGGCCATCGCGCCGAACAACACGGAGGCACCGATCAACCCCATCGATGCGGGCGTGAGGTGCCAGGAGCGCGAGATGAGGACGATGGCGACGGCCATCATGGCCGTGTCGTATCCGTCCAGAAATATGCCCAGACCGGCCGAGAGCATCAGGCGCAGATGCGCGCGGCGAAAGCTCAGATCATCGAGATAGGGTTCGATCTGTGACACAGCCGGGCCGCTCCGTCGTGGTGGCGATGCGCGCGTGTGTTGCCTGACGCGGCGTTATCGGCCGCCGGGGAGGCGGAGCCGGCGGATCTCGCCGTCATCTCCACCGAATCGGCCGATCTCTTGCAAGCGCCGCCGGGTTCGCGACGACCTCTGTGCGGGATCCTAGGCGAGCAACGTGACCGGATTGTGAAACGGACGGGTGCGCGCGACCCATGAGTCCCGGAGCGGGGGACGCCACGGGCGCGCCGGCACGCCCACTGAGAGCGTCGGCCCTGCCGGCCATGGGTCGGTTGGCGCTCCGCTGTTGATTCGCTGCATGTGGCTCCGGCTCCGTCCTCAAAGCGTGCTCATGCCACCCGCCGCCCCTCCCGCCAGACCGCGCGCACCACCGGGCGCACGCTGCCGTCTGACATGGCAAGAGGGCGCACCCGGATGAGGTCGGCGCGCAGTCCCTGGGCTATGCGACCACGATCGTGAAGGCCGAGGGCCGCGGCCGGTGCGCGCGTCGCCATCGTGAATCCGTCCGGCAAAGCGACGCTGTGAGCATGATGCAGCACGAATACCGCATTCAGGAGACTGCCGGGCACGTAATCGGAGGAGAGGATGTCGAGCAATGCGTGGCGGGCCAGCTCGCAGGCGGCGACGTTGCCGGAGTGAGAGCCTCCGCGCACGATGTTCGGTCCGCCCATGACCGTGGCCAAACCGAGTCGCCGGGCGGCTTCGGCGGCGAGTCGCGTGGTCGGGAACTCGGAGATGGCGGCGCCGTCCCGGTGAGCTTCCTCCACGTGCCCGGCGGTAGTGTCATCGTGGCTCGCCAGGGCGATGCGATGGACTCGGCAGTAGTCCACGAAGTGCGCTCGATGCGGCGCCGCATACCGCCTTTGCATCTCGGCCGCCGCGGCTGCCCTGGCTTCGTATTTTTCGGGGCTCCAGCCCTTCTTGCCGATGTAGTAGATTCGCGCATGCTCCATGTTTTCCCACTGCCGCTGCCCCGGCGTGTGGTCCATCAGCGAGATGAGGCGCAGGCGCGGGTGATTGTGGAAGGGCTGGAAGAGCTCGACAGCGTTCGGTGACGGCAGCTCGCAGCGCACGTGCAGCAGATGCTCGGCGCGCAGCGCATCATTCGCGCTGCACTCGCTCAGGCATCGCAGCAGCGGCTCCCAGCTGCCGCCGCGCAGGCCCTCCGTGTCGAGCGTGCCGACGCCCAGGGCATCGAGCACGGTGGTGATGCCGGCGCCGGCCACCTCCGCGTCATGGGCGAGCAGCGCCGGCGCTTCGGCCCAGATCACCTTGGGCCGCGGCATCAGATGCCGCTCCAGGTTGTCGGTGTGCACCTCGACCAGGCCGGGAGCCAGCAGGTCGCCGTCGATATCGAGTGCACCGCGCGCCGATGTGCCGCCAGTGCCGATCGCGGTGATGCCGTCCTCGTTGAACGCGATGCTGCCGGAGACGATCTCCTTTTGCAGCACCAGGCGGGCGTTGCGCAGAATGGTTTGCTTCATGCGCTCTTCCTGAAGCATTCGATGTCGATGCGGCGAGTGGCTACCGCGGCGGCGATGACCGGATCGTGAAACACGCCGATGATCGCTGCGCCGCGGGCTCGCGCTTGCGAGACAAGCTCGATCACCACGCGGGTGTTGACGGCATCGAGCGAGGCGGTCGGCTCATCGAGCAGCAGGAGCGGGCGCGGCTTGATCAGGCTGCGGGCTATGTTGACGCGCTGTTGCTCGCCGCCGGAAAAGGTCGCCGGGGGCAACTGCCAAAGCTCCCGTCCGATGTTCAACCGCTGCAGCCAGCGCGCTGCCTCGGTGCGCGCGGCCTGTACCGCCGGGCCCGCTTGAGCGAGCGATCGCTCCCGCGGCCCGGCGCAAGGGACTGTGCCTTCCAGCAGCGGCTCGGCCACCACATCCAGCGCCGCAACGCGTGGAATCACGCGCAGGAACTGACTGACGTAGCCGATCGCATCGCGCCTGGCCGCCACCAGCTGTCGCGGTGCCGCCGTGGTCATCTCGAGCTGCGCCGGGGTGTCGGGAAACAGTCGTATGCTGCCCTGACTCGCGCGGTAGTTGGCGTAGATCAGCTTGAGCAGCGTGCTCTTGCCAATGCCTGATGGGCCATCGAGCACGACACATTCGCCGGCATGCACACTGAGGTCGACGTGCTGGAGCACGCTCAACACGGCGCCGTTCTGGTTGTACAGCGTGAAGCGCTTGGCTACGCCTTCGAGCCGCAGCAGCGGCGGGGGCCGGGTCGTCATGGCGCTCAAGGCTGCAGCACCGAGGACACCAGAAGCTGGGTATAGGGATGGTCCGGATCGTCGAGCAGCTGGTCGGTGAGTCCCGCCTCAACGACGCGGCCGCGCTGCATCACCATCGTGCGGTGAGCCAGAAGCCGTGCCACCGCCAAGTCATGGGTGACCAGTACCGCTGCCAGGCCGAGCTGGCGCGTGAGCTGGCGCAGCAGATCGAGAAGCCGGGCTTGCACCGACACGTCGAGGCCCGAGGTAGGCTCGTCGAGGAACATCAGGCGAGGGAGGGTCACCAGATTGCGGGCGATCTGCAGGCGCTGGCGCATTCCGCCGGAGAACGTCTCGGGCGTGTCGTCGATGCGCTGCGGATCGATCTCAACCCGTTCCAGCCAGTCGAGCGCCAGCTGGCGCAGGCGACCGTAATGACGCTCCCCGAGAGCCATCTGTCTCTCGGCCACATTGGCGCCCGCCGACACCCGCATGCGCAGGCCGTCGGCGGCATCCTGGTGCACGAAGCCCCAGTCGGTGCGCGCCAGCGCGCGCCGATGGCCCTCTGTGAGCGCATAAATGTCACGTGCGCCGAGACCGCGGACATCGAACAGGACTTGGCCGGCCTCTGGTGCCCGATGGCCGGCCAATGTGTGCAACAGTGTGCTCTTGCCCGAGCCCGATTCGCCGACGACGGCCAGCACCTCTCCGGGCCACAGATCAAACGTTACCTCGTCGACTGCGATGTGGTTACCGTATAGGCGCCGCAGGCCGCGGGCCTGCAGAAGCGGCGGTTGCGATTCAGTCATCGGCATCGGACCCTTGCGCAGCGGAGGCGGCTGATCGCCGGGTCGCGCAGAAGTGCGAGTCTGAGCAGACGAACATGCGCCCGCCGCGGTCATCGGTGATCACTTCATCGAGGAAGCTGTTCGATGCGCCGCACAGGGCGCAGGCGCTGTCCCAGCTTTGCACCGAGAAGGGATGGTCGTCGAAGGCCAGGCTTTCGACGGCCGTGTAGGGCGGTACGGCGTAGATGCGCTTCTCGCGCCCGGCGCCGAACAGCTGCAGGGCCGGGTTCATGTGCATCTTCGGGTTATCGAACTTTGGGATGGGCGACGGAGACATCACGTAGCGGTGGTTGACCAGGACCGGATAGTCGTACGTGGTTGCGATGTGTCCGTAGCGCGCGATGTCTTCGTAGAGCTTCACGTGCATCAGCCCATATTCAGCCAAACCGTGCAGCTTGCGGGTCTCGAGCTCGCGCGGCTCGAGCCGTTGCATGGGCTCCGGAGCGGGAACCTGATATACGAGGATCTGCCCTTCGCGCAGCGGGGTTTCGGGGATGCGATGACGAGTCTGGATGATGTCGGCCCGCGCGGTGTCGGTGGTCACCGCCACCCCGGCGGCGCGCTGGAAGAAGCGGCGGATGTTGACGGCGTTGACAGTGTCGTCCGAGCCCTGGTCGATGACCTTGAGCACGTCGCTCGGCCCGATGACCGATGCGGTGACCTGGATGCCGCCGGTCCCCCAGCCGTACGGCAGGGGCATCTCGCGCGACCCGAAGGCGACCTGGTAGCCGGGAATGCATGCCGCCTTGAGCAGCGCGCGGCGGATCATGCGCTTGGTGCGCTCGTCGAGATAGGCGAAATTGACGTTCGGGTCGCGCCGAAGGGCAGAGGCGTGGGGCCGGTTCATTCCGCGCTGTCCCTTTGGGCTGCGCCGGCGCGAAGGCGGCGCACCAGATCGAGCTCGGACTGGAAATCGACATAGTGCGGCAGCTTCAGGTGCTGCACGAAACCCGAGGCCTCGAGGCTGTCGCTGTGAGAGAGAACGAACTCCTCCCTCTGCGCCGGAGCGTCGATCGCCTCGCCGAGCTCCGGGGCGCGCAAGGCGCGATCGACCAGGCTCATTGCCATCGCCTTGCGCTCGCTGTGGCCGAATGCCAGGCCGTAGCCGCGGGTGAATTGCGGCGGCTGACGCTCGCTGCCGGCGAACTGGTTGATCATCTGGCATTCAGTCACTTCAATGTCGCCGATCGAGACCGCAAAGCCCAGCTCCTCGGGCACCACCTCGAGCTCGACGCTGCCGAAGCGCACCTCGCCGGCGAACGGATGAGTGTGCGAATAGCCGCGTTGGGTCGAGTAGGCTAGCGCGAGCAGGAAGCCCTCGTCCGCTCGGGCCAGGTTCTGCAGCCGCTCCGGGCGCGATGCCGGGAAACGCGGCGGCTCGCGCGTGAGGTCGCCCGGCTCGGGATCATCGGGTGGCATGGCTTGCGGCTCGATCAGACCTTCGCGGTCGAGCAGGCCGATCACTGCTGGCGTCGCCTCGCCGTCGCACGGTGCGCTCGGCGCGCTCGGCGCCGGTGTGCCGGCGAGCAGTGCGAAGTCCAGCAGCCGCTGAGTGTAGTCGTACGTGGGCCCGAGGATCTGCCCGCCGGGCAGATCCTTGAAGGTTGCGGAGATCCGGCGCCACAACCGCATGTTGGCGGTGTCCAGCGGCACGCTGTAGCCCAGGCGCGGCAATGTCGTGCGGTATGCGCGCAGCAAGAAGATCGCCTCGACCGCGTCGCCCGAGGCCTGTTTGAGTGCCAGCGCGGCGAGCTCGGGATCGTAAAGCGAGCCTTCGGTCATGACCCGGTCGACCGCCAGGCGCAGCTGTGAGCGGATCTGCGCGACCGACAGCTCGGGAACGGCCGGGTCGCCGCGGCGCAGTTCGGCGAGCAGCTCCTGGCTGTTGCGGATCGCGGTTTCGCCGCCTTTGACGGCAACGTACATCGATCAGTCCTCGATTGTCGTGGTTCGGGCCAGCCCGGCAATTGTCTCGCCCGCACACAGCAACACATCGATGCCGCGCGGAAACAGCGCGTGGTTGGCCTGCCATTGCACGATGAAGCTCGCGCCAAGACCCTCGATGGCGAGCCGATGACGGTCGCGGATTCCCGGACCGCGCAGCGTCCAGCCGCAGGTGCTGTCGAGCCCATCGACCTGGATGAGGCAGGTCGTGGAGGCTTCCGGCTCGAATTCGCTGCCCTGCGCGAACCTGTGCAACGCGGGCAGCTGGTCGGCGTCGGTCCACGCGAAGCGGGCCTCGTCCGGCTGTTGCACGATGCGGCAGCCGGTGTGGAAGCGCAGCCACGCGCTCGTCGGTCCGGCGGCGAGCCGCGGCGCCAGCCACAGAGTGCAGTCAGGATCGAGCAGCGCGAGCATAAGCCCGGCGGCTGCCGGCGCGGCGCCGGCCGGGGGGTGAGCGTCGCTCGGCACGGCCTGCACCCGGCCGGGCCTCGACAACGCCTCCAACGCGGCGCGAAATACGGCTTGGCTGCTCAGCTGCGGGTCGTTGAAGGCTGGTCCCACATCGCGCAGCTCGGTGGCGATGCCGGACTCGAGGCGCATCATGGGACCTGTTCCGGACCGGCAGTGGCGGCGCGCTCGCGCGCCACCGTGAAGAATTCGACTTTGGTCGCGAGAGCCTTGGCGCGCCGTGCGGTGTGCTCGGTGTCGAGCCACGCGGTAATTCGCCCGAGAAGGTCGGCGGGTACCCGCGCCTGAGCAATCGGGTCTTGCAGCAGGGCATCGGCTGTCGCGGCGAGCTCCGCGTGGCGAGCCGAGCGGCCCATCACATAGGCGATACCGACGTAGCTGCAGGCGAGCAGCGCCGGATCCGGGCGCAAGGCACAGCGGGTCACGGTGACTTCGCCGAGATTGAAGCGCGCGCCGCTGCCGCCGATGCGGCCCTGCACCATCACCAGCCCGGTCTCGGGCCGGCGCAGCCACTGCGGCTGCGGGCCGGCCAGATGAGCCAGGGCCGCCTCGAGCATCTCGAGCGGCGCGCGGCTGAGCAGGCGAATCCACGCCCGGCGGGCCGCGGCCACGGAGTCCGCGCGGGTGCCATCGTATTGCAACATGCCCGTGATATCTATCGTTGTATAGACAACCTGGGATGACCTGCGCAGCTTATGGCGGACATGTGTCCCTTTCATGACAGCCATGACCGGCTATGATCGACGGCCGTGAGATCTTTGCCTGCGCCGGGCGAGATCGTGTCTGGTCTCGGATCGCCAGCGAGCTCACCGACGACATTGCGAGCGGCGCGTACTCTCCGGGAGAGCGGATGCCGACCGAGTACAGGCTCGCCGAGCGCTTCGGCGTCAACCGTCACACGGTGCGCCGGGCCTTGGCTGCATTGGCGGCCAGCGGATTGGTGCGGGTCGTGCAGGGCAGCGGCACGTACGTTGGAGAATTTGCGCTTGAGCTGATGCTGGGCCGTCACACCCGACATTCTTTGAGTCTGCGCCTCGCCGGCATGCCCGGTGGCTTGTGCGTGCTCGGTGCCGCCCGTGTTCGCGCTTCGGCCGAGGTGGCGCGCACACTGAGCCTGAAGCGCTACGGCCGCGTGTTGCGTCTCCAGACCCTTGGCGAGGCCAAGCAGTGCCCGCTGCATGTCAGCGAGCGATTCTTTCCACTCCCGCGCTTCGACGGACTGGAGCGGCTGGTGGCCGAATCCGGCTCGATCACGCAGGCGTTCGCCGCGCTCGGCGTACCTGACTACGTGCGGCGTGAGAGCCGTATCAGCGCGGTTCTGCCTTCGCCTGAGATCGCCGCGCTGCTGGCGCAGCCCGCCTGTCGGCCGGCGCTGCGGGTGCAGAGTGTCAACGAGGACACCAACGGCATCGCGGTGGAATGCGCGACGACCTATTTCTGCGGCGATCGCATCGGATTGCGGGTGCGTACGGATGGCTGAGCCGCTGGAGCTGCGCGCGCTGGCGCCAGCGGTCCATCGCTGGGCGGTGTACTTCGCGCCGGCTGAGGATTCGCCGTGGGCGCGTGCCGGGGCGCGCTGGCTCGGCCGCGACGCCGATGGAGCGCCCGTCGAGCCGCCTCGGCCCCCCGTCGGCTGGAGTCCGCAGGAGTGGTCTCGGCTTACGGCGGCGCCGCGCCGCTATGGGTGGCACGCGACGCTGCGCGCCCCCTGGCGACTGTCGAGCCCGTGCGCCGCAGCCGGCCTGTTGGATGCTTTGCACACGCTGGCGGCCGGCTTTGCGCCCTTTGAGCTGCCGCCGCTGCTCCCGCAGAGGCTCGACGGCTTCATCGCGTTGCAGCCGCAACACTCCTGTCCGCCTCTGCAGGCGCTGGAGCGTGCCTGTGTCACCGCTTTGCAGCCCCTCGCCGCGCCGCTTCGGCCTGCCGAGCTCGCACGTTACGGCCGTCACGGGTTAAGCGCGCGCCAGCATGCGCAATTGCGTGCCTGGGGATACCCTTACGTGTTCGAGGACTTTCGTTTTCACATGACCCTGACCGGCCGGATCGATGCGCTTTCGCCGTTGCAACGGACCGCGCTGCTCGAGCATGCCATCGCCTCTTTCGCGGTGCTGCCGCAGCCGCTGATGTTTGATGCCCTTTCCCTGTTTGTCGAGCCGGCGATCGACGCGCCCCTGCGCCGGGTCGCGCGGGTGCCGCTGACGGGGATGGAGCGCTGTGCGCGATGAACGTGCGTCGCGGCCGGCTGATCTACCTGATCGGGCCTTCGGGGGCTGGAAAGGATACCGTATTGCGGTGGCTGGCCCGGCATCAGCCGCAACCGGCGCAGCTGCGCATCGCCCGGCGCACCATCACCCGCGCGGCCGACGATCCCGCCGAGACTCATGAGGCCGTGACGCCCGAGGAGTTCGTCGCGCTGCTGCGTGCCGGCGCATTCGCGCTGCACTGGGAGGCGAACGGCCTGCGGTATGCAATCCGCCGCGAAGAGCTGCTCCCTTTGGCCGATGGCCTGAGCGTCGTGGTCAACGGCTCGCGGGCACAGCTGCAGCAGACGCGGCGGCTGTATCCGGACCTGTTTGCCGTGCATCTGAGCACGCCCCCCGAGCTGCTGCGCCAGCGCCTGCTGGCCCGAGGCCGGGAGACGTCTGACATGATCGACACGCGATTGACGCGCAACGCGCAGCTGTCTTCTGTGGATGTCGATGCCGAGGTTCTCAACGACGAT